>CAYYGZ010000078.1:0-17604 GCA_964471275.1 uncultured bacterium | reverse complement strand
AAAGTTGCGGCTTGTTCGGCGGGACTAGAACCTTTGCCGCGCGGTGGGGAATCTCTGGCTACTGATTTCTCCAAGATTGTCGATGACTGCAAAACGCTAGGTACTAACCTGTTGCGCATCCCGATGCTTCCCTTCGCATACTTGGGTAACCGGGAGAAAGCGCTTGATTTTGTCTCCAGAGCAGACGAAATGGCAGAACGGCTGGCCGAACACGACATCGAGCTCTACTACCACAATCACCACCACGAGTTCGAGAAGTATGGCGGCCAGTATCTGATGGATATCATCAAGGACAGCACCAAGCGCCTTGGATTCGAGTTGGATGTGTACTGGATTCAGCGAGGAGGCGAAAATCCATTGACCTACATCCGGCAATTCGAGGGTCGTATCAAGCTTCTTCACTTGAAAGACTACCAGATCAAACTTGACCTCTCATTGCTGGCCGGTGAAATGAGCTTCGAGAAAGTCGTTTCTGCATTCAACGACGCGGTGAAGTTTGCAGAAGTCGGCGAGGGTAACCTGCCGATCAGAGAGATCATCGATACCGGCCTGGAATGCGGAAGCGAATTCTTCCTGGTAGAGCAAGACGATGTGTACGGACGCGATCCGTTTGATTGTGTGGCCATCAGCCGGGGCAATCTGATAAAGCTGGGATATGAGGATTGGTTTGCGTGCGGTTGAGAATCAAACAATCAATAGAGATCCCCGATAGCTTCGCCAAGTGAATTGAGCTACAAACCACCGGCACCTGAAACGGTCTCGGGGTCGCTACCAGCAACCGCATTCTAACTCTGGATGTGGATACACTAATGGGGGCCGGTCAGGGGGGCCTGTCGTCGCACAACGAAGTTGAGCCGAACGACAGGCAGAAAAGGAATGCAAGGAGAAAGCCATCTACCGAGTGGGGGTCAGAGCGCATCGTCTGCGTCCGGCCGACTAAACGGAATGGGAGTCGCGAAGCTGTTTCTGTGTGTGACTACGTCCCTGTGTAATCGTGTTCTCATCACCCCGCCCGACACCAACTGCGTATCCCTCAATTCTGATATTCAGGAAATCCCAAGTCTGAACATTACCCCAGATCAATCGTTCTGTGAGCGAGTTCGGGAGGGAAAGGTAGACGTTGCGTACACGAAAAAACGGACGACCACCGGGTCATCCGCATTCGTTGATTGCCTATGGGACGGCGGCAGGCGTTACACAAACTGATCGTTGCTGTCGCCTCTTACGATCGTGATCTGTCCCGCTTCTTCGAGCTGTCGCACCGTCTGCACGATCCGCAGCTGCACCTCTTCGACATCGCTCATGCGAACAGGTCCCGAGAAATCCATTTCTTCCTTCATCATCGTACCGACACGCTCGGACACGTTTCCGAAGATGCGATCTTTCATTTCGTCGTTGGCGCCCTTCAGGGCTGTCGAGAGATCCTTGGAATCCACTTCCCTCAGGATCAGCTGGATTTCGCGATCGGTCAGGTTCGCGATGTCATCGAAGACGAACATCTGGTTGCGAACGTCCTCGGCGAGCTCAGGATCCTGGGCATCCAGCCGCTCGAGAACCGCTTTCTCCGTCGATCGACCGGTGCTGTTGAGAATCTCGGCGACCGCTTTCGGACCGCCGATCTCTGTTACCTGACCGGAGAGGATCGTCTGCAGGTTTTCGGCCAGACTGTCTTCGAGTTCGCGAAGGACTTGCGGTGAAATGCTCTCCATCGTGGCGATCCGGTAGGACACATCCGCCTGAAGCTCTTCCGACAGACCGTTCACAACACCGGCGGCCTGTGTCGACTCCAGCTGGGAGAGGATCAGGGCGATCGTCTGTGGATGTTCCTTGCTGATAAACGGTATAATCTGGTTCGGATCGACGTTCCGCATCATGTAGAAACCGCTCGTCGTCGTTGACGAGACACGATCTAGAAGCGCCTGGGCCTTGCGTGGACCCATCGCCTTTTCCAGGGCGCCGCGGGCGAAGTCGATTCCGCCCTGCGAGACATACTGCCCCGCAATCAACATCTGCTCGAATTCCTCGAGGACCTCATCTTCCTGCTCGGTCGTGACGACTTCGAGTTCGGCGATGTTCTGGGCGATACTCTCGATCTCGATGTCAGTCAGATACTTCATCACCTCAGCGGTGGTTTCCTGACCCAGCGAGATCATCAGAATCGCTACTTTTGTACCGGCGGATAGTTCGTCTCCATCTTCTTCTGCCACGGCGATCTCCTGAAAGTACGGTCCAAGGGGTGGTGAGAACAGATCAAATAGAATATACGGAAATGCCTGATGAGGCGCTTCCCCCCTAACTATATCGGCAGAAATGGGTGATTGGGACAGTATTGGCTTTCTGGTTGTGCTCTTCAGGGGGTCTGGAAGACGATCGGAGGTCCCCGAACGCCGTATGGCGGCTCTCCATCAGGGCTAGAATCGGATCGGCCCCCCCAGCAGAGCCGGGGAGGCCGATGATCATCTTGATTCTTGGCGTTCCGCGCGCAGAATTGCGCCCCACCGCTTCGGGAACTACACCAATTCGCCCTGACTACGCGGTTTTTTGACCGTCTTTCTCGGGAACACTCTCAGCTTCTTCACCGCGGCCGCCTGCTTCGGTCGTCCGTGGTAGATGTGCACGCGCGTCACCGGGTGATTCTCGATGCCAAGGGCGATCTTCACCCATGATGCGGCGGCGAACAGACCCATAAGCGGTGCGGCAAGGGCGAACGCTTTCTGAGTGAACGAGACGTTCCTGAAGATGTTCCAGAAGAGCTTGGTCAGGTGGATCCGGTTCCGGAAGGTGACCTTGGGGCCAAATATCGCGCTGGGCAGGACCGCTAGTGTCGAGGCAGCTTTGAGTCTGAAATCCTTCGCTCGCTCTCGCAGAAGCGGATTCTTGTGCGATTTCAGCTTCAGCCAGCCGCTCAGCTTGATTTCTCCTACGCGCAGTACGGAGGGTCCAAGTATCTCGAAATCCCGCCGGTAGAGGTCAGTCTGCATGTCCTCGATCTCGGCCCGTCTCAGGAAGGGATGCTTGACCATCGCGGAGAAACCCGTGCACTGCCGGTAGTAGGCCATCCGGTCGTTCTGCAGATCTTCGTGCAGTAGGTCGTCTGCCATCACGTTTTCGTAGAAGGGCGTGCCGGGTGTCGGACCGTAGATCAGGAACTGACAGAGCGCGGGGCGGTTTGCCATCAGGCCCTGGAATTCCCTCTCGGTGATCTCGTCGGTCTGGTAGGGAATGCCCAGGATCATCGAGGCCAGAACGTTGATGCCGTTTGCCTGCAGATCGCGGATCAGCTCGTCGATGTCGTTCCCGTCGTGCTTGGAGTAACCGGATTCCTTTCCCTCGTATCCGATCCAGACGCCGTCGATCCCCATCTCGTGGAGCTCTTCCATTTCATACTGACTCAACGCCTTCACGGACGCAAAACAGAAGGTGGAGAACGTTATGCCGGTGTCTCGGCAACGTTCGAGGAATTCCACCGCACGCTTCTTGTTGAGTAGAAAGTCTTCATCTAGGATGGTATAGGCGATCCGGCTGTGCGCTTGCTGGGTCTGCTTCATTACATCAAAGATATCGTCGCCTGAAGGGAGCAGACGGATGTGCTTTCGCTTGAAGAAGTGAGAAGTGCAGCAGAAATCGCAGCCGTTTGGGCATCCCAGCCCTGCGAAGACCATCGCCGTGTGTCCGATCGGCACGCCGAAGAGCCGTAACCGGCTGCGGATATCGGGGTGGTGATACTGCTCGACGGCCAGCGGCGGTTCGTCGAGATAGTTCCGCATGAAACCGACACCCTCTTCCCTGCAGATCGCGTCACAGTACGGTTCCAGCTCATCGTCCGACATCACTGTGCCGTAGCCTCCCAGCACGATCCGCGTTGATGGTGCATTCTCGCGGATCAGGCGACACATCGCGATTGCGTGATGCGACGTAGAGAGCGCAAAGCTGATGCCGATGACATCGTATCCCTTGCGGATCTCCTTGAGGAACGTTCGCCTGGATGGGTAGTGAAGGACAACGGTGGGGGTGTCGAGATTCTCCGCGATGTAGTCCAAGGCATACTGGACGTGGACGACTCGGGGCGAGTAGATGTGTTGGGCTCGAGTTACCTGGCCGTGAAGGAGCTCATAGCCGACGGACTCGGCATCACCGACGGACGGGCCGATCGGCTTGCAGACGGATGACAACAGCACACGTGATGCGATAGTGTTTTCCTGACTGGTCCTCGATTTGAGACCTGTGGAAGGTTCCCGGCGTGAGTGCCCTCGTTGCAGGGGAGGACATCTTTGTAAGTAGACCCAAAGATAGGGTTGTGTCCAGCCGATTCTTGCTCCAGGAAAATGATCTGGCGACGTCACTGTTGATAGGTAGTAATATCATATTGTTTGCAATCAGAAAGGTGTAATCGGCTCGGGTAGGGGTTGATCGGCCGTGCCGGACGGCGTAGTCTAGGCTATCGTAGCAGATTCGTGACTGTTCACTGCCGGGGGGATTCAGTGCAGAATACAGGCATGCGGTCGGCCGTGTCGGTTGCCCTCCTGGCGATCGGTCTCGGTTTCGGCTGTACTCAACGGGACACGTCCACTATCGAGGTCGACTCGCCACCCGAATATGTAGGGGCATCGGCGTGTCGGTCCTGCCATCCAGAGGCCTTCAGCGAGTGGACTGCCTCTTTCCATAGCCGGTCGATGCAGCTTCCATCCAGAGCGACCGTAAAGGGAGACTTTACGGGATCGAATCGCCTTGCGTTCGGGTGGCTAACGTCGCGTATGTTTGCACGAGACGATTCCTTCTTTGTGGAAACGGAGAGTGGTCATGGTGGCCGGGTCGCTTACCCGGTCGACTACGTAATCGGCGATCGGGACACCCAGTGGTATCTGACGACACTGCCCGGAGGCCGGATCCAGATTTTACCCGCCTACTGGGACGTACGGGAGCACGAGTGGTTTGATCCCGGGGAAAGCCTGTTCAGACAGGAAGACGCGTTTCCACCCAATCACATCAACTTTTGGACAAATTTCGGACGGACGTGGAACGCACAGTGTTTCGACTGTCATGCCAGTCAACTGCGTAAGGGATACGACATGGGGACGGGGGAATACGACACGCAGTGGACGGATCTGAGCATCAACTGCGAGAGTTGCCACGGTCCCGGCTCCACACACATCGCCTTCTGGGAATCCCCGCACTCGGCCACGGCGATCGACACCTCGCTGGTCAACATCGGGCTTCTGAGCCCGAAGCAGTCTGTCGAGGCCTGTGCCCAGTGCCACGCGAAGAAGCGTGTTCTGGCAGAGGGGTTCTCGCCGGGCGGCACGTTCTCGGATTATTATGAAATCGAGCTACTCGATGACGGCGCTTTCTGGCCGAACGGTCGGTATCGGGAGCTGAACTACAACACGCTCGGTTTTACGCTGAGCCCCTGTTTTTCGAAGGGAGGTTTGACCTGTCTCGGGTGTCACGACTCTCACCACCTGGGCCCGCGAACCGCCCTGCAATCTGTGTCCGGAAGAGATTACGACCGATCCTGTCCCTCGTGTCACGTCGGGTTCGGTCCGGATCACGGAAATCACAAGACCGTCGGGTGTGTCGACTGCCATATGCCGCGTATGGAAGAAGTTGCCAGGATCGGCGTTTATGATCACCGGATCGCCTCTCCAACCCCAGAGCTGACCGAACGTCTTGGAATCCCGAACGCGTGCGACAGCTGTCACCCCTCGAAGGGAACAAGCTGGTCGGCGGAGTGGGTGCAGAAGTGGTGGGGAGAATCGATTGGCCGTTCAGAACGCATCAATCGTGTAATGGCCATCCACGAGGGACGTCAGGGAAATCCGCAGGCTCTGGAGTCACTTGCGACGATTCTGGCTGATCGGGGGCTGGGTGATGCGTGGCGGGCATCAGCGGCCGCGATCCTTGCCGGACTGCCTGACCGACGCGTCAAGGATGTTCTGAAAGGTTACCTGGACGATCCGGATCCCCTGATCCGCAAGTGGTCGGTCGAGGGGATCGGGAATCACACCGACCGAGGTATGGGTACTGCCCTGATACCCCGGCTGGGGGATCCGAGCCGGTCTGTCCGGATCCAGACCGCCCGCGCCATCGCAAAGCTCGGACCTGATTTTCCGGTTGGCGAGCAGGCGGAGCCACTCCTGGTCTCTGCGTACGGTGAGTATGACCAGCTGGTCACTGGACCCCAGGCAGATGACCCCGAAGCTCAGGCAGAAGCCGGGATGCACTACCTGAGTCTCGGCAGGTTGTCCGAGGCGGAGGCCGCCTACAGACGCTCGCTGGCAACGGGAACGGGGCTTGCCGAAGCCTATGCGGGTCTGGGGGGGTTGGCCCTGGAGGAAGAAGACTACGAAACGGCTTCGACCTTTCTCAAGCTTGCCGCCGATCGAGACTCGACGTGGAACTACAGCCTGGATCAGGTGTGCCAGACCTGGGAGACAGATCTGATGCGCCGCATCCGCGTCAGAGCAACGGCACGGGACTACTGTTTCCTGGGTGACAGCCACGTCCTCCGGCGATCGAATCGCGAGGCGCTCGAGTGCTACGACAAGGCGCTCTCGCTGGATTCCCGACACAGACGATCCCTGCGAAACAAGGTGCTCTGTCTGATCGCGTCGGGTCGGTCGGTAGAGGCGCGGCAGGCGCTGTCAACCTACAAGCGTGTTGTCGGGATGTCCGAGGAGGTCCGGCAGATCAGGATGATGGTCGATCGGATGTAGTTCGGTGGAGGGGGCTCAGCGCTCGGCCTGGCTCGTCTGATTGAGGCTGGCAATCAATTCGTTGGCTTTGGTCGCTTCGTGGTCGGGGACAAGGGCCTTGTAGCGTTCAAGCGCGTGCAGGGCGTGCTCGCGCTGTTCACTCATAACCAGTACGAGACCGAGGTTGAAGTAGGTGTCTGGGAAATCGGGTTCGACGACTGTGCAGGTTTCGTAGTGCAGTTTGGCGAGACGGAAGTCGCCCTCGTCAAGGTAGAGGTTGCCGAGGTTGTAGTGTGACTCGAAGTGGCGCGGGTCGTTGGCGAGCGATAAGGTAAAGCAGTCGAAGGCCTGCGGACGATGACCGGATTCAGATTCAAGGATGCCAAGGTTGCAGTAGGCTTCGGCGACGCAGTCCGTTTCGTGGATGGCCTGGCGATACAGCTCTGCGGCAGCCGGGTCGCCGTGTTCATCGAGGAGAAGGGCCTCCTCGAAGGTGCTCAGACGATTGGGCAACTCGACGACCTGGCCTCTCATTTCGGTAAAGAGGTTTAGCTGTCCGTGTCGTTCCAAGTCCGCGTGTCGGCGAATACCGACGCGCTTGTAGCCGAGCTTAGTCGTTGGCTGAGTCGGAAATGGTATCAGTTTCGCCAAGCGAGCGTACTGCTTTCGTTTCAGGAAGTGTAGAGCGTCAGGCGGTTCGTTGTCGCAAAGGTGCTGCCTGGTCGGGGAATTCTGTTGAGTCAGACCGCCTCATCGACAATCTGTCGGGTGTCTCGGGCAGCGTTTCCCGTGGGGATACGACGGCAGACGCCCCGGCCCGTCTGTGGGAGAAATGCCAGTTCCGGCGCTCCTCCGCGTTCATCGCTACAAAACCACTGAATGTCTGGCCGGCGCTGTGTTCCATAACGACTCGAAAGTAGTATAAATGTGGACTCCGGCCAACCCAAATCAGGTTAGGGTACAAAATGAAAACCAAGGGTGTAGACACGTCATCCTGAGCCAACGGCGAAGGATCTCTCGCAGGTCTGGACCATCCTGTCTCCCCCCCCAGTCCCCCCGCAGACTCCCCATCGATCCCTCTCATTCGATTCAGGATTGGGACCACGCGCCCCCGACCTTCTTGGCCGCAATCTTTTTCGCTTTCTCTGTCCTGGACCATCGGCTCAACCGAGAGACCTCCCTCCCCCGCTTGTGGGCGAACTCGGTGTATATGACCTGCGGCCCCTCCTCCCATCCCCGAGTTTGACGTTCTCGATCCTGGGGGGCGTCTTGTCCGGATTGCTCTTCTGAAAGAAGCTCGGACCCGTGCAACCATCCAGATAGCGGACAAGGGACAGCGGACGACCCTCGATGTGACACCAAATAGTCGGGGCGATACCGAGGTAGCGACGATGACTTCAGCTTTGCTGATCCCGGTCTCGCGGTAGAAAACCTGTCCAGATTCAAGATCTCGAGCCTCTGCTCGCCAACCTGTGTATATTGAGCTTATCGGGCTACTTCCGCGCTTGGAATTGTCGTGCAATAAAATATCTATTCCCTGTAAAAATAACAGAATAGCCTGTTTTTTTTTTGAGGGGGGGGGGAGGGAGCGGTAAGAGATTGGCCGTTCCAATCCACAAGTCAAGCCGGTTCAGTTTCGCTTGGAGAGATCTATGGATTCACGATCAGGCAGCGTGCTGTTTGTCTGCATTTCCGCGGCAATCACAGCGATCTATTTCTTCGCAATGCCCGCGGCGTATCCCCGAATCGGTCTGTATGCCGGTCTTGGTGTGGGGGTTATCTTTGGCAGTACGGTTCCTGTCGAAGATCTGATGCGTGACCGGCTTCACCGTGCCATTCGCTCGTCGATCGCATTCGCGGTGACAACGGGGATCGGGTACGGATTCTACCAGGGACAGGAAGTCGGGATCTCGTGGGGAGCCGGTGGACTGGTCGGCTGCAGCTGCGGCGCCTTGACCGGACAGCTGGCCCGCGGTCTGCTTGTTAAAGAGGATCCGGCCTGACTTTTGTGTCGGTTTGCCGAGGTTACCGAACACGCATATATTGGCCGCACACAGGAGATCGTCTGACCGTTCTGCTTATCGAAGATGATCCCGACGTACGCGTGTTTCTGGTAAGTCACTTCGGTCGGATACCGGGGCTGGTTCTGGATGTGGCCAACAGCGGGAGCGAGGGATTGGGCAAGTGCATCACGGCCGCCTACGATCTCATCCTGCTGGACCTGCACCTGCCTGACGGCGGCGGTCTGGATATCCTCCCGGTTCTGCGGTCGAGTCTGCCGCAGGCCGTAATGGCCATTATCTCCGGTTACACGGACCTTGTGACCGAGGTTGACTTCGCGGTCGCCGATACCGTCATTTCCAAGCCTTTTGACCTGAGCTCGATCGACGACCTAGTCTGCACCACGAGGGAAATCCTCAAATGCAGGGCTCGGATCCGTAGCTTGGGCATCACCTGAACCATCCTCAGAACAGACCGTGGTGACTATAGATGAGAATTTTTTCAACGATTCTTTCGCTTTACGAGTATGTGATGCTCGCCCGCGTCCTGATGTCGTGGTTCAACCCCAACCCGAACAATCCGATCGTCGATGGCATCTATCGGCTGACTGAGCCCATTCTTTCGCCAATCCGTCGGATGCTGCCTCCGATGGGCGGGTTCGATCTCTCTCCGCTCGTTGTCTTCTTTGTCCTCGTGTTTCTCCAGCGGTTCATCCACTAGCACCCCGATCGAAGGGGCGTGAGTTGTGTCAGTACTTGCCTGCAATCTCGCGTCGTATGGCGCTTTCAGCGAGGTGGCCTACAGCCACCTGTCCGAGGTCGGGATTCGATACGTAGAGATCCCGTGTCCTGAACCATCCGGGGTGGATGCGGTCCGGAATGGCCTGTCTGCCAAAGGTCTGGCCGTCTCCTCTGCAATCATTCACTGCCAGATGGATGCCGATGATGTGGTTCTCAGGTTCACCCATCACCTCGATGCCGCACGGGACCTCGGGGTGGATCTTGTGTTTACGAGCGCCAGGACTGCGGAACTGGATCGAGAGTATGTGTATGGCAGGTTGCAGAGCATCGGCGATGCGGCGGCGGAGCGAGGGATCACGGTCGCACTCGAGACACATCCGGATCTGGTGACCAACGCCCGGATCGGTCGCGAGACGATGGCGGGTGTTGGTCACCCAAACGTCCGCATCAACTACGATACGGCCAATGTCTACTACTATAACCGCGACGTCACAGCCGAAGGCGAGTTGCGTGAGATCGCAGAATTCGTCGCATCGGTTCACCTGAAGGACACGGATGGCGGCTATGAGTCCTGGCATTTCCCGGCACTGGGCGAAGGCATTGTGGATTTTCAGGCCTGTCTGAGCATACTGGAACAGAACCGTTTCTCCGGGCCCTACACCCTTGAGCTAGAGGGGATCAAGGGTGAGGACTTCAGCGAGGAGATCGCGAAGGATCGTGTCGAGCAGTCGGTCAGGCATCTTCGGGATATCGGGCTGATTTCGCCGTGATTCTTGCGATCGACATCGGTGGTACGCGGTTCCGGGTCGCAGTCGCCGACGACGCTGGCCGATTGGTGCGCGTGGCACGCCGGTCGACAAAGGTGGCGGGTGGCTCCGAGTGGATGATCGAGCAGGTCACCCGGATCGCATCCGACTTCTGTGACGCGTTTCCGATCCACGCGTCGGGTATCGGGTTCGGTGGACCCGTAGATTTCGACCGTCAACGGATCATCAACTCGACTCACGTGGCCGGGTGGGATGACGTCGCTCTGCCGGAGATCCTGCAAGCCGAGATCGGTGTGCCGGCCATCGTGGATAACGATGCAAACGTCGGGGCGATGGGAGAGCTTGTGTATGGAGCGGGACGCGGGTTGAAGAGCCTCGTTTACTACACGGTGAGCACGGGTATCGGGGGAGGGATTGTCCTGGACGGAGACGTTTACAGAGGCGCGAACGGAAATGCCGGCGAGCTGGGGCACGTGCCGATTCTGAGAGACCGACCCCGCTGCGCTTGTGGAAATGTGGGCTGCCTCGAATCCCTCTGCTCCGGACCGGCGATTGCAACGCGGGGACGCACGCGTATGAAGCGGGCCGGTCTAACGGCGAAGGATGTGTTCGATTGCGCCCGGAACGGCGATCCCGTGGCGCTGAAGGTTGTCGAGGAGACGGCAGATTACCTGGGAATGGCGATCGCGGCAATCGTCAATACCATCGCACCGGAGCTGGTTGTCGTGGGCGGGGGGGTTGCGAAGGCGGGCCGAATCCTGTTCGAACGCCTCAGATCGAGCGTGAAACGCCGTGTGATGCCTGTACATAGAGACGATGTCCGTGTCGTAGCCGCCAGAAGAGGCGATAATGCGGTCCTTCTGGGGGCCGTGGCTATGGCTCGTCGGTTGTAGAGGCAGCATAGAATTGGGGGGAAAAAACGTCATCGGCTGTGGCCGGTGACGTTTTTTCTTAAGATCGAGAAAAAACTGAGTAATCGACTAAAGACTCAAGCCCCTCCGCCGATACTTGACAGGAGGGCCTGTACGCAGACCCGATCTCACACTCCGAAGGGAATCGGAAAACGCTGCACAATAGGAAGTTAGATCCCAGGAATGGAAAAGGAGCGACGGTTGGACGCCGAATGATATCGGGTCGCACACGGATGTAGCACTCGAACGTATCGGGATATACTGACCAATCGCTCTCCTGGCATAAACCAGGACTCCCTAATCATGACCCCACGTTACCGTCAACTTATTCCGGGATTTCTGTTGGCGTTGGTCGCCTTGGGCATCTTTGTCTCCGGTCTGCGGGCACAGACCGTGATATTGATACCGGACGAGGTGATTAACGGGATAGAAACCAATTCTGTGGAGCAGTTCCACCAGCGGTTTGATATCACGCTCGGTGGCTCGGCCGTCGCGGCTACCCGTGCGTTTACAATCACGGTCCCGGCCGAACTGACGGTGCTGGCAAACTCCGTGACGACGACAACCAATTCTGGCGCTCTGTCGTCGTTCTTTGCCGGTTCAGCTTCATCAACCCTCGCCACACTCAATTTTGGTATCACTGGAACTGCGGGCGCGGCGATCGTGACCGTGGAGTATGACCTCAAGACGCCTACCGATTTCACCGGTATCGCAAACGGAGGCCGCGTCGACACCGTCTATGCCCTGGATTTCAGTGCCGACGTCGGGTCAAAACAGATGGTTCAGGTATCGAAACTCGAGAACCAGCGTCTCCAGCAGTTCCAGTTCGCGAGACCGGACTCGTCGGTGGGTGACACAACCACGCTGGGCGGTCGATTCTATAAACTCGCTTTTCCCGCCTCCTTGCCCGATCTCAGTCATACGGGCATGTCCGGTCTGTCTCTGTCTACAGGATTTTCAGACGCCCAGACAGATATCCTGTATTCATTCTACCTGAGCACAGATTCTGCGCTCGTGACTCGGCCCTCGACGCTTGCGCCTGTGAAGCATTTCACACTCGGGGCGGATCGAACCCCGCTGGTCGGGCAGCGGCAAAGACCTCGTCTGGTCGATCGCACCTTCATCCGAGAAGATTTCGTGTCGACGTTTGGCACGGCCACTTCGGCGGACAGCGTAAACGGTGTTCTGTCGATGGAGGAGACCGCCGACAACACGGTCTATTATGTGTATGTGATGGCAGATCCGGCGCCCGGTCGGTTCCCGGCCGCGAACATGCTGAATGGCGGTGGCGCCAAGCTCGGGTTCGACAACTCCAGACTGGGCACCTTCACGGGTAACGCGTTTCTCGCGCGAAGCGGTCCTTTGCTGGTAACGCATCCGCCAGAATTCGTGATTGTCGGATGGGACTACGACGACGACGGCGGTGATCAGTTTTCGCAGACCGGGATCGTGCAGGTTCCAAGCGATATACCGGGTATGGCAGCCGTCGCAGCCAATCGGAAGGACAACCAGACCGTTACGCTCGATACGGGGTCATTTGTCGCCAAGGGATCAGCGCTCAGCACGCTCAACAACGGACTCACACCCGAGCCGTCTGCAATACTGACGATGCTCTTCCACGCCGAAGACGTAGACAACCCGGCCGCTTTTAGTATGCGGATCTTCTTGTCGATGCAGAGCGGTCTGACACCGTCCAGTTTTTTGGGGACGGGAATAGACAGCCTGTCCGGAGGGATCTTCGTTACAGGATCCGATTCACTGACAATCAACAGTCGTACCTTCGATTTTATCGGTCTGACCCGGGACTCCGTAACCCAGTTGGTCGAAAGCATTGTTCCGGAGGGAACTTATAACGTCTATTTCGCTGCCACAGATGGGGATGATGACCACAGGATACTGGCACAGGTACAGGACGACCCATTCAGTTCATCCCCCACGTATACGACGACGACCGTAACACATTCGCCGGATCTGACGCCCGATGCGTTCATCCTGGACGATTTCAGAACTGCCGATGGGGATCTCGATGTCATTACGGGTATCGATGTGTCGCAGATGCAGCTGGATTTGGACGGCAAGAATATCCTGCCGGGACCGGCAACACGGTTTGTGTCCCTCTCGTGGGGGGAGACGGGCATTATGGGTGATCGAGATGCCGATGACAACGCGCAGATCGATCTCTACTACAGCACCCGATCTGACTTCCGGGATGCAACGAAGAGCATCGGGTATACGAGCGGCAACTCGGACGGCACGGATCTCGTGACTCGGTTGAATCTCGGTGACAGTGATACCCATACCATCGTTAGGGGCATTGACGAGGATCCGAACGGTCTCTTCGACAATCAGTATGCTTGGGATGTCTGGAGCTATGTTTCGCCGATTGAGGAGGGAGGTACGGTTCCCCGCACGGACACCCGATACTACATCTACGGCATCATTACCGGCGGCAGTACGTCCCGCCTCATTTCCTTCACAGAGAGTGGATCGAGTGCAAGAGGCATCGTTTTCCAGCATCCACCCTATATCCGCGGTCTCCAGCCGGCTCAGGACATCCAGGTATCCGTCGAGGATCCCATTATCGTCTCCTGGGAGGCCAAGGATGTCGACAACGGCGGGTCTGTCGGTACGCCTGCGGCAGCGGGATTGGTCGCGGCTGACGGTTCCGCAAGTTCTCCCAACATCAGGATTATCCTGACGTCGGCGGATTTCGGTCAAGTGACCACCTGGGGCACGATCAGCAGCTCGACGGAAATCAACCGAATGTGGCTGGCAAACTCGACCGATGGGTCGTTGGGCAGCGAGATCGAGCTGAACGAAGGTGTCGACACCTCCTTCGTCATTGTCGGAAACCGGTTGCGTAACAATCTTGGTGTGGGTGCATCCTCAGCCGATCTCGAGCTTCAGACAAATGGCGGGTTTGGTGAGACATATTTTCTGTATCTGGCCATAGACGGCGGTGGTTCGCTTGACGGGATCGTAGGTGATCAACCTGCGAGCTTCCTCGCGACCACGCCGCTCGTCAAGGCTCCCGGTCGGATCACGTTCACGGGGCTTGTCCCGGCCAGCCCGGCAACTTCCGTTCGCTTCATCGTTCCGCCAAAGATGTTTGCGATAGAAGATGACACGCTGCGTATTCCGATTACGCCTGATGACGGCAACGCAACGGGGCTTCAGATCGATATCGTGGATATCTTCATGTCGTTCGACGATACGCTGTTCGAGCCGATCGACACGGATGCCTCGATGGCAGGTATTCAACCGTTCACGCTCGGGTCGAACCCTCAGATCAGTGCATCCAACGTTCAGCAAATCGCACAGGTGATCGACGGCAATCTCAGCTTCGAGTTCATCTACACCGATCAGAACAGTGGTCTGACGTTCTTCGACGGCGTCCAGACCCTGGCCTACGCAAACTTCAAGGCGAACCCACTAACGGGTGGCTCTGTCGTTCAGACATTCATTTCCATCGACAGTCAGGATCCTCGTCGAAGCAAGATGCTGATCCCACCTTTCGGAACCGACATCGGCGCCAGTATCCCCCCGCCGATCGAGGTGCGAATTCTACCGAGGGGGGGGCTGACCGGTACGGTGCCACTGCAGGGACGATCGGTGTCAGCCGATACGATTACGTTCTTCCTGAGAGAGGTCGGCAGTTTCGATGAGGTCGTCGATCCCTTCTTTGTGGAGAACGATATCGATGCTGCGCGGTCCGGTGTCCAGGTTCAGACCATGGGTGTCAACGGGGATTTCGAACTGCGTTCCATACCCTCGGGGCGTTTCATTCTCGTGGCAAAGGCCGACCGGCATCTCGCCGGGCACGACACGCTGGACGTGTACCCGGGCGCGAGTTTGCCGAACCTGCAGCCGACGATCGATGGGCTGGGTGTCGATCGGGGCTTCCTCATCGCGGGAGATGTCGCTGGCGTCAGCGACAGCACGGGCGCGAGTCTGCCTGACAACTTCATTGATGTGGCTGATCTGAACGCGATCAACAACGCCCTGTTCTCGCAGACCGGTGATGCGAATTTCAATCCCTTTACTGATGTCACCAGAGACGGTATCGTGAACGCGACGGACAAGGATTATTCAGCGGTGAACCTGACCGACAATACGAACGCGACCAATCGGATCAGACCCGTCACTCCGACATTCAAGCAAGCCATCATCGACGGCAGCAACACGGAAGCGATCGTCTCCATCTCGGGCGCACCCGCTACCTCGGTTCAGGTCGGCGACACTTTCGATGTGACCGTCGAAGTAGACGGGGCTGTTGCCGTTCGGACATACGAGTTCCACCTGCAATACGATCCATCGGTGCTGGCGGCGGTAGATCTTGTATCAAACGGTTCGATCCTGGAGAACTACCGAACGGATGTTGCGGGCAAGATCCTGGATGGTGATCTGGGCATCGTGAATTCCGTCATCGGCAGGACTGAGATCGGTGGGTCCGGCAAAGGGACTCTGGGCACGGTAAGGCTCAAAGCGATCCAGACCTCCTCTCAGACGATGCTCTCACTTGCCGACGTGATGCTGATCGATATCGAGCACGTCTCTGCTCTGCCGAATCTGGGTGATCCGATCGTAATCGGCATCGCGGGAAGCGCGACCGCGTATCACGACGCGAACGGCGAGGAAGTTCTGGGCCTTATTCTTCCGGATGTGGACCCCCGGGTCGATTTCAATGACTTCGTGGCCTTCGCCGATGCCTTCGGTTACACGTCGACGGATCTCCGTTACAATGCGAGCGCAGATCTGAACACAGACGGCCGGGTCGATTTTGCCGACTTCCTGATTCTGACGATTCACTTCGGAAAGACGGTCGTCGACGCACCGAGTTCGGCTCGCGCGAAACCCGGTCTGGGTGCGCTGATGGGACCGGGCCAGCAGCCATCGCTGTCGCCTGACGTTTCGCTCAAGCTGAAGGAAGAAGAGAGCGACGGCGATCGTCTTGTTCTGTCCGTTTCGATGTTCGGAGCGAATGAGATGAAGGCCTGGGGATTCGAACTCACACACGACACGCAGGGCTTCGAGTTTCTCGGTGCACGACTTCCGTCGACGAATCTGCTTGAGAAGAACGGTGCCGAGGCGCCGCTCCTGCTGGTGAAGGATCTGGGGAAGGGACGGACGCTTCTCGCGAGCGCGATCTCAGCGGGAGGGGAATCGGTCTCAGGGGACGGGGCGGTGGTCGAGGCGGTATTCGGCGTCAAGGGCACGCCCGACCGAGGGACATTCCGTGTGGAGGAAGGTGTAGTCTTCGATGGATACAAGCAGCTTTCAGAGCTTCTGGCTGCTGAGAAGGAGGTCTACGTAACCGGCCCGGCGTACTCATCGCTGTTCGGAACCTTCAGCGATCTACTCAAGTCGATCCGCTTGCCATAAGAGATAAACACACGCTTGCCAATCCGGGGGGGAATGGCGGTAAGGAAGAGCCCCCTGCACCTTGCGATCGTCTCGCAGGAGCTGGGGGCTCTTCCTTATCCGATCGACCGGAGGCTACGATGACGCGTGCTTTTCCAGGATGGCGTCGTCCTCGCTCACCGGGCAAGGCCGTGGCTCTGAGGTTTTCCGGTCGGTGAGCTGAGGATTGTCGAGTGCGTTGTAGCAGATGATGAAGGCACGTCGATCCCTGTCAGATGTGTTCTGGGCGGACGTGTGCAGCAGATTGCAGTGGAAGAAGAGTACCGATCCGGGAGTCATCTCGCAGTAGTCGCGTTCGAACAAGGATTCGACCGATGTGATCCGGTCCCCATCCGTTCCGGTCTGATCGCCGATCTTCCCGTGGTCAAGCCGACCCAGCAGGTGAGAGCCTCTCAGCACCTGCAGACAGCCGTTCTCCCTGATTGCTTCGTCCAGAGCAATAAACACGCTGATCATCCTGGGATAGGCGAATCCCTGGTTGTACCAGTAGCCATAGTCCTGATGCCACTGCCACGCCCCACCCGTGCCCGCTTCCTTGAAGATGACCTTGCCGTGGAAGAAGGAGGCCTCCTCACCCAGCAGGATCCGCACGTTGTTGACGATACGGGGAGAGGTCGATGCTGCAGACCAGATATCATCTCCCAACTCGTGCCAGATAGCCAGTCGTGTGACCCGCCCGTCCCCGTCGTCACGATCCATCGTGGTTCGGGCGACTCGTTCTCCCTGTTCGACCGATGCAACCATCGCTGCGACCTCATCAGATGAGAAGAGGTCCTTCACGATCACAGATCCATCTTGGTGGTAGGCGGCGACATCCTCCGATTTCAGGTAGTTCATTTCTAGAGTTTCCGATCTTTCAAGATTGTCTGCGTTTCGTATATCGATCCGGACAGGATTGATCCGGGTAAGGGCATTCGGACCGGAACATCCCGAATACGCGGGATGTTTGTCGGTTGCCCACGCACGATCGTCTTATTGAACTTGTCCCAGTCGCCGGCAGAGCCAAGTGGCCAGGCATCGATCGCGCAGTACTGGAACAGGAGAAGTCGTCTCGAATGCTCTGACCTGTTTG
>CAYYGZ010000077.1:0-17761 GCA_964471275.1 uncultured bacterium | reverse complement strand
GAAGGGAACGGGACAACGCAACCGCCCGGATGCGTCGTCAGCTGGCGGCAGAGCCAGAGAAGCTGGCAAAGTTCAATGAGGCGCTTGCTGAGGCGAGGATCGGTGTCCGCTTCCTCGAAGATCATAACTACTACATGGAACAGTGCACCATTGGCACTATGCGTGAAGCCATCCACGGCGTGGGTACTTGCCTTGTCGAGCGGGGACAGATCGACGCAGCCGATGATGTATTCCACTTCTCGATCCAGGAACTCAAGCAGATTGCGCAACGGAATGAGCACACAGACCTGAGAGAACAGGTGGTCGATCGTACGGAAGAACGCGAACGTCGCAAGCGAATGAACGCGCCAGCATCACTGGGCAAGAAGCTGAGGAAACTAGGATCTCGAAACAGCGGAGATCAGTCAGCAGGACTGGATGGCGACATCATCCGGGGCGCCAGCGCTTCGAGCGGACGGGTGACGGGACGGGCGGTGGTAGCTCGTCCTGATCAGGATGAACATCCCCATATTCATCCTGGTGATATTCTGGTCGCACCCAACGTCGGCCCTGACTGGACACCACTCTTCGCCACCATCGGCGGGCTGGTTCTGGATTCGGGATCGCTTTCACAGCACGCTGCACTGGTTGCTCGCGAATACAAGATCCCATCCGTCATGCAGACCAAGGAAGCGTCTCGCGTCATCCAGGACGGGCAGCGGATCACGATCGACGGGGACGCGGGCATTGTCGAACTGATTCACGTGACGCATTGAGAAGGCCGCTCCCTTCCCATTGTCTTGCCACAGATGAGCCATCGAACCTCTGGCTATCGCCGGTTATTCAGGTCCGTCCGACCAACTCAGCCACATTTATCTCAACGCCCTTCTGCACCAATACAGGTGATCAAGAATGCCCCATACCTCCGAGTGGCCACCGACTCCGATAACAACCAGCTGGGACGATCTGCTCGAGGGGATTGATTCACCTGAGTCGTGGGCAGAGAAACGTAAAACCGTCCACACAAGATTTCTTGATCTGCTCTGCGATGACGCTGCGCCCGCACCAGCGTTCGAGCCCGATCTCCGCGTCGAAAGTGAATGGGATGCCGGTGATTTCCACA
Source organism: uncultured bacterium (assembly GCA_964471275.1). Classification (GTDB taxonomy): domain Bacteria; phylum Latescibacterota; class UBA2968; order UBA2968; family UBA2968; genus UBA2968. The sequence goes on along the minus strand of CAYYGZ010000077.1, from coordinate 16,659 downwards.
TCCAGTACGTCAGCTATCAGGTCGAGACCGATGAGCGTGCGCACGCCTACATCGGCATCCCGAACCAAGCGATGCCAGAGAACGGATTCCCAGGCGTCGTTTGCCTACACGGAACAACCAACTGGGGCGCACGGCGAACGCTGGGACTGCCACCGGAGCTGGGCGATCCCCACGCAGACAAGGGCGGTGTCGAAGGAAAGGATTTCGCAAGACACCTCGTCCGACACGGATATGTCACAATCTCACCGGAACACTTCTGCTGCGCCTCTCGTATGCCTGAGGAAGGTCCATACGAAACTACAGCCTTCTACCGCAAACATCCAAACTGGTCGGCCGTCGGAAAGTATGTCTATGACAGCGTCATCGCGACCACGGTTCTTGCTTCGCGATCGGACGTCAACGCGGACAGTCTGGGCGTAACCGGTCATTCGCTCGGCGGACACGGGGCCATTTGGCTGGCGGCCTACGACGATCGTATCGCGTGTGCCGTCCCGAGCTGCAGCGCACAGACCTTCCGCGAGAACCCGAATCCGCTCCATTGGTCGAGAGACTTCTGGTATATCTACTTTCCACAAATCAGAGAGCAGTTCCTGGCCGGAGAAACCGTTCAGTGTGATTTCCACGAAATGTTCGCGCTCATCGCACCCCGCCCCGTGCTCGATCGATACGCGTTGAACGACGGTGATCCGCAGTCTCAGAGCCACCGTACGATGATGCACCTCAAGGTCCACGAACTCTACCGGCTTCTCGATCGCGAATCAGCACACGCATTCCTCGCCTTCGGTGATGGCCACTTCATTTCGGATTTGTCTCAGAAGTCATTGCTGAGCTGGATGGATCGATGGCTCAAACACGAAGGTGATCCGCTAGGAAACTGGGATCCTGCCCTGACCCCGATCGAATGATGAGATCTCGTCACACTGGAGCAAAACATGGCGTTTGAGACCCCGCTTGATGTCAGGATGGCCTGCCGTGAGAATCAACTCAAGGAATTCGCCTCTCGCGCCCTCCCGGGCTACCTGTGCGTCAATGTCGCATTTCTGGATGTGCGGTATGCAGATGATTTCGAAGCATTCTGTCGTGCGAACCCCAAGCCGTGCCCGCTCATCGCACGTCTGAAACCGGGCCAGACGGATTGCCCGGAATTCGCGCAAGACCTGGATATCAGAACCGATCTGGGCTCCTACGATATCGTTCGCAATGGCGAGGTGACCGAACTCCGTCAGGACATCCTTGATCTCTTCGACAATGACACGGTCACCTTTCTGATCGGCTCCAGCGTTTCCTTTGACGGTCTCCTCGCGGAGAAAGGCTATCCCACGGCCTTCGGTCCAACCATCCAGCTGACTTCACGTACCTGCGAGCCAGTGGGGCCCTTCTCGGGCAACATGGCCGTCACGATACGCTCCTTCGAACCCAACCTTGTTGACGACGTGTGGGAGTTCACCAGTCATTTTCCCGGCTGCCACGGTGCTCCGATCGGAAAGAATAACGCAGACGAGCTCGGGATAGAAGACCTAGACGTCAACATGAACGGTCACCGATTCGAAGTCCCTCCGGGAACTGACCGACTCTACTGGGCCTGTGGCATCACACCTCGCATCGTTGCTGAACAGGCCAGGCTCCCGTTCATGATCTCCTACACACCCGGTCACGCCATGATCACGGACATACCGACAGAGAACCTCTACGAGTAATCCTCGATCGACGGGTCAGCGTAGCAGCTTCGTTGAGAAACTCAAACCCGTCGAACAGACAGGATCTCGCTTCCTACCCTTTCGTCCGAGACAGCGAAAACGGCAAATCCTTTTCATCGTATATGCGGTCATCGGGCGAATCCGTCATCTCAAATGCCAATCGGCCGCCTTCGGCGATCTCTTCTTGCTTCAGAAACAACCTCGCCAACTCCTCTCCACCGAGGCTGATTCGATTCGCATACGGCGTATCAGTCCGGTTCCCGATTCCCTCCACGACAAACGCCTCGCCATCCGGCGATTTAATCGTTGCCTTCTCAAACAACGGCGCTCCGAGCGCGTAGGTGGGATGTCCCGGGCATAGCGGGTAGAATCCGAGCACGCCAAACACATACCAGGCCGTCATCTCACCATTGTCCTCATCGCCGGCAAAACCGTCCTCCGGCCCCGAACCGTAAAGTTCGTTCAGAACCCGCCGCATCCAGTATTGCGTCCTCGACGGCACCCCCATTGCCGTATACAGGAACAGCACGTGGTGAACCGGCTGGTTTGAATGCGCATACTGGCCGAACTCTACTGCGGCCATTTCTGTCATCTCGTGGATCTCACGTCCATAGTTACCGATATCGAAGACGGGCGGCAGTTCGAGCATCCGATCCAACTTCGAGATCGTCGCCTCACGATCACCCATCAGTTCAGCCATCCCCGCCGGATCGTGCGGAACTGCCCACGTGCACTGCCACGCGGATCCCTCGATGTATGGACCGCCCCACTCGAATTCGTTAAACGGCTCATCGAACGTGCCGTCACTTCTGCGGCCCCGGGCAAATCCAATCGGCTTGTCGAAGGTATTCCTGTAGTTCATGGCCCGATCGAAAAAGCGCCTGGCGTCCTCCGAATGCCCGAGTCCTCTGGCAACCTGGGCCACACAGAAATCTGTATAGGCATGATCCATCGTTCGGGATGCGGCGTGCTCGAACTGATCGGACGGCACATAGCCCAGCTGATCGTACCGCTCGATGCCCGCACGGCCATACGACCCCTCATCATTACCTGCCTCAGTCGCGTCCCTGCGCATCGCCGCATAAGCAGCTTCAAGATCGAAGTCGCGACATCCCTTCACATATGCATCAGCCACCACCGCATCCAGGTGCGTGCCGATCATGCATGCTCGGTATCCGGGGCTGGACCACTTCGGAAACCAGCCACCCTCTTTTGCCGCATTCGTCCATCCTTCCACCATCTCACTCAATCTCGGCGGATCAATGATCGACATCAACGAATAGACCGTGCGATGTGTGTCCCAGAAACCGTTGTCTGCGTAGAGAACGCCTTCGTGAATCTGGCCGTCATACGGACTGTAGTGGATAGGATTTCCGCCCGCATCCAGTTCGTGCCACACACGCGGGAACAGCTGCGTTCGATACAGACAGGAATAGAAGATTCCCTTCTGCTTTTCCGTCGCTCCTTCGATCTCGATACGCCCCAATCGCTCTTCCCAGACGTCGCGATTGTTTTCCACCAGGTCGTCGAACGATCGTCCACCGACTTCACGATCGAAGTTCTGCTTCGCCTGATCGATGCCGATAAATGAAGTCGCAATGCGAAAGGTCACTTCGCCCCCTGTCAAGAGATCGATCGCGATACCGACCTGTTTACCCTCATGGTCACCGCCATACGCATCGTCGCCCACAAACAAACAGGCTTCTGAGATATCCGTGTCGATCTCTCCATAGATATAGCAGGCGAAGTCATCGGGAACGCCGCCGTTATTTCCTCGCGTGTAGCCTTCAATACGGTTTCCGGAGACCTGGAACCATGAGGCGTTCTTGATGCCTTCTACCAGAATGCGGCCGGTCGTGTCTGAAGGGAAACGGAAGCGGAAACACGCACATCGCTCCGTCGCAGTCATGGCCAGATGGGTCCTGTACCGACCAAGAAATGTTTCGAAGAGGTGCGGTTTGATCGTCGTGTCGCCCCGTCGAAATACGCTGGATCGACGTCTCACGCTGAACAGCTTCGGCCCGATCTGCGGCATCACGAGGAAGTGTCCGTAATCGCCGATCCAGGGGCTTGGCTGATGCGTCGCCCGAACGCCCTGAAGCTGCCTCGCCGTCGACTTGTAGAAACGAGATCCTTCCTCGGTTTGCGGCGCCCAATGCGTCATACCGAAGGGAGCGGCGATCCAGGGCGATGTATTCCCATTCGAGAAATGGTGTACGGAATCAGATCCGTGCTCTGGGTCCGCATAATCGGTTAATCGATCCATCAAATCTCACCTCCCATATCACTAGCCGTATATATTCAGTGCCCACCTGAATTCACGATCCGAGCGTCTCGTTTAAAAGAACTAGAGAATGTCCCTTTGACCAAACAGATCGGTCTGCTTCTTCTCGGAATAGCTGTCCTGGTCCTGGGCACACTTCCTTTGATCCTGAAGATCTTGGTACAACAGCTTGATCCGATCACGTTGACGTGGTTTCGGTTCACGGGCGCTGCGTTGATCCTCGCCGGAGCAAGTGGCCGCGAACTCTTCCGCGACCTGAGGACCAACGCAACAAGACGTGGCGTATTGCTGACCCTGACAACCGCGTCGGGTCTGACCGGCAATTATGTCTTCTTTGTGATGGGTCTGCAATATCTCTCGCCCAGCACAACGCATATCGTCCTTCAAGTTGTGCCGTTTCTTGTCTTGGCCGGCGGTATTCTCATCTACCACGAACCGTTTGATCTTCGGCTCGTATGGGGCGTCTTTCTCCTGGCAATCGGATCTCTTCTGTTCTTCAATCAACGTCTGGACGAGGCTCGCTGGGGAACCGACTTTGTCCTGGGCGTGGGAATCGCACTCGTCAGCGCGGTGTCGTGGGCAGTGTTCTTTCTGATGCAGAAAGCGCTCCACCCAACGATGCGGTCGCGGACCATCTTATTCTGCTGCTGCGCGGCGGGTAGCATTGCTCTGACGCCGATCGCTTCACACGATGCGATCACCTTGCTTGATCAGCGACTGTTCGTGTTTCTACTGCTCTCCACGGCCGCAACGGCGATATCGTATACTGCACTGTCTTACGCAATGCGACACATCGCTACGACAACGACGGGTCTGACGATCGCGACAATCCCCTTGATCACCGTCTTCGCCATGATGCTTCTTGCGAACCGCATTGATGGCCTGACTCCCGAGAACCTGAACGCATTGGCTATCCTCGGTGCGGTGCTTGTCGTTATCGGGTTGATGGTTGGAACAAGCCAGGATCTGGGGACCGCGAGAATTGTGAACGAAACGGATTCGCATACTCAAGAAAGGGGCTTTTGACTGACACGACCGGAACTTTGGGCGGCACGGCCAAACGCAGATCGCTGGGTTTTCTGCTCCTGGCCGCCACGCTGCTAATGTGGGGATCACTTCCGCTTCAGTTGAAGATCCTGATCGCCCGAATCGATCCGATCACGCTCACCTGGTATCGGTTCACCGGCGCCCTGATCTTGCTTGCCGTTTTCGGAGGGCCCTCCTGCGTGAGGAATCTGCGTGAAGAAGGTTCGCGTCGAGTATGGCTGCTCCTGCTGCTCTGCGGCGTGGGTCTGACAGCGAATTACCTGTTGTATCTCAAGGGGCTCGACAATCTGACACCAAGCACCGCTCAGGTCGTGATGCAAACAGTGCCCTTCATGGTGTTGGCGGGCGGTATCCTGATTTTCCACGAATCCTTCGCGGGAAGGCAATGGTGGGGGGTGCTGTTCCTTGTCTTGGGGTCGGGGTTGTTCTTCAACCAGAAACTCCACCAGATCCAGCTTGGCTCGTCGCTCGTGACCGGAATAGGCTACATCCTCCTCAGCGCGGTTTGCTGGACCACCTTCATCCTTGCACAGAAAGCACTGCTTCGGGTACTGAAATCGCGCACGATCATGCTCTGCTGCTACGTAACGGGATGCGTCATACTCGGCCCACAGGCGGCCATTGGAACGATTCTCGACCTGACGTCCACGTTCCTGATCCTTATCCTATCCGCAACACTGATCGCCGTAATCTCCTACCTGGCCTTCTCGACTGCCATGCGACACGTCCCCGCTACAACTGCAGGACTCACGATCGCCAACATCCCATTGATCACGCTCCTCTGCATGTTCATCTTCGGTGGCACCATCGAACACCTGACTGCCGAGAACCTCAACACACTCGCCGTCATCGGCGCCTGCCTGGTCGTCATCGGTTCCGCGTTCGGTGCATCAGGTCCTGCCTCGAAGAAACAGAACATCCCCCTCCTCCCAGATTGATTCTGCCATCCTGGCTTCGGGACGCCCTGGCCCTGGCCCTGGCCCTGGCCCTGGCCCTGGCGCAATTGCCAGCGAACAAAATACCTCTTGTCTACTCTCCTACTTACCGATCTCTACCTACCGATTCCCTGCTACCCGCTACCTCTCAACCCACAGAACCGGGTGTCGAATCGGCAAGCTGCGCAGCACCTCAAACGTCTCTGGATCAGCCGTTCTGCTCTCCCACACATCCAGATACTCCTGTATTTGAAACTTGAGCCCAGCGAACAGCAGACTCGGATGTCGTACAGGCCACTCATCCCAGTAGAGCACATCCGGTTTGAGCGGCCAGGTCGATTTATCTTCGATATAGGGATAGATGAACGCAACGCCCTTCCTCATCCCGCGACCATCGGGCAGTGAATACGCCCAGAGGTCGTCTTCCGCAGTCGAAGCGATCTGCGCAATGCCGGCCATCGCGTCGATCACAAAGAGCGAATAACCGTAGGGCTTGGTCCTCGCGAGCTCGGCGGGAAACCCACCTGTCTCGTCCATCATCTCGGCCAGATAGACGGTCTTGAACCGATCCCTGACGAACGCGAGCACATCCGCATCGCCCACCAGGTCAGCAAACGCAGCGGCCTGCATCGACCAGCAGACACCGTGATTGTTCGGATGTTCACGCTCCGTTATCCCGTAATCGTGCGTATTCAGCCAATCCAGATAGCATCGAAACCAGGCACACACACCCTCCAGAGCATCACAAACACCTCGCGACTTACGAAGCAGCCTGGCACTTCGAGCGACCTCGGTAAGGTGGAGGGTGTCGATTAGACCGATGCTACGGCCAGAACAGATCCCCTTGATCGCCTGACCATACAGAAGCTCCGGGTTCATCCAGGTTTCATCATCCACAAACCACGCACCTAGATGCCTGATCGCACTATCGGCATATCCGGAATCGCCCGTCAGGAGATACGCTGACGTCAGTGTGGCCACGATATCGCTCAGCCGAACCATTGCTTCACGGTGATCGTAGAACAGCTCAGGATTTGTCTCGCCATCGCGGCGGATGTAGGGACCATCCTCGTTCTCCGGGTCAGGCCACCAGTAATCTCCCTCCGAGTAATAGTCGTGTAAGCCACCCTCACTCCGTTCACAATGAGATGCTGCGACGGTCCGAGGTTCTTCGGTCAGGTAACCTTCTGCTTTCTTCAGAACACGCGGGCGTTCGACCGCTGAGATATCCATTTGCTTAGAACCTACGGTGATAGCGATGGCCAGCGAGCTTCACCTGGCTCGATTGGTGATTCATCGCGGTTGGTGACCCCATCTTAGGGCTAGTTCACAAGCCGGAACCGAATGGGCAATGCCATCCACACCGGAACAGGTCTGTCGTTCTGCCTGGCAAGTGAGAATTCATACTGTCACACGGCGGTCAGGGCCGCACTGTGGAAGATCGCCTTCCCCCTCAGTATCTCAGCTCTCTTCACCTTCCCATCGACGCCGATCAATACACGGACAAGAATGGTACCCTGTATCCTGGATTTTCGGGCAACTTCGGGATACCGTGGTGCGACCTGCTCTGTGATCGCGGGCTTGTCTTCCACTGCCCAATACTCGATAGGATCTTCCTCGAGGACCGCCTCTGACACAACTGCAGTCGGTAGTGATGGCGGATTCAGACTGACATCATCGAGACCGAGATCCGTGCTCTCGATCGTTACATCATCCGGTACATCCGCGTCCTCTGTTTCGATCGGAACGGCCGGTCGAGGAGGAGATGAGGGTCGGTGAATCTGCCGGGTCTCAGGAATGTCATCAACCTGGATCACGATCTGCTCTCTTTCGATCTGGGCCTCGGATACGGCCAGATCGGGCTCGTTCTCGGTTACCGACATACCTATATTGATTCGGTTACAAATCGATCTCTCTCGTTTAACCTGGAGGAGAACTTGGACATCTTCAAACGTCGAGACTTCATTCGCAAGGCCACGGTCGCTGCTGCCGGTGCTGCAGGGGTCGTGTCTGCCTGTGCTTCCGAACCCAATAGCACAACCCGGGCCGCCCGATCGGACCAGCGATTCCAGTGGAAGATGGTCACCACCTGGCCGCCCCACTTCCCGATTCTGGGCGTCGGTGCAGAGAGGTTTGCGGAATGGGTCAAAGAAATGTCCGAAGGTCGCCTCGAGATCCAGGTCTACGGTGGAGGAGAACTGATCCCGCCGCTGGAGGGATTCGATGCGGTCAGCCAGGGCGTCGCAGAGATGTGTCACGGAGCGGCCTACTACTGGGCAGGCAAGGCGCCGGCGACGCAATTCTTTGCAGGCTTGCCCTTCGGGATGAACGCTCAGCAGCAAAATGCCTGGCTTTACTCCGGTGGTGGATTGGCACTATGGGAAGAACTGTATCAGCCGTTCGACCTCGTCCCCTTGCCCGCAGGAAACACGGGTGTCCAGATGGGCGGTTGGTTCAACCGCGAAATCAACAGCATTGCCGATTTCAAGGGATTGAAGATGCGAATCCCGGGGTTGGGAGGTAAGGTCATCTCCAAGGCCGGTGGATCAGCCGTGCTCTCTGCGGGGGGCGAGATCTACACGAATCTGGAACGAGGAGTGATCGACGCAACCGAATGGGTCGGCCCGTTCCACGACAAGTTGATGGGTTTTCACAAAGCGGCCAAGTACTACTACTATCCGGGCTGGCATGAGCCGGGTGGTTTGCTCGAGCTCATCATCAACAAAAGCGCCCTCCAGTCGCTCCCGCCAGACCTTCAGGCCATCGTTCGTGCGGCCGCTGCCCGATCAAACCAGTGGATCCTGTCGGAGTTCGAATCCCAGAACCACGCTGCCCTCAGGGAGCTTGTCGACGACCACGGCGTGCAACTCCGCCGATTCCCTGACGACGTCATTGCCAAGCTGAAACAATACACCGACGAGGTCATCGCCGACCTCGCGGCAACGGACCCAATGAGCAAGAAGGTCTATGCCTCCTACAGCGCCTTCCGCGAGAACGTCGCCAGTTGGGCCGCACTCTCGGAGAAGATGTACTATTCGACGATATCGGCTTAGGCGCTGCAACAGAATAACTGACTAGGTCCATCGGCTGAAGACCTGTCCGCAACGGGACAATGTGAGAATGGGTTGAGGCTCTGCTCCCTTGCCCCCTGCTCCTCTGCTTCTCCCCACTACTTCCTCGTCACATACTCCGGAAACCAGGTCGCTGATTCCGGAAACGCAATCACCAACCCGACCGCGATAAGCTGAATCACGATAAACGGGATGATCCCTCGGTAAATCTGCCCCGTTTCGATGCCCTCCGGCGCAACGCCTTTCAGGTAGAACAACGAGAATCCGAATGGCGGAGTCAGAAATGACGTCTGCAGGTTCATTGCTATCAGAATTCCAAGCCACAGAAGGTCGACGCCGAAAGTCTGGAAGATCGGGGCCACGACCGGGACGATTATGAACGTAATCTCGATAAAGTCGATAAAGAACCCAGCGATGAAGATCATCACCATCACAAGGGCCAGGAAGGTGTTCGGCCCCATATCCGCACTGAGGATCAGATTCGTCAGATACGCATCCCCGTGCATACCACGGAACACGAGCCCGAAAGCGGTTGCCCCGACCAGGATAAAGAACACCATGCACGTGAGATGCGTGGTCTCCGACATCACGGCCTTCAGCGTCGGAAGCGTGAGCCTTCCCTGTATGATCGTCAGCAGCGTTGCGCCGAGAGCACCGACGGCAGCCGCTTCTGTCGGTGAGGCGATTCCTGCAAAAATCGAACCCAGCACGGCAGCAATCAGGAAGAACGGCAGGATGAACGCTTGCACGATCCGCTTCGCCATGCCATCGCTTCGGAAAGCTTCCAAGTCGGCGACGGGCATCGCGGGTGCCAATTCGGGTTTGACGATCGAAAGAATCACGATCCAGAGCAGATACAGCCCGACCAGTCCAACCCCGGGAATCACGGCTCCCATGAACATGTCACCGATCGACACGTTCAAGATGCTCCCCAGCAGAACAAGGACAATGCTCGGCGGAATGATCTGACCCAACGTCCCCGATGCCGCTACAGTCCCGGTTGCAATCTCCGGACTATAGCCGCGCCGGAGCATCGTTGGCAAGCTGAGCAATCCCATCGTCACCACGGTTGCTCCAACGATGCCTGTTGAAGCTCCCAGCATGGCACCGACAACGACTATCGAGATCGCCAGCCCCCCACGTAGTCGGCCAAACAGAAGCGCCATCGTCTCCAGCAGTTCTTCAGCCAGTCCTGACTTTTCAAGCATCACACCCATGAACACGAACAGCGGAACGGCGATCAGGACATAGTTCGTCATCACACCCCAGACCCGGAGCGGCAGCAGCGCGAAGAAGTCGAACCCGAAAGTAGCCGCGCCCATAAGTACCGACACACCGCCCAACGTAAAGGCGACGGGGAACCCGAGCATCAGGAGTACAAACAGAGCGACGAACAGAATGATCGGCATCGCTTCTATCAAGACATAACCTCATCGTCGTCATACCAACCCAACACGACGGCCAACGATTTGCAGGAAATCGCCACGCCCTGTAGTAGGACAAGGGTGAAGCCGATCGGAATGGCAGCCTTGAGGATGAAACGGGCAGGAAGACCACCCGGATCAGGACTTGTCTCACCAATCATGAATGATGACTTCACAAAGGCCTGCGAGCCCCAGATCCCGACAAGACAGAACGGAGCAAGAAACAGAAGACTGCCAACAAGATTCACGAACGCCTTGTGCTTGGCGGAGAATCTGCTGTAGAGGACGTCGACCCGCACGTGTCGGTCGTGTTTGAGCGTAAACGCCGCACCAAGCAGGAAGACGAGGGCGAACAGATGCCACTCCATCTCCTGAACGGCGACGAGACTATTCTGCATCAGATACCGGGTGAACACATCGTAGCAGACGATCAGGACCAGCAATCCGGTCAGCCACGAAACCGCCAGCCCGACTGTCTCGCTGACCTTTTCCACCACTCGCACATACTTGCATCCCAACTTCCGAACCATGATTCCCTCCTGGTCAATAGACCTTCGGAAGATAGGCTCTGCCATCTGACCCGGCAATCCCACCCTCCAGCAGCTTCAGCACGTGCGCGGTCGCTCACCCGCAAGTATGTCGGAAGGGCGTGCTGCTGCTACGTGACCGAAATCCGACTTTGCCTTCGACCTCCTAAACCACTTTCCTAAGCTATGGATTCACCCGAAACTAGATCCGTACCGTGCCAGTCGATCGTGACACCGGCTACCCATACACACGATTCGCTGGACAGAGAGCACAGAATCTCACACAAGCAGGGGTTATTGACAGCTCTACACAGAAAGATCGTCGGTATTCTTGCGGCTGTCAGCGTGTGCATCTGCATACTGATCGCAGTCGGATACACGGAATACCGGACCAATTATGGTGCTCGACTCCTGGGCAGCTACCTCGCGGACATCAACATCACACGCCCGTCGACGGGCAGACTGTGGGAGCTGATCTCGTCGGAGCAGCAAGCCCGAATCGTGCTTCCCGATTCCGCTGCCGTGCCGCCCCGTCTGCCTTCGGACCTCCCGCCCTTGGTCCAGAGCTTCAGGCTCTCGACGGACCGTATACCGGAAGATGGCTTGCCGGGTTACCTTGCCATACTGGTCGAGCCCATCCCGGAAGATCGGCGTGGTGCTGCCGATGCCCCGAGACTCATCGAAGGCAGTCATCTGCACAGGCTTGGGCGCACAATCATCGCACGCGCAACCTTCGATCCCACTCCGTTTGTACCAGAGGTGAAAAGAGCAGCTGCAGCCTTGGGCAAGAGCATCGATCTCACCGAATCGGACGCCACACACAGGTCGACGGTGGCAGATACAGCCTCCTCACGCGACTCGATCAGGGCCCTATCAGATGACGTCATCTCGACCTCAGTAGTCGAGACCTTCACGGCCGTCCTGCTCGAAGAGCGATTGGCTCGCTTCAGCCTGACCCTGACCGCTCACTGGGATAAAGGTCGTATACACCAGCTCTTCATCAATCGTGCGCTGGGTGATTACCAGGGCGAGATCTACTACGCCAGCTCAAACAGCCCGAGCGTGAACTTCCGAATCACCATCGACGATCTCTCGGAGATCGTTGGTGTGCCTGTCGCAACAGGGGCTCCGTGACCTTTCACCGCACCTTCGGGTTTCGCCTGCTCCTTCTCGCAACGGTAGATGCCGTCCTGATAGGAACGATGAGCTTCCTCTATGTCAGTCATCTCCGTCTGCCTCGCATCCCCGACCAGCTCGAGAACCTCAACCTGCAGAGTGGGGTCAACATCTACGCAGGGGACGGAACGTTCCTTTACTCGCTGAACCGGTCACGCACCTCGATCCGCCTAGACAGCGTGTCTCACGATTTTGTCTCGGCAGTTCTGGCGACCGAAGACATGGCATTCTACACGCACAGGGGGTTCAGTCTACGAAGCATCCTAGGCGCCTTCGCCGACAACATAGCAAGCGGACGCAGGGGACGTGGAGGCAGCACGATCACACAACAGATCGTGAAGAACATCTTCCTCACAAGAGAGAAGTCCTACCTGAGGAAGGTCAAGGAGCTTCTCCTTGCTGTTCAGCTCGAAACAATGTTCGAGCGGAAGTATGGTCGGGGATACAAGGACCGACTCCTCGAACTCTACATCAACGAAAGCTTCTACGGAACCAACGCCTACGGGATCGAGGACGCGGCCCAAGTCTACTTCAACCGGTCGGCGTCTGGCCTCACGCTTCTCCAGTCCGCCGTGCTTGCCGGGTTGCCAAACGCACCGAGCGCCTACCGACCCGTCTACGGTGATTCATTGGCCACAGCGACAGCACTCCAGAGAGCCGCCCACGTCCTGAATCGGATGGTCCTAGCAGGAAACATTACCGAAGATCAAAGAACTCGGGCGCTGTCCGACAGCCTAGGGCTCAGCCCTGAGAAGCGTATCCAGAATCGATCACCCTACCTGGTCGAGACCATCAAGGAAGAGATCTCGCGTCGATGGGGTGGGTCCGCGCTCAGCTTCGGTGCCATCGACGTCTACACAACACTCGACATCAGCGTGCAGCAGGCGGCACAGGGCGCGATCAATCGGGGTACCGCCGATCTGGACAGACGCCTGGGATACAAGCCGTATCTCTCTGCCGACAGCGCCGGCAGGAGGCGCTACGTTCAGGCGGCCCTCCTTTGTGTTGACTACCACACCGGCCACGTCAAGGCGATGGTCGGTGGTCGTGACATTTTCACGAGCTACTACAATCGGGCAACCACCGCTCGTCGACAGCCAGGTTCCGGATTCAAACCGATCGTGTATCTCTCCGCCTTCGAATCCGGTGAAGTCAATCCACTCTCGATCTTCGCGGATGAGCCCCAAACCTACCTCGTGAACAGAAAGGAGTGGGCGCCCAAGAATTTCCAAAACAGCTATCTTGGGCAGACGACGGCGTCCTGGGCGCTGATTCGATCAGCGAACGCAACCAGTGTGCAGATTGTCCAGCAAATAGGACCGCAACGGGTTGTGGACACCGCAAATCGGCTCGGCGTTGCCAGCCCACTACTCCCCGTACCGAGCATTGCCCTGGGGTCGAATGAAGTAACGATGCTGGATATGGTCACTGCTTACGGAACCATCGCGAATGCAGGCCTGCGGGTCGGCCCCACCTTCATCTCAAAGATTGTTGATCGGAATACCGGTCAGACCATCTACAAACACCAGCCGCGGCCGGTGCCCGCCGTCGACCCGATCGATGCGGGCGTTATCACACGGCTTCTCGAGAATGTGATCGACAGGGGGACGGGCTACGCCGTACGTCGTCTCGGTCTAAAAGGCCCTGCCGCGGGCAAGACCGGGACGACCAACGACAACACGGATGCCTGGTTCATCGGCTACACGCCCCAGGTCGTAACGGGTGTCTGGGTCGGGTTCGACAGCCGTTCAGGCGGGCGCAAGCTGCGTGAGAAGGGGACGGGTAGACAGATCACGGGAGGTGGAGGCGCGGCTCCTATCTGGACCGATTTCATGAAGCAAATCTCCGGATCCGATGACGGGACCTTCTACATCCCGCCAGGAATCCGAACCATAGAGATCGACCCGCTTACCGGTTTGAGGACGTCTCCATCCGACACAAATGATACCAGATCCATCAGAATCGCCGTACCACTGGACCTGCCGATCTCCAAATCGGATAGCGCGGGCACTACACTTCCTGTTGATATCGAGGCGCCCTGAGTCTTCAGATTGACAGGTGTGACTTCGGGCCATCAGTGCCCTGTCTTTGGGTCTCAGCGTCCTTTGCGTTTGAAGAATCTCGGCCAACTTCTCAGCCGTCACGAACAGAAAGGTAGCGAATGGACCGTTCCCGAGTCGGCCTGGCGAGACGAGGCAGCCGCAGAGACAATGTCTTCCACGCCATGGATCTCGTTCGCGACGATCTGATCCCGAAGATTGCGGATCAGGTGCTGCTTAAACCGAATTTTCTCTCCAACAGGAACCAACTCGCCTCTTCGCACGCCGATGCGATGCGCGGCGCGATCGATTTCCTGCTCTCGTGTCCGAACCCGCCTACAGAAATTCTCATCGCCGAAGGAGGAAACGAAGACAGATCGGGTGAATGTTTTGACAACTTCGAATACCCGACTCTGGTAGACGAGTATGAGATTTCGGTCAAACTTGTCGACCTGAATCAGGAGACGGAATGGGAGACCTGTGTCGCCTACCTGCACGATCGCTCGGAATACGCGGTCCACATGTCCAAAACGATTCTCGATTGTCCGTGCACAATCTCGATGGCAATCGCCAAGACGCACGATGTCTGCTGCGTCACGCTTGCTTTGAAGAACATGATTATGGGGACAATTCGGATAGAGGATCGCGTTAAGATGCACGGTTACCCCGAGCATAAATCGCGTCAACTGCCGACCGAAGCACAGCGGATGAACGTCAACCTCATCCGGCTATCCAGGTATCTGAAGCCGGACATTGGCGTCGTTGACGGAACAGTAGGATTGCAGGGAAATGGGCCAGGCGGAAAGGATGCGGTTGATCTGGGTGTCGCCGGTGCCAGCGCGGACGTCTGCGCCTTGGATGCAGTCATGTCGAAAGCGATGGGATTCGATCCGCTCTCACTCGGTCTGCTCAACTACGCGAACCAGTTGGGAATCGGTGTCGCCGACCTCGCAAGAATCGATATCCTCGATACCCCTCTTGATGACATCGCCATCGCCTTCACACCTCATGAAACGAACGAACAGCAGCTCCAGTGGCAAGACACAGAAGCCGATCAGTACTTGCAGGCCTAGTCTCTCTACATCCTGGATTCGTCTCACCATCCAGCGGCCGGCGCATAGACTGACAATGGCTTCGCCGCCAGCTTGCCATTCCGCCAGCTGTTCGGCCATCGTGCCAACGACACCAATCCTCGATCCTCAATCTTCATTTCACGACTCTCCCCACGCCTGGGGCGTCGTCCTTACCGCTTCCCCGCTCTCCTGCGCTCGTTCCATGACGATATCCAGATATCGATCCTAACACGCTTCTGCGAGCGGGTAGAATTCGGCACCACCGTTTACATACTCGGCCATCTTGAGTAGACAGTGGCCGACAGCGATGTCGTCGTCCGCCAACGTACCGGGTGCCAGCGGATTCCGATATATCCATTCCTCGCCGACCGTGTACCCTTTCAGGTAATTCCCCTCGAGATTCCCGCGCGGTCCTGCCTCCTGGCGCAGAAACGGTAGACTGATTGGCGTAGCATGATCCATCAGATAGGTCACCGATTCCTGCAGGATCTCTCCCCGGACACCCCGTACCATCAGGCGTTGACCTCGAATGTGAGACCGATACTGATCGCTCAGAAAATCAAAGACACCGAGCCGACCGCCAAAATCGAATGTCGCCATCTTCTGCGTCGTTTCGACGATCTCCTCATCTGCATCCGGACCCGACCTCCCCATCGTCTTCACGATGGGTGATGTGTACGCCGTGCCTGTCACGACTGCTTCCTCGAACCCGATTCCCAGAAGCCTGCGAATCAGGCTGATGCCGTGGTAGCCGTGCGCCGCGGATACTTGTGCCTGTGTAATCGTCCCGAGCTTGCCACTCTGGGCATAGGCGATCCTGGCAAAATGATGGGGCTGTAGATGATACTGTTCCGCCACCTGGATCTTTGCCCCTTCTCTCACCAGACCGTAGACCTTCGTCAGCTCGTCCACAGTTTCTCCGGGTGGCGTTTCCGACAAGACAGGCTGTCCCAGTGAAACCAGGTATCCGATCGCATCCGGGTTCGCCTCCCACGCCACGCTCGTCACGGTGAAGAGTGGGTTCCCCGCACTGACCATCTCTTCGCCAATCCATAGAGCGGCACCCCGTAAAGAGCGCCAGGATGATCCGAGCGGTCAGGATTCCGAGAAACCAGTCCGACACATTGCAGGCGATCAGGGCAGGCTGCTGCTGCTCGAAGATAGAATTCGGAGCGCCACCCAGTGCCGATTATTCCGAAATGGATCATTTGTGGTTCCTGTCAGATTGATTGGGTATGCTCTCAAAGGTCGGTAATCTCGCCTGCAGAATCATGCGTGAGGCGCTGGTGCAAGGAATGATAACACATCACGGTGAGAACGGTGAGCGGATCCCCGAAGCCGTGAAGTATCTGGGCAAGACACTCCTCGGAGCCATCTCGAATCGGA
>CAYYGZ010000076.1:0-17769 GCA_964471275.1 uncultured bacterium | reverse complement strand
CAGCCTTCGGTGCAGAGCAGAACGATTTTAGCACGACGCACTAGGCCTGATGGTAGGATCGAGAACCTGCAAGGGATTCAAGCTCTACGCGCGTATCTGGCCTAATGACAAGTTGCTTTGTTGGTCGACCTCGACGGGCCAATTTTTCCTCCTCAACAAAGTGTTTGAGGAGGAAACATGCGACAGAATTGCTAATTAGTACATCTATTTATGGGACAATGTACTAGTTACAGTTTCTGTCGGTTATCTGGAACGTGCGCAGCGGAACCCGAGGGAAGAGTAGCGCTGATCCGGCTTGACGCGCTTCCGGAAGGCCATATCGACGATGCTGATATTCCATCCACCCCCGCGGATCACCTTCTCTTTGCCGCTATCGGGTCCCCGGGGATTGTCGTAGGGCGAGGCCCTGTAGTAGTCCTTGTCATACCAATCGTAGCACCACTCCCAGACGTTTCCGCTCATGTCGTAGAGCCCCAGGGTGCTGACACCGGCCGCAAATGAGCCCACCGGTAAGGGACGACCCTCTTTTGATTCTCGCGTGTTGGTTGCGACGATGCTCTGGACATCTCCCCAGGGGAAGAGGGTGCCTTCACGACCTCTGGCAGCTAGTTCCCACTCGGCTTCCGTGGGGAGGCGTTTGCCGGCCCACCGGCAGTAGTCTGTGGCCTCATCATACGCCACACCCACTACGGGCTGATCGTCCCCGTTGTACTTCGTGTTCTCCCAGTATTTCGGCGCAGGTTTCCCCGTCTGCTGCAGATAGACATGATACTCCGCGTTGGTCAGTTCGTATTTATCGATGTAGAAGCTGTCAACCTGAACCTTGTGTACCGGACGATCCTTGCCCTGGCTGTCACCCATCCTGAACTCGCCTGCCGGGATCAGAACTTCTGCCGGCACGACCTCTTCCACCGGACCGGAAGGAGGACTGGCAGTTCCCTCGAAGGGAGGGCGGCCGTTGATGCTCTGGATGTTGATCTTGTAGATCCGGACCTTGCCCGATCCGACTCGAAGCTCGATCAGAGTTGCGCCATCGCGGATCAGCGATCCGATCACGGTGCGACCCGCTTTGAGAACGATCTCGACTCGATCGCCGGGCTTTACTTCGCCGTCATCGGGCTGGGCGTTGAGTATCGTACCGGTTGCGACGACGGTGACCAGCAGAAGGTAGAGCAACAGTGAAGTGTGTCGAAAAATGAGCATCAAATCTCCGATTACAAGCGTTTGGGGATCAAAAGGAATGATAACAAGCGTCCTGATCTTTGTCCAGTTATTCGTTGTTTAACAACGCCTTGTACTCCCATTCGGTTCCCTTGACCTGAGACGGTAAACGATCTAGTTTTAGCACGAGCCGCCTCCCTGCAGGGAGGCAAGGACGTGTCAACACTCGCACGAGGGCTGGTATGGCGAAGAAGGATTCGAACAAACAGGACCCTGTGGATGAGGGGGGCGTTGAGGAAGCCGGGCTTCGGGAGAAGGTAGAGATCTATCTCTTCCTCGCGGTAGAGATCCTCTGCTTGCTCCTGTTCATCGATTTTTTGTTTATCGGATACTACGTCAAGTAGGCCTATCCCGAAGTTCTTGAGTTCAAGGCCGATGCCTCGCGCATCGGTCTTTCTGTGTACGATAGGCTGAATCGATGGGGAGATCGACGGTTTCGATTTGGGGTCAGGACGACGCTGCGCTATCTTCAGACCCGACTGGCCACGTATCGTACGGGTCATGGAGAATACTGAGAAAAGCGTCTATCAAGGAGGTGGTAAATGCTTGGTGTAGGACAGTCACTGCCTGAGTTCAGCGTTGTCGGGGTCAAAGCAGGTTTTACGCAGCACGAACAAGATGGAGAGTCTGCATTCGAGACCGTATCACGTGATTCCTTTTCCGGTAAGTGGAAGGTCATCTTTTTCTGGCCAAAGGACTTCACGTTTGTCTGCCCGACGGAGATCGTCGAATTCGGTAATGTGAACCAGGAATTCGATGACCGCGACACCGTGTTGCTCGGCGGGTCGATTGACAACGAGTTCTGCCACCTGGCGTGGCGCCGCGAGCACCAGGATCTGACGGGTTCACCGTATATGTGGTTCGCCGACACCAACGGTAGTCTGGTCGATGGTCTGGGGGTAAGAGCGGCCGGAGATGGCGTCGCATTGCGCGCGACCTTTATCGTGGATCCTCACAACGTGATTCAGCACGTTACGGTGAACAACCTGAATGTCGGTCGCTCACCGCAGGAAACGTTGCGTGTGCTCGACGGTCTGCAGTCAGACGAGCTTTGTCCGTGCAACCGTCCCCCGGGTGGTGAAACGCTTTAGGCTCGAGGAGTCGGTCATGGGAATCGATACGCTTAAATCTGAAATTCCGGACTATGCGAAGGACCTGCGACTGAACCTGAGCGTTCTGTCGACGTCGAGCCTAGATCCGGTTGCCGCCTGGGGATCGGCTTACACGGCTGCGCTTGTCTCAAAGAGCACGGTTGTGAAGCGGGCGATTCTTGAGGAAGCGAATGTGCATCTGTCGGAGGAGCAGATTACGGGTTGCCGGAGTGCGGCCGCTATCATGAGCATGAATAACGTCTGGTACAAGTTCAACGATCTCGTGTCGGACGCCGAAATCAAGGGACAACCCGCAAAACTGCGGATGAACGTGATGATGTCTCACGGGGGCGTGGGGCAGGTTCTGTTCGAGACGTTCAGCCTCGCGGCGAGTGTGGTGAATGCGTGTGGGACGTGTGTAAATGCTCACGCAGTGCAGCTCCGGAAGAACGGCATTTCTGCTCAGCACATTGTCGACGTCGGTCGAATCGCATCGATCGTCAAGGCGATTTCGGATACGTTGACTTTCGAATCCGACTGAGACGGTGTCGCATAAAGAGAGGGGCTGCGTTTTCTACAATGCAGCCCCTCTCTGTTTGAATGCCCGGTTTCGATGACTATCGCCTAAGCTCGTTTAACAATCCGTGGATCTCGTCCTGGAGGTTGGCGATCGCGCTCTTCAGCCACTTGATCTCGGTCTTACGTTCATGGACAAGCCGACTCTTGACGCGTTGATCTGTCCGCAAATCTTTGAGTTCTCCCTTCATCATGAGCGTCTCCCTCTGTTCTCGTAACAGGGATTGCCGTAGACGTTCGATCGATGTCGTAAAGTAGTACTTCGCGCCGATCGTCAGGACGGTTGCCGCAAAGAACGTGATCCACCAGACCATTCCCCTTACCCTTGCCTACACTTGGTTTCCAGAATCACCTGTCCCTACGAGATTATGCCAGTGGGTGCGGAAAGTCAAGGATCTCACAGGAGGTGTCAGTGTTCACCTTTTTCTATCTGTTTGCTGCTTTATTCCTGTTGGTGGTGCTGCTCGGGATTGCCTACCGCGGGTCCGGCGATGTGGCCGAAGAGCCACTGGAACCGGACCGTCAGCTCGACCGGCTGGCGATGCTTCTGGACCCGGAGGTAATGGAAGAGATCATCCAACTCGCCCGGGCTGAGGGGTGCTCTGAAGTGCAGGTCCTGAACCACCTGCTTCGGAAGGGGCTGGAAAACCCATCTCGTCCGTAGGGGGAACCTTTTAGGCCTTTCCCTGCCTCTCGGGAACCACGATCTCCCTGGAGACGATGAGCCGCATCGCTTCCTCAACGGTGAGGTTTGTCTCCACGACTCGACTTCTTGGGAAGATGACCATCCATCCTGTCGCCGGGGTCTGGGAAGTGGGGACAAACACGCATCGACCGGGTTTCTCGTCTGGCAGCATCACTTCACCCGTCGCAAAACCGAGGATCCATCGATCGTCTGAGGGATATTCGGCAAGGACAACGCGTTTGAAGTCCGTGGTGGTTTTGCAGAAGCAACGGTTTGGATGAACTGCTTGACCGGGCTGTATATGCTTCCGATCAGGGGAATCCGCACGAGGATCTCGTCACCGCGCCCAATCAAACGGCGACTCACGACATTGCTGCCGACCGCGCCCGCTACTCAGACCACAATCAACGTCAAGGTGATCCCCAGATCCGGTATATCGTTCTGAGAGTCCGAAATCTGCTTCACAAGCGGGCTGCACGAGCGAGTCCAACCACTGGAATACCAACCGGAGGGCCAGGAAGGTGACGACAAGCGGCACCATCGTGACGATACCCGTCAGGATTCGTTTCCTCAGTGCACTCTCGAGGGCCCCAAGGCCTGACTTACCATCCACTTCGCCACTTTTCTCACGAACGTCATTCGGCTAGTTGATCTGGGGTTCGTTTGCCGTTCTGAATGTGTTCGCCATGAGGTCGAGTTGTCGAAGATACGTCTCTTTCTGTTTGTTCGGAGAGAAGACGCCGACATCGATGAAGAAGAACCGGTCCAGTTCGAGATCCACGAAGGCATAGCTCTTGAAGGGGCCACCGGTCCACGTCTCTTGGTTCTCCCAGAGTCCCCGAAGCACGACCGCCAGCTTTCCGGAAAAATCCGATTGGAAGACTTCGACCTCGCCTGGGGCGATCCTGTCCTGGTCGAAGAATCTCCGCGTGATCTCATCGCGTTTGGCGATAACCCAGTCTTCGGTCAGGGTTCCCGCCTGAACGCCATCCTCCCAGTAGACAAAGAACCAGCGGACCGGTTGCTCCTTCACGAGTGCGACAAAGCCGCTGTCCGGGTTCGCTTCCAGGATTCTGTACCCAAACGGTACACGAACCTGCCAGCCGAACTCGTCTACCAATTGCTGCGTCACGTCTTTGCGTTCACCGTACTTGTAGACCAGCTTTGCGATGCGTTTGTTGCGAGCCTGTTCAGCTGCGGCAAAGAGCCTGTCTGATTCTCCTCTGAGATTTTCGATCAAGTCATCGATGTCCATGCCTGTCGCGACGAGCAGGAGCTGCTCGTTTGCCCAGACATCTTCTTTCCAGGAGACTCCGGACTGGCCAGCACGAACAGCCGAGATGACCTCGGGACTGAGGAGAGACCTCAGGAAGTCACCGGTCGGGTTCTGGGCGTCGAGGCTACTGAGCACCATCAGGTTCTTGCGAAGCCGATGCTTGTGGATGTCTATGTCCTCAACCCGGCCATACTGAATTGAAAAGATCTTCTCCGCCTGCGGGGTATGCAGAATCTTTTCGAAGACATCCCGAACAACGGGTTCAAGCTGTTCCCACTCGCTCGCGTCAGCGATAACAACGATTTCTTGTGCGGGTCCTACAGATTCGGGCAGGCGACCACCACAGGACGTGATCAGCAGAATTAACACCAGCAGAGATCGCGCTGGTGGGGGAGAGACCGGGGTTGGAACTGTCTTCATCGGTTAGACTCCAAGGCTGGTCAGGAATATAGCCAATTCCGGGTAGGTTGCCGCGTACGGGATCACGCACGGTAGAGGTAGGGCAGCCGAGCACCCAGACCCGTGACCATCTCGTAGGGAATCTTGCCGGCGGCACGGGCAAGGTCATTTGCCGTGATCGATACCGATCCCCGCGCCCCGAGGAGACAAACCTCCTGACCGATCGATGCGTCGTGCCCGGTAATGTCAATGACCAGCTGGTCCATGCACACGGAGCCGAGGATCGGGCACTTGTGCTCATCCATCAGCACGTGTCCGCCGCCTCCGGGGTAACGCGGGTAACCGTCTGCGTATCCGACGGGCACGATCGCGGCCGTTGTGTCTCTATCCACTGTGACGATCGCCCCGTAACTGACCGTCTGTCCTGCACGCAGCATTCTGATCTGCGTCAACCGTGCGTGGACGGACAATGCCTGGACAAGGTGATCCAGAGGTGAGGGCCAAGCCCTGTCGTCAACCGGTTGGATCCCGTATGTCAGGAGACCGACCCGGACAAGGTTGAAGTGACCTGCGGGGTCGGCCAGCGTGACCAGGCTGTTTGCGGCGTGTGTCCAGCGGGGGGGGGCGAAACGTTCAGTAAGAGTGGCTAGCTCTGCCGTGAATCTCCTGATTTGTGAGGATATTTCGTCACGACAGTCTTCGCCCCATCCGACGTGAGTCGATAGTCCCTCTACGATGATGTGTGAACTCCTCTCGACGGCATCAATCAGGTCTGCCATTTCATCAGGGTAGACACCGACCCGTCCCATACCGGTTTCCAACTTGAGGTGTATCTGAACTTCGCGGTTCCGTCGTCTGGCTTCTGTCTGAAGCGCGCGTATGGTGGTGGCATCGCTGACGGTCTGTGAGAGCCCGGCCTCAACGATGGCCGATGCATTCTCAGGAAGGGATACACCGAGAACAACGATGGGGCCGTAGACGTCCGCATCGCGTAAGCGAATACCCTCCGCTACGTTTGCTACCCCGAGGCAAGCCGCTCCGCCCTCGGTGGCAGCGCGCGCCACCTGCACAAGACCGTGACCGTATGCGTCCGCTTTGACCACTGCCATGACATCGACCGTCGGGCCCACGAAGGAACGCACCTTCTCCGTGTTCTGCCGAATTGCGGCCAGATCGACCTCGATCCAGGCCTGGTTGGTGATCGGGAGCGTTGTATCGGTGTGCAGGGTCAGCTCACAACGTTGAAGGTCGAGCCAGCGTCGGCGTGTTTCACGACTTCGATACGAACGGGGAAGGCATTCTTGATGGTCTCGATGTGGGTGATAACGAGCACTTTCTCGAATTCGTCGCTGATCATCTGAATCGCTTCGATCAGGTGCGACAGGCCCTGTTCGTCCTGGGTTCCGAACCCCTCGTCGATCACCAGGGTCTGAAGAGGCGTGCCCGCCCGGTGTGCCAGCAGTTTTGAGAGTGCGATACGTATCGCGAAATCCACACGGAACGCCTCGCCACCTGAATAGAGCTCATACCGGCGTTCGCCCAGTTCATCGCTGATCCGGATGTCCAGCGTTTCCTTGGTGCCTCCGCCCTTGAGCTCGCCCAGAGACTCCAGCGTGACCTGCGTACCGTTCGCGGTCAGTCGCGAGAGGATTCTGTTTGCCTCGTCTTGCAGCTCGGGAATGGCCTGATCGATCAGGAGTGCCTGGATGCCGTCGCGGCCGAAAGCTCTGACGAGTTCTCGATGGATCGTGGCCTCCCTTTCGTGATTGGCGAGCTCCGTTGCTGTCTTCTGTTTCTGCTCGATCAGGGCCTGACAGGCTCCATCATCGCGCTCGATCGCCGCCACTTCCCGCAATGCCGCGTCGCGAGCGGTCCGCTGACTCTTCAGCTGGGCAGTCAACCTGGCCAGCTGATCCTCGAGGTCGGCTCGGTCCTGGTCGATATCCTTCAGTTTCAGAAGTAACGCTTCACAGCCCTTAAGGTCACTTTCGATTTCGCTGCGTCTGGCCGTCGTCGCCTCGATCCGTGTGCGCACAACCGCCAGCTCCCGTTCAGCCTTGTGAAGCTCTACCAACGCCTGCTCGGTGTTCTGTAGACTCTCGATCTGCTCGCGTGTTTGCTTGTGTGCTCGTGAGTCATAACCGATCTTGGAGATGGCGTCAGTGATCTCGATTAGCTCAGTTTGAATCTCCGGGGCGTATCGCTTGGCATCAAGCCACTCTGTCGCGGTTTCGCTCTTCTTGAGGGCCTCAGGCAACTGTTTCCTGGCAGCTTCGACGCGTGTCTGAATCTCATCCAGCCTTGCGCCTTCGAGTTCCGCCGGTGACAGCTTCTCCAGTCGATCCCGTATCTTCTCGTGGTGGCTGGTTTGCTCCGCGAATCCGCTGATCTGGGTTCTGACTTCCCTTAGCTCGATGGCGGTATCGCTGATGGACTCAAAAGTCTTTGCCCGGTCCTCAAGCGACTGGATCCTCCCGACGAGTCTCGCCAGATCTCCGTCGACTCCGCTAACCTGGGACAATTCCGTCTCGGCTTGTGCGAATGTCCGTGGCGCATCCCCAAGTGGGTGGACCTGATCTCGCAGTTTCTGGTAGGCACTTCTGCACGCATCTGTTCGGTTTCTGGCATCTGCCAGGCTCCCCGTTGCGGCATCGTGTTCCCAGCTCAGGTTCTCGATCTCCCGGGCGAGCTCATCCAGGACCTCGGCACGATGGTTCTTGTCGAGGTTGGACCCACAGAGCGGGCAGTCAGGGTCGTCGTGGTCCCTTAGCTGTTCGGTCTGCGCGACCAGTTGCTGTCTGCGCCGGCCAAGACCCTCGATCCGTTCCTTCAGTCGCTCTTCGGACTGTTGAGATTCCGTACCCTCTCGCTTGACCCGTTCCATCTCGTCGTTTAAAGCCTGAAACGTGGCCAGATGTTGACGTGCATCGTTGAATGCCTGCTCGAGTCCCGTACGCCTGTCCAACAGCATCTGGAGATCCCGACGCTTCGCCCGGCAGGTTTCGATATCTACCTGGATCTCGCTTCTACGCGCATTGAAATCGGTCTCGAGTACCCGCCGCCTCTTTTCGATCCGGTCGCGCTGGTCTCGGAGCGCGATCAGCTCGGTATCCTGTCTGCGAAGATCAACCAGCTTCTTGAGTGTTTCACGAACCTCGGGGCGACGGGACAGAGCCTTCTCGCCCTGTTCGATTTGTGCTCTCAGATCTGTTACGATGCCAGACCAATGCTGCTGACGTGTCTCGACCTTCAACCGGGCGGCTTCGAGCTCAGCGTTGAGGCGTGTCCGGCTGAGCTGCATGTCCTGTGTGGCCGACTGTGCTGAGCGGAGTGACTCTTCAGTCTTGCGTAGCCGACTCAGAGTCTCTACGTCGGCGAGAATACGATCCTTCGCGGCGACAGCTTCCCGAAAGAAGTCAGCCGCTCGCTCGGCAGATTCGAGCTCACTTATCAGTTTGCTATGTCGGAGAAGCAAACCATCCCGTTCTGCCAGGACTGCCGTCTTCTGAGCCTCCTGGGCCTCTACCTTCGCGATCTGCCGACTGCACGCATCGTGGTTCTTCTGTGATTCTGCACTCGCACATTCGGCGATTACCAGTGCCTGACGTGATTCGATCAACTGCTTTCTCAAGCCAACCTGCCTGACGGCTGCTTCGCTGATTTGAGTGATCCGATCCTGTCCTCTGATGACTTCTGTCTCGGCGCGACGGGCGTGATCGCGGGCACGCGCAGCGAGTGAGTCATACCGAGACAGTTCAAGAATATCCGCAAGAATCGCTTTGCGATCTGTTGGCGAGCGACGTGTGAATTCGTCAACACGGCCCTGTAGGATGAAGGCCGAGTTGACGAAGGTGTCGTAGCCCATCCGGACAAGCTTATTCAGCCGGGCCTGGGTCTTTCGGATCGATCCGGACTCAGACAGGGCACGGTACCGATTTGTCGCTTCGTCCAGAACTTGCAGTTCGAGCCGACTGGATCCCGAGCGTGACGTCTTCCTGAATGATCTGGCGACGCGGAAGCGTTGCCTGTCGAGGTCGAATACGAATTCTACACGGAGATCGGTACTACCGATCCGGAGCAGGCCCTCGTCGGGCTTCCGGTCGGAACTCGCTTTGCGAGCCTCTCCCCACAGAGCCCACGTGATCGCGTCGAAAAGGGCCGACTTGCCGTGTCCGTTCCGGCCCGTGACACAGGCAATCTGAAACTGCGAGAAGTCGAGGGTGGGTGCATCCTCACCGTAGCTCAGGAAATTCCTGAGTGTCAGGGAGACTGGGATCATTCGCTTGCCTCCTCTGCCTCGAGAGCGTGTGCACCGGCGATCATGTCCTCCTTGAGAGGTGCGAGCCCCGTCGTGTTGTCTATGTAGGCTTCGAGTATCCTGGACATCGCCATGTTCTGCGTTACGGTCGAGCGACGTTGCTTTACGGCCCGGTCGGTGTCTGGGAAGATCCCCGAAACGAGCGTGGCTTCTCGGGTGGCCTCTCGAAGGCTCGGGTAGTCGAGTTGTACCGGGCCGGAGTCGGACCGGTAGATGATCCGCAGAATACGATCCCGAAGGTCGTGTCTGCTCAGTTCGTTCAGGATCGCCAGTGTCGGGTCGCCGTTGTTGGTGACGTCAACGCGAATTGTTCGGAAAGAACGGGCAGGCGTGGGGAAGAACTCATAGGACGTCGACTTCGCCGTACCCGGTCCGGACTGGTCGATGGTGACGAAGCAGCATCCCTTTGCCTCTTCCTCCTCGCCGAAATCTATACGATCGATGCTGCCCGAATAGACGACAGGAGGCGTGGCTCCGGCGTTCATGTCCTGGTGTCTGTGGATGTGACCCAGAGCAACGTAATCGAAAGCAGGCCGGGCGAGTGTCGAGGTCAGGAATATGGGGTCGCGACCGATCACGGCCGTCTGCTCCGAGCCAGAGAGAAGGGCGTCGGCTACAGCTACGTGTGCTGCGAGGACAACGGGGTAGCGTGTGTCGACTCGGGCAGAAAGCCCATCCACGATCCGGGCACCAAGCTGCTGGAGGTGCTGGAGAAGGTCCGATTCGATCAGGTTTTTGTGATCTTCCATCGCGAGCAGGTGGCTGCGATGTAGCCAGGGCAGGCAGGCGACCTGAACCGGCCCGGAGCGGGTATCCAGATCGATAATGCAATCTGAATCCGCAACGTGAACGCCCTTCGTACCGAGCGTGCGGAAGATGTCGACCGAGTTTGCCTTGCCGAAAGCGACGGGAGCGTCGTGGTTACCGATGACGATGACAAGCGGGATGCCGGCCGAAGAGAGACGATGTACACAGATTGCCAGCTGACGCTGATGCGTGGCCGATGGGTCGCACGCCTTGTAGGCATCACCGGAGAACACGACGAAATCGACCTGTCTTTCGATCGCCTCGTCGAAGGCGTATTCCAGACAGGCTGTGAAGTCAAGCACACGTGTATTGAGACCGGTTGCCGGGTCGAGCCGGCCGTAGGTCTCTACGCCGATGTGGGTGTCGGCAATGTGCAGGAAAGTGACCGCCATGGGGCTCCGATTTTGGCGGGGAGATACTCCGGGTAAAGATCGCGATGCGGGGGTCGCTAAATGTAGACACGACGGCTATACCCAGCAAGATCTATCTAGTGCGAGAGGGCCAGTTGGAGGGCGATCCTGCGAGCCGGAAACGGGTGGTAGACCAGCGTCGTCTGAAGCCGTGCAAGGGAGAGAGAGTTTGCAGGAAACGGCCGTGCCGCTGTTGGGGGGAGAGAGGACGCTTCTGCTACCTCAAGCCTCCGGCCGGAACGCATAGATCCGGGCACCTGAGCCGGACCTCCGGCTGTAGGCCAGCCAGAAGACGCCGCACAGCGGCCCCCGAGTTACCTGAGCCTCGCCACCGACCGCCAGAGCCCTCCCCGGATCCCGGTCGCGCCCGATGACCCGTTCTCCCCAGGCAGCCAGCCGAAAACGCCTCGATCTTCGCTGGAACCGAACCGTCGATGGCAAAGTGATCGTGCAGGTGTCCACTTGCCCCCCGAAAGTCCAGGGCGTGGTCGAACCGAGATCTGGAGACTGTCAGGCCAAATGACCTTTGACGGGAGCGGAACGTGGCGCTGAGGACCAGCGTGTCTTCCTTCAGGAGATCCATTCCGACGTGATCGGGCCTTGCTGCTGTGGTCACCCCCCGACCGCAGGACTGCGTGACCGTTCAGGATGTTCGCATCCCTCGATGATCGCGCGTAGATCCCGGTCAGGTTTGCCCACGCGGAAGCTGCCCTGATCGCGATTCCACGGAGCGCACCGTTTTCGTCTGTCGTCACCGACATAAATCGTCAATGCACGAGACAGACGGTATTCCAGGTGGCCGGTGACAAAATCCAGCGGGTTGGCCTCGCCCGGGTGGCGTTCTATGACGAAGGCCGCTCCGAGTCGGTCCGAGGAAAGGGTCCTGCGGACAAGGAACCGCGTATCGTCCGAAAGAAGGCGAATCGAGGTCAATCGGGTCTGAAGCTGACCGGAGAACCGGTCTGGCTTTTCGTAGTCAAACCGCAGGTAGGGCCACAACAGGTCCGCACGCGTGTCCCCCCAGGCAAGCAGAGAGGCCAGAGCCGTGATGCCGGAGATCGGGTGAGATCGTCTGTAGGCAAGGATACCCCGGGCACCGGTTGGCCCGATGTGAGGAAAGCCCGCAAGTTGGCCAGCAGTAGCCGTGTTTACGTTGAGTAGCTCGCCCTCGAGATTTTCCATCAGGGCCGTGCCGGGGAGGGGTATGAAGAGAAGGATCCGAGTTGAAAGCCGGATTGACGTTTGGTTCCACACAGCGAAACCTGGCCGGAATGGCGAACACGCGTGTGAAGGACGTTTCAGCATCCTTCGACGATTGCATCGCGCTTCTGCTGTGCGAACGCTGTACCGAGCCGGGCGGGGCCGATGTGCTAAGGTGCGGTGGGGTCCTGCTCGAGGTCTTGATCTTCGGGAGCTTCATCGAAACTGAGTGTTTGTATTCGCCCTCTACGGATCGAGAGCAGATACATCCACGCGTTCTCACGGTCGCCGGGTCGGAAGGTGATCCGACCGGTTGCTCCAGGAATGTCAGTCAGCGTTTGGAGTCTTTCCTGCAGCGAGATCCGGTCTGTTCCCCCGGCCGCAATGGCTTCGAGAACGGCGATCATTGCGTCGTGACCCAGGGCAGATGCAATGTCCTGGTCTCGCCCGAATCGACCCCGATACAGGTTCACGAACTCCTGAACCGAATCCAGATCGCTTCGCTCATTATACTTGGCGACGAAGATCGCGTTGTTCACGTAGCTCCCACCGTCCTGGACGACCTCGGGGTAATTCCATCCGTCGCTTCCCAGTAGCTGCGCGTTGATCAGCGAGGATGCGACCTGGGGAGTGATCAACAGGACATCTTCATAGGTTGACGCACCGACCAATAGTCCGTCGAGCGTTTCGACCGGTTCCGGTTTGACGGTGTCGGGATCAACTGGAACCGGTGGCGGGGGTTCGACGTGAATCCCGTCCCGGATCAGGGAGTCGATCTCTGTTCCCAGGAGGTCGGGCATCTCGAGCGCGAGACCGGCATCTCGGATTCGATTGAACTGTCCCCGGTAGTCGGTTGCCCCCGGTTCATACCACTCCTGGACGAGGACCTCACTACCGAGCTCCTCTGCACGAGCCGTGAACTCTCTTGCCAGCCGGTCACCATACTTGTCCCTGGATGAGAGGGTCGCCAATGTCCGTAGCCCGAGTTCGCGGACCGAATAGTCGGCGATTCGTCTGCCCTGGGAGCCGGGTGTTGCGTTCATCTGGAAGATAAAGGGAAGCGATGCGATCTCGTCTTCCGACGCCGTGGGCGCGATCAACGGGATCTTCTGTGGACTGAGATGTGCTGCGAGCGGCAGTGTTTCCTCGCTGCGGAGCGCCCCGATGATGGCAAGCACGTTGTATTGCCCGATGATGCGTTCAGCTGCCTTTACAGCGCGGATGGGACTGCCTTCGGAGTCCTCGAAAATCAGACCAATGGTCTCTCCGTTGGGGAGAGGGAACCGTTCTCGAGCTAGAAGAATCCCATCTCGAAGACTTTTGCCCGACGGTGTCTGGAGGGGGGCCACGATGCCGATCTGGTAGGTAGCCTTTGCCGGATCCGCCTCCACGGGCTGTTCTGCCACGGGCTGTTCCGCCTCGGACGGTTCGCGTGTGCGCGACTTGGCCAGCAGGCGTCTGCGGACGAGGGACTCGAGGTATCCGTTCGGGAACCGTTCGAGGAACATTGAAAGCGGTTTGTCCGCTTCATCCGGTCTTCCGAGCCGCTCCGGCCAACGCGCCTGTCCGAAGGCGACAGCCTCATCGACTATCGCGCGACCGAAATCTGTCTGCAAACGGGCGACATCCCTGTCGGTCAGCTTGCCCGCTCCCGCCATCTGGCCAAGCCGATCCGCTGCACAAGCCTTGAGCTGGATGCCGGTCTTGGTCGTCAGGACACGTACATACTGCGTCGCCGCGCTGTATGTCTGGCCCTGGTGAAAGTAGCAGTCGCCGATCAGCAAGTCCGCTTCGGGAAGGTATCGACTGTAAGGGAAGGTTTCGTAGAGTTCGATTGCGGCAGCCAACGCAAGGTTATATTCTCTGAGCTTGTAGTGGCTCTTGCCGAGCATCAGCTGGGAAGCCGACGTCCGCTGATTTTCCGGATGTTCCTCGATCAACTCGGCGAAGCTGTCACGGGCGGCGATGTAGTTGGCCTGTATGTACCGGGCAAGCGATCGCTGGAATAGCGATTCCGCCGGCTGGCTGAACGTGACAGGCGTTTCCTGAGCTATGGATCCGTCCGTCAGGCATCCTGTGATCACGGCGATGCAGAGAAGATTTCTGATGCTTGGGATCCGCATGGCTCACTTCGGGGGACGTGATGGATCGATGCCTGCGAGGGACAGGCGCAGTCGGTCCAGGAAGGCTACAAAGGCTTTGCGAATATACGGTTACGTCCGGGTAGGGTCAAGATGGGAGGGCTCTGTCGGGCGCTAGAACTGGGTGAATAGCTCGTGCCAAACATCTACACGCTCGGCGTGAAACGCGTACACGGCATCGGGGATCGAAGATCCGAGGTGCTCAAGCAGGTCGGCATCCATACCATCGCGGATTTGCTCGGGTTTCTTCCTTACCGGTATATCGATCGATCGACGGAGACACTGATTGGCGATCTCCCGCTTGACCGTGAGGTGACGGCGGTCGGTGAAGTCTCGGGATCGCGGTTCATCCCGGGCAGACGTCCCCGTTTCGTCGCGACAGTCAGGGACGGAAGCGCGACCCTGGATTGTGTGTGGTTTGCCGGCTACAAGTATGTGAGAGATGCTTTCCAGATCGGTGACTGGGTGTCGATCGGCGGGAAGGTGACGGCCTTTCGGGGACAGAGACAGGTCGTTCATCCCGAGGTAGAGGTGCTCTCCGGACCGGATGATGAGGACACGCGGATTCATACCGGCGGTATCGTGCCTCTCTACCGGACGACGGCCAAGATGAAGGCGTCGTATCTGACGGCCCGGACGTTACGACGGCTGATACGCGGCGCTTTGGACGAACTCGAGATCGATGATCCGCTCGGCCCTGGTTCACGCTTCGGTCTGGCGTCGCTGAGCGAGGCCTACGCATCCGTTCACTTTCCGGAGTCCCTCGAGGATGTGGAATCCGGGCGTCGCAGACTCGCCTTCGACGAGCTGTTGACCGTGCGTGTGTGGGGGGTGACCCAACGTCCGAGAGGGGCCGCGATGCCGGTCGAGGATACCGGACGACTCTCGGAACGATTGGAGCGTATTCTGCCATTCACATTAACAGGCGCCCAGCAGCGGGCACTTGCCGAGATCCGGGAGGAGATGGCATCAGGTCGGGCCCTCCACAGGTTGCTACAGGGCGATGTGGGATCCGGAAAGACATTGGTAGCCCTGATGGCGGGATTGTCGGTTATCGACGCCGGCGGTCAGGTGGCTTTGATGGTTCCGACCGAGGTTCTCGCCGAGCAACACGCAATGACGATTCAGCGTCTGGTTGAACCGCTCGGTCTGCGTGCAGGTTTGCTGACGGGACGGTTGAAGAAGGCTGATCGGCAGGCGGCTGCGGCGCTCGCAGCTTCAGGTCAGACGCACATCGTCATCGGTACGCACGCGCTGCTTGAGGAGGACGTGGTCTTCAAGCGACTTGGGCTGGTGGTCGTGGACGAGCAGCACCGGTTTGGGGTCACACAGCGGATGAAGCTCCGGGAGAAGGGAGAAGACGCCCATCTGCTTGTGATGACAGCGACCCCGATTCCCCGCTCACTGGCCCTTACGCTGTATGGTCACCTGGAGGTCTCGACGATCGACGAATTGCCATCCGGTCGGCAACCGATCAAAACCGGACTCCGGTATGGTGGTGATCGCGAAAAGGCCCTCTCGTTCATCAGAGAGGAGGTCACCCGGGGGTGTCAGGCTTATGTGGTGTATCCGGTGGTCGAAGGGGGCAAAGCGAAGCAGGTTCGGTCCGCTAAGGAAGCGTTTGAGGAATTGCGTGAAGGGCCACTCTCGGGCATCGGTGTGGGACTGATCTATGGATCGATGAAGCCGCAGGACAAATCAACCGTGATGGCGAATTTCCGGGCGGGCGAGATTAGCGTGTTGGTATCTACCACGGTTATCGAGGTCGGTGTTGACGTTCCAAACGCGACGGTGATGATGATCGAGCACGCAGAGCGGTTTGGCCTCTCGCAGCTCCACCAGCTGCGCGGACGGGTTGGTCGCGGCGCTGCTGCCTCATTCTGTATCCTGGTCGCGGATCCGGAGACCGCGATGACGGAAGAAGCGGATTCTCGCCTGCGCGCGATGTGTGAGACGAACGATGGGTTCAGGATCTCGGAGCTTGATCTGGAGATCAGGGGAGCCGGCCAGATGTTCGGGACCAAACAGGCGGGGCTGCCGGAATTCCGGTATGCGGATCTGACACGGGACCGAGATCTTATCGAGAAGGCTCGAGAGGCCGGAGATGGGATCATCGGACGCGATCCTGAGCTTGACGGGTACCGCTGGCTACGTGAACGGATCGCCATCCTGGCGGATTCCGGCCTACTTATCGCTGAAGCCGGCTAGAACCTGACTTCTGGCAAATCCCCCTACACCGGGGCCGCGTTGACTTGCTTCGGCGATTGTGGTAGATTGGCCGGCCGTCGACGTGATCTTCTTCTGGAGGGATCTGTGGGGGTACAAGCGGGTCGCAAAATAGCTCTTCTCGGGACGATCAACCGAGATACGATCAGGACGCCCGATGGTGTCGAGACCGAGAGCTATGGTGGCATTCTGTACAGCTTGCTGCCTCTGTCAGCCATCGTAAAGGAGACTGCACGGATCTGCCCTGTCGTGAATATCGGCGAGGACGTGCGTGAGGCCGTAACAGGCTATCTCAGTCCGTGTGACAACGTGCAGTTCGATGGCGTATCGTTTGTGCCAGAGAAGAATACGCACTGTTTTATGGTGTATGACGAGGAGGGGTACAAGCAGGAGACGTTGTTGGGGGGTGTTCCAAAGCTGAACTTCTCGCAACTCGAGCCCTTTCTTGATTCAGACGCGCTCGTCGTCAACTTTATCACGGGTATGGAGCTCGATCTCGAGACGCTGCAGCAAGTTCGACGGCAGACAGAATCGCCCATCTTTATGGACATCCACAGCCTTACGCTGGGTATGGATGACCAGAGGCGGCGATTCTGGCGCGTTCCCCCACGGTGGGAGGACTGGATTGCTTGCACGGACGTGATTCAGATGAACGAGGACGAGGCCGCCCTGCTTGCTGGGGAAGCGCTCGATACGACGGATAAGACCGTCGCCTTTGGTGAACAGCTTCTGGCGAACGGATCTTCGGTTGTTCTGGTCACACGGAACGAGCACGGGTCTGATGCAATTTATCACGACGGCGCTCGCATCGTTCTTCATCACTCTCCGTCGCAGCCATCGGGCGAACCCCAGGACGAGACGGGTTGCGGCGACGTTTTTCTTATGGGCTTTATGACCTCGTATCTCGACACGCAGGATCCGGTCGAGGCGAGCCGTTTTGCAAATGTTCTGGCGGGCGTCAACGTGACGCTTCGCGGCATCGAGGGTGTCCGGCGCTTCGGCGAGGAACTCGAGATTCGATCTGTAAGTTGAGGATCAGCCATGCAACAGTATAATTTTCCTAACAAGCCAAACTTGGACATCAATGTCAGCCCGAAACTGGTGGTGTATGGGCTGGCCGCTCTGGTGCTTCTGTGGTTGGCAAGCGGTATCTACATCGTGAATCCGGAGGAGCAGGCTGTTGTCCTCAGGTTCGGAAAGGCCGTCCAGATCTCTGACTCAGGGATCCACTATCACCTTCCACGTCCGTTCGAGTCGATCGAGAAGGAGAAGGTCACACAGGTCAAGCGGATTGAGATCGGCTTTCGGACGATCAGTCTTGACCCGGCGCCTCGCTACCAGAAGGTGCTGCGCGAATCTGTGATGCTCACCGGTGACGAAAACATCGTCGACGTCGAGCTGATCGTGCAATTCCGGATC
>CAYYGZ010000075.1:0-17869 GCA_964471275.1 uncultured bacterium | reverse complement strand
CAAGTTGATGAGCACGTTGTAGCGCGTGAAGACGAAATGACTGTGCCCTGTCCTCGAGGGTCGATGTTCCTCCGGGATAAGTTGCGGGCAAACAACTTTTCCGTAGGATCTTAGGTGACCCTCATTTCTCCTGGAACAAGGTCCTAACCTGTTTACACTATTCTGAAACAGTACAACCTAGGCAACGCTTCCGGTGCCTTTAGCACCCACCCGTTGACGATGCCCCATTGTGCCAGCAGGTCGAAGTGTTTATCATAGGTGATTCTATGGTCATCTCATCTTAACTAGAGAGACACTGTCTTGGCCTTCCAGGATTCATATACCTACTTTTCTCCCACTCGCCTTGTCGTCGGTCGAG
Organism: uncultured bacterium; assembly: GCA_964471275.1. Classification (GTDB taxonomy): domain Bacteria; phylum Latescibacterota; class UBA2968; order UBA2968; family UBA2968; genus UBA2968. The sequence goes on along the minus strand of CAYYGZ010000075.1, from coordinate 17,511 downwards.
GGTCGCGGTCCCAAATCCCGGACCTTCTCAGCGCCCGATCGATCAAAACTCCCCTTGTTGTGACCGACAGGGGGCTCGTTGAAGCCGGGGTGGTCGAGCCTGTCACTGCCACACTCGAGGCGGCTGGTCTGGCTCACGCACTCTACGATGGAGTACTGCCCAATCCACCGATCAAGATCGTAAACGAATGCGTCGATGCCTACCAGAGCGGGAATTGCGATTCGATCATCATCGTTGGCGGCGGGAGCTCGATAGACACCGCCAAATGCGCTGGTGTGCTGGCGACCAACGGCGGAAAGATCGAGTCATACTTTGGCTCGGGGAACGTAGACAAGCGGATGCCGTTCACGATCGCGATCCCCACGACCTACGGCACGGGGAGCGAAGTCACCCCGTTCGCTGTCATCACGGACGACCAATCCTACAAGGCGGCCGTGCGAGGCGACGAAATCATACCGGATGTCGGCATCCTGGACAGCGACTTGGCCGTCCGACTCCCGCTCCCCGTCGCCGCGGCAACAGGGATGGACGCGCTCACACACGCCATAGAGTCCTACGTCGCAAACACATCGAATGCAGTGGCGGATGCCTCGGCCCTTCGTGCGATCCGGATGATCTCGGATAACCTGCGCCAGGCCGCGTCCAGCGACTACAACCACGACGCTACGGAGCAGATGCTCGTTGCCAGCACGCTCGCGGGGGTCGCCTTCTCACAGACGTTGCTGGGTAACGTTCACGCGATGTCCCATCCGGTCAGCGGTCACTACGGGGTTCCACACGGCGTCGCAAATGCGGTACTGTTGCCACACATCATGGACTTCAACCTCATCGCTTGTCCTGGAAGATTCGCTGAAATCGCATCGGCACTGGGTGGAGATGTGAGTGATCTGTCCGAAATGGAAGCGGCAGAAGCAGCCGTCGATGCGGTTGAAGCCATGAATGCCGAACTCGGCATACCAAGAGACCTGACCGAAACGGGTGCGGATCCGGAAGGGATCCCCGTGATGGCCAAGGATGCGATGAAGAGTCCCAATATTCAGTTGAACCCGCGCAGGACGTCGATAGCGGACGTTATCGCCCTGTACGAGGAATCTTTCTAGACTGGAACCCGCCTGGAGACCGACATGGAATACCCCCGTATGTTTCGCATCAAGCAGCACTTTGACGCCCCGACATTGGATGACGTCTATGGCTCCGTGCGAGCAGAGCTTCAAAAGCTCAATCCGGGATCAAAGATCAAATCCGGTCAGACCGTCGCGGTTGCAGCGGGAAGCCGAGGGATCGCCAACATCGACACGATTGTCAAAGCGACTGTCGACGAGATGAAGGCAATCGGTTCCGAGCCTTACATCGTGCCGGCAATGGGCAGTCACGGCGGGGGTACGGCCGAGGGTCAGGCGGAGGTGCTGAGAGGATACGGCATACACGAGGAGGCGATGGGATGCCCGATCAGATCTTCGATGACGGTGATCCAGATAGGCACATCGGATTTTGGAATGCCGATCTACTTCGACAAGAACGCTTCTGAGGCCGACCACGTGGTTGTCGTCAATCGTGTAAAACCGCACACAGGCTTTGCCGGCGAGATCGAATCTGGGCTAATGAAAATGATGCTCATCGGTCTCGGGAAACACAAGGGTGCCTCAGTCTATCACCGCGCGATCATACATCACTCCTTCGACACGATCGTGCGGCTGGTCGGGCGTGTCGTTAGAGAGAAGGTACCGATCGCTTTTGGCGTGGCCACCCTCGAGAACGGTTATGACGAGACGGCTGAGGTCCACGCGATAGACGCGCCTGATTTCGAAGATATAGAGAAGGTGCTTCAGGCCAAATCGAAAGATTGGTGTCCTAAGTTGCCGTTCGAGGATGTTGACCTCCTGATCATTGATGAGATGGGCAAGGACATAAGCGGTGCCGGTATGGATACCAACGTAATCGGTCGCAAGCGGAACGATCGTCGGGCGATGGGAGACGAGACACCCCGCGTCCTGCGCATCTTCATCCGGGATCTGACGGAAATCACCCACGGAAACGCTACGGGTATCGGGCTCGCCGAGTTCACAACCAATCGACTTGTCGACAAGATCGATTTCCACGCCACCTACACAAATGTCATCACCGGCCAGCACGTATCCGCAGGGGCCGTCCCCCTGCATTACGAAACGGATCAGGAGGTCCTGAACATTGCGCTCGAATCGATCGGTCTGATCGAGGTTCCCGATGCACGCGTGCTCTGGATCAAGAACACACTCGACCTTGGTGAGGTCGAGGCATCAGTCGCCTACATGAACCAACTCGAAGGACGTGATGATCTGGAAATCATCGTCGACCCCAGAGAAGTGACGACGGGAGAAGACGGAAACTTGCCAGCCTTCGAAACATTTACCGCGGCCGCGCCAGAACCCGTTGCTGCCGCCGATTGACCTACCTTCCACAAGGTTGTCGCCAGGGGATGACCCTCGTGACCGCCAAGCCATTGACCCGAAGACACAGGTCTGTGCTTGATCCAGATCCGCGACCTATCCTTCTCCTACCAGCCTGATCGGCCCGTTGTTCAGGACATCACGCTCGACCTCCTCCCGGGTGAACGTGTGGCCATCCTCGGTCCGAACGGCTCAGGAAAGTCAACTTTCCTCAAATGCGTCGCTGGGCTTCTCACCCCAACATCGGGATCTGTCGCTGCTGACGCCGATCCTGGTGTTGCTTCGCGGAACGCAGGTCTCGTATTCCAGAACCCCGATGACCAGATCGTCTCGCCCGTCGTCGAATCTGAGATTGCCTTTGGTCTGGAGAACATCGGTGTCCCACGCGACGAGATGATCGTGCGTGTGAACGCGGTGCTCGAACGGTTCGACCTAACCCGGTATCGCCATCACGACCCCCACCTGCTGTCCGGAGGAGAACGCCAGCGTCTGGCCATCGCGTCCATTGTCGTGATGCGGCCTGAATACCTGCTCTTGGACGAGCCCTTCTCGATGCTTGACCCGGCTTTCCAGGTGGAACTTAGAGACCTGATCGCGGGACTCAAAGCAGATGGAATCACGCCTGTGGTCGTCTGCCAGGACCCGGACGAGGCGTTGGGAGCCGATCGCCTGCTTGTCTTCAATCGGGGCGCAATCATCCACGACGGCCTCCCGGCACACACGCTCTCACACCCTGACCGATTGCGTCCTATCCAGCTCGCCACCACTTGCGCTGGCCGAGTTGGGGAGGCCGTGGGCCTGCCGTCCCCGGTCCCGGTCACGCCAGATGCCCTCATCCAGGCAGCGGGATCATTCGGCCGCATCTCGGTGACCACACCTCCTACTCGGCCCGTATCCCCTAAGAAGATCGTTGAGATCAGCGATCTTCGGTACACCTACAATCCGGGGTTGCCGACTGAGCACGTTGCCCTGAGAGGAATCGACTTGACCATCAGACGGGGTGAGGTGGCCTGCCTGATGGGACCGAGTGGCTCGGGTAAATCCACGTTGGCGCTACATTTGAACGGACTAAATATCGCGACCGCCGGGACGGTCTCTGTTGGGGGTCTTGACGCGGGCAATCCAGCCTCTCACGAGCAACTCCGCAGACAGGTCGGGCTTGTGTTTCAATTCCCCGAATCACAGCTGTTCGCAGAGACCCTGAGCGAGGACGTCGGCTACGGGCCGCGGAACCTCGGAATGGACAACATCCCCGAAAGGATCGACGACGCGCTTGAATCGGTCGGGCTTGACCCTCCCCGCTTCCGTGAGCGGAACCCCTTCACTCTGAGCGGCGGTGAAAAGCGTAGAGCCGCCCTGGCCGGGGTGCTGGCAACTTCACCATCATTGCTTGTCCTCGACGAGCCGATGGCGGGTCTGGACCCGGCAGGTACGAACGAGCTGGACACGATCATCACAGAACTGAACGCTTCGGGGGTAACAATTCTGATGATGACTCACGATCTATGCCGGGCGGCTGCTCTGAGCGATCGTATTATCGGGATGAACCACGGTCGAGTCGCCCTGAACGCGCCCGTTGGCGAAGCATTCTCGGAGCCGGATCAATTGCGAGCCCTCGGACTTCCCCTCCCACGAGGGATCGTCCTTGTTGACAGGTTGCGTGAAGTTGGCTTGACCATTCCAGACCGCATCATTACGTCGGATCAACTGGCAGCCCAGCTACGATGATTGACAGTTTCCAGGCCTATCCGAGCTTCCCGATCCGCTTGACAGGTCACCGCACCACAGGTAAGTTCATCCCCCTACACAATGCCCGTCGGACAACGATTCTCCCCGCTAGGATCCTCTGTGATCGGCACCAAACCAGACTCACTTCTTCTCAAGAATGGCCGCATCATAGATCCCGGGACAGGGACACGACTGTCCGGTGACCTCCTGATCGAAGCCGGGGTGATTTCCCGCGTCGGCAACATCGATGAAACATGTGCCGCGATCATGCTCGATGTTTCTGGAAAGCTTATCGTCCCCGGCCTGATTGACGTTCACGTTCACCTGCGTGACCCGGGGTTTCCAGAAAAAGAAACGATCGAGTCAGGGTGTCAGGCGGCAGCTGCGGGAGGATTTACGAGCGTTGTCTGTCTCCCCAACACTGAGCCACCGATCGACTCGCCTGCTGTCGTAGAGCAAATCCGCGCAAAGGCTACCACGACCGATGCACGCGTTCACATCGTGGGCTGCGGAACGGTAGGTATGGCGGGGGACGAAATCTCGGATACGCAGGCACTTCTGGACGCGGGTGTTGTCGGCTTTTCCGACGACGGTCTGCCCATCGAGTCGCGAGACATCATGCGCGAATTGCTCAGGAGATCGGAGGAGAGCGGATTTGTCGTCTGTCCGCACGTAGAAGATTTCCGACACACACGTGGCGGTCACATGCACGAAGGGCCGGTATCCCGAAGACTCGGGCTCAAGGGAATGGGATCCGAGGGGGAATCGGCTATGATCGAACGAGATATCGAACTGCTACGCGAGGTGGGAGGCAAGCTCCACATCCTCCACATCAGCGTACGGCGATCTATCGATCTGGTTCGAGAGGCAAAAGCCGAGGGCCTGTCGGTCACCACCGAGGCGTGCCCACACCACTTTATCCTGACCGACGCAGACGTTCCGATATACGGTACGTCTGGCAAGATGAGTCCCCCGCTCCGGCCGACCGACGATAGAGAGGCCGTGCTTGAAGGTCTCGCCGACGGTACAATCGACATCATCGCGACCGACCACGCGCCACACACCACCGAGGAGAAACTCCGATACTTCCCCGAAGCCCCGAACGGAATCCTCGGGCTGGAAACAGCCGTTGGCAGCATCCTCACATCACTCGTCGAGCCCGGCATCCTGACGGTTGAAGATGTCGTCGCCAAGATGACTTGTATCCCGGCAAGACTGTATGGGCTCCTGGAAGGCACACTTGAGACCGGGACGCCAGCGGACGTCACGGTGATCGACCCCAACAGAACGTGGCAGGTCGATGCTACGATGTTCCGATCCAAATCAAGGAACACACCGTTCCACGGCTGGACCTTCACGGGTTGCGCGACGACCACCATCCTGGGCGGACGCATCACGCACCACCAAACCACGGATTAGCAAGAGAACCGGAAACGATCGGATCCCATGGCAAACACGCAGAAAGCACTTCTCGTCCTCGAGGACGGCACGGCATTCGAAGGGCTCTCCTTCGGTGCTGACGGCGAAAGGACCGGTGAGGTTGTCTTCAACACCAGCATCACGGGATACCAGGAGATCCTGACCGACCCGTCATACAACGGTCAGATCGTCACGATGACGTATCCGCTGATCGGAAACTACGGGATCAATCCGGAGGATTTCGAGTCGGCAAGACCACAGGTGGAAGGTTTTGTCGTCAAAGAGCACTGTCCGGTGCCGAGCAACTACAGATCTGCAAAATCTCTGGGAGCCTTTCTCAAGGAAAACGACATCCTCGGTATCGAGGGAATCGACACCCGGGCGTTGACACGTCGCATCCGGCTGCAGGGCGCGATGAAAGGCATTCTGACAACCGTCGAATCCGATATCTCTGCGTTGACCGGCAAGGCAAATGAGTATCCGGGTCTGGTGGGTCGAGACCTGGTCGCAAAGGTCACCTGCTCCGAATCATACCGCTGGGACGAAACTCTATACGATATTGCGCGGAACACGCAGGCGGACCCGTCGGAGACTCGGTTTCGAGTCGCTGCATATGACTTCGGGGTCAAGCAGAACATCCTGCGCTACCTGGTCAGTCGTGGCTGTGATGTGACCGTCTTTCCAGCCGACACACCCGCAGATCAGCTTCTGGAAATGGATCCGGACGGGATATTTCTCTCCAATGGCCCGGGTGATCCGGAGCCCGTCCGCTACGCCGCGGAGAATATTCGGAAGCTCATTGAAGCCTGCAAGCCGACATTCGGGATCTGCCTGGGTCACCAGCTGACGGCACTTGCCCTTGGCGCAAAGACCTACAAGCTGAAATTCGGGCACCGAGGTGCAAACCAGCCGGTGCAGCAAATCCGTACCGGCAAGGTCGAGATCACATCACAGAACCACGGTTTTGCTGTAGATGCGGATTCGATCGATGAGAGTACCATCGAACTGTCGCACATCAACCTCAACGACGACACGGTTGAAGGACTCCGACATAAGGAGCTGCCTGTCTTCTGTGTTCAGTACCACCCCGAAGCCTCCGCGGGCCCACACGATGCCGAATACCTGTTCGACGAGTTCACGGACCTGATGGAGAAGCAGAGATCTCACTAGATCTCTTTGGAACCAGTCGAGCCCGCCGGTCGTCGCAGAGTAGCCCCGGGGATTGACCAGGAAGAACGATCCCGTTATCCTTTCCGGTAGACGGCAGTGCGTCTACTCAGATTTCCAAGAGAGCTCCTCATGCGCGGCTTAAGTAGATTGATCATCCTCCTCGGAGCAGCCCTTTGCGTCACGACGAGAGCCGGGGCCGATTCCGGGATAGGCTTTACCGATGAGGGATCGGCAACGAACCTGTTAAAACCCGCGGCCGATGGCTTCAAGGGATTGTTTGCAGCCGAACGTTTCGACATGCAGCACACGATCGGACTCAATTTCGGCACAGGCTCCAGCAACTTCAGCCAGTATTACCTGAACACGATGACCTACAAAGTCTCCGAGCCGCTGACCATCCAGGCGACGCTGGGTGTCCAGAACCAGTCTTTGGGGGGTAGCACCTTCGGACAGGGGGCCAGCGGCGCCCGGATCATCGTGCCGAACGTGGGTGTCCTGTATCGCCCGACAAAGAACCTGATGATCGAGTTTGGGTTCAGAAACACGCCCTACTATCGGTCAGGATGTGATCCTTTCTGGGGACGACGTGGCTACTGAACCAGACGGCCTGTGATGACAAATGGTGAGCGGAGCGAAAGGATCGTTCCGCTCGCTTCTTTTTGACCTTGTCCCGCGCTTGCCTTATTACCTAAGGTGAGACGTCTTCATTCGCTCAGAGGTCAAAGGGATATTCCCCACATGGTTCGGTTCTGGATCGTCTTTCCGCTAATCACCGTGATCGCCGCATACGCGTTCTTCTGCCGCGCTGAACGTCCTGTCGCCACGACCCGCCCGTCATTCACTGCATCACGAGATGTAAAGGTCGAGGTTCTGAATGGGTGCGGAGTCGACGGAATGGCTCGCACCGTCGCAAACCGGCTCAGAGATACCGGGTTCGATGTCATGACGCTGGGCAACGCGGACCGCTTCGACTATCCTGAATCGATCGTAATTGACCGCTTGGGGAATCCCGATGATGCCGACCGTGTGGCCGAAGCTCTCGGCATCGCAAACAGGATTCAGCAGATCGTACCCGACCCGTTCAGGATCGAATCGGTGACCGTCATTATTGGTCGCGACTACGGTAGAATCGGATTGAACGGTAGAGTGAGCACACGTATGCTCCCAGCACAAACATCAAATCTATGACCGACACGGAACAGACACTGGACCTCAAGGTCCTCGGAACCTTCACGGATCCACTGCTCGAAATGAAGGCCGAGGAGATCATCATCCTTGATCTCCGGGGCATCGCAGAGTTCGCGGACACCTTCATCATCTGCACCGGAACATCGGACATCCAGGTCCGGGCGATTGCGGATGCCGTGATCGAACAAGGCAAGGGGGACGGGCAGCGGCCGCTGCACATCGAGGGCTATGATCAGCGGAAGTGGATCCTGATCGACTTTGTGGATGTCGTCGTCCACGTGATGCAGCCCGATGAGCGCACATTCTATGGTCTTGAACGGTTGTGGGGAGACGCGCCCTACCACGAAATCCAGGATTCGTCCATCCAGGAGACCGCCTGACCGTGCCGGTCACGACCCTAAATTGGGATCAGGATCATCTTCGACTGATCGATCAAACACGCCTTCCCGCTGAGCTCAAACACCTCGAATGCCGGGATGTGGCCACGGTTGCAGAAGCGATTAAGATGCTCCGGGTTCGGGGAGCTCCTGCAATCGGTGTTGCTGCGGGCTACGGGGTCGTAATCGCTGCACAAGAAGCGATCGCATCAAATCTTCCCGCAGAACCACACATACGCAAAGCCATCGAAATACTTGCCGCCACACGACCAACAGCGGTCAACTTGTTTTGGGCATTGGACCGCATGGGCACAACGCTCGACGGAATGAGCGGAGCGGGTGCGCAGGATCTGCGGGATGGTCTCCTGGCCGAGGCCAACCTCATCTTCGACGAGGACCGGGAGACGTGTCGCCGGATCGGCCGGAACGGGGCTGAACTCCTCTCTGCCGATTCAACTATCCTCACGCACTGCAATGCAGGCGGGCTGGCGACCGCCGATTATGGCACGGCTCTGGCTGTCGTCTACGCCGCAGTGGAGGCCGGAAAGCAAGTTGCCGTCTACGCAGACGAGACAAGGCCACTCCTGCAGGGCTCACGACTGACGGCCTGGGAACTTCAGCAAAGCGGGATCGATGTCACAGTCATCTGCGACAACATGGCCGCCTCTGTCCTCCGGGACAAACCCATATCGAGTGTCATCGTCGGTTCGGATCGAATCGCGGCGAACGGCGATGTGGCAAACAAGATCGGCACATATGGTCTGGCCATTCTGGCACGCGAGCACGAGGTCCCATTCTACGTCGCTGCACCGCTCTCGACAATCGACATGTCGCTCGCGGAAGGCACGCTGATCCCGATCGAAGAGCGTGACCCGGACGAGATCCGTAGAGGCACGGGGAAACCGACTGCTCCTGACGGGGTAAACATCTACAATCCCGCCTTCGACGTCACACCCAGCAGGCTGGTTACCGCCATCATTACCGAAAAAGGGGTTGCTCGGTTCCCCTACAACCAGACCTTCAGAACCTGGTTCGCCTGATCTTCCCATAACCCTCGCTGCCGCAAAAGGTTAGCCTATCCGCACCACTCCGGATACACGTCCATCGGACTCAGCAAACGAATGCCCTACAATTACAATCGGTTATGTCCGTCCAGACGATACCGGCCATCTTTCCAATAACACTTCCGTTTGGCCCTAACCCTAGAATAATCACGAAGATGTGCCATACAATCGTATTGACACCGTGAGGGCGAGAGCTTACAATATATTTTCAATGAAAAGCTGCATCTTTATTCCCTTCCTGCTCGTCGTCCTGCTTACGGCTTGCGGAGGCACTGTCTCCCAGGTGTCGCAGCGAGCCCCCATACTGGGGGCCTCTTCCTCTTCTGTACGCGAAGAATTTGACCCACAAACCCTGAATGACGACGATTTCCTGCTGCAGCCTACATCCTCGACGCCCGTTTTCGAGATTCCCGACCCGATACAAAGACGATCTTCGTCAGCTCGCGCAATCGCCGCAAAAGGCTACCGCCTCCAGATTGCGGCCGTCCTGGATCAATTGCGGGCGCAGTCCATCAAGTCGCGATCCGAGCAGCTTCTCAAACAGCGGGTCTACGTCATCCACGATGAACGAACACGGCTGTATAAGCTGCACGTCGGGAACTGCCGCACCGCGACCGAAGCCGAGATGCTGCGGCGAGACATGAAAACCAAGGGACACCCGGAAGCATTCATCGTCCGATCGTCAATCGAAACAGCCCCCTCACCTTACCGGATCCCCACGCGTCAGGGCTATCGTGTGCAGATCTTCTCCGCGTCCGGCCGGGGTGCAGCCGAGAGATCTGCCGAGAAAGCTCGAGCCAACCTCGAGCGCGAGGACATATACATTGCTTTTGAACCGCCTTACTTCAAAGTCCACGTTGGAGATTTTACGACGAAGGAAGAGGCGGATAAGTTCGTGCAAACCGCGCAGAAGCAGGGCTACGACACGCCCTTCTCCGTGCAAACGGAGATTCGAGCAGCAAGGAAGTAAGTGTCTCCCGTTCCTTCCGGAAAAGAGACAAGGCCTATGAGCGTCGCGTGAATCATCCTCTCTTACACATCATACCTGCGGTTGGGCTGATTCTGAGCGGATGCGCTTCCCTGCGGATTGGGCAAGATCCACCCCCTCCCCCGGAGGTACCGGATGCCCAGACAGACGACCGAGATCAAACCGAAGACGGTCAGCTCGCGTCTCCTTCGGTTGTCGGCCGGGTCCAGGCCCTGCTCCACGGTGCTTTCGCCGCGATCGATGTAGGAGACAGGTCTCGCGCGTTGGACAGTCTTGCCATCGCGACCGAGCACCTGATCGCCAGCTACGCCCCGACCGACGATTCCTCTGGGCGAGTCGAGCCCCTCGATAGGGCCGCGGCCGATGACCTGACGCGTGCGGCTATCGATCTCTATTTCGAAGCACTTCCCGATTCTGCCCCTATTCCGCCAGATGAGCCGGCCGGCAGACTCATCGAGGCGCTCCCGGTCGACCTCCGATCGGTCCTGGAGTCGAACAACCGCTACCGCAGTCTCTACACAAAGTCGCTTGCCGGATCGTCACCCGTATATATCGACCTGAATAGCCGGGTTCTCGAGAAGATCGCCTTCTTTCAAAAGAACGGTCAGCGCATCTTCCGCACGTGGATGAGAAAGATGGGCATATATGGCCCGCTGATCCGTCGCATATTGCGTGAGGAAGGGCTACCCGAAGACCTGATTTTCCTGTCGATGATCGAGAGCGGCTTCAACACAAAAGCGTATTCACGAGCGAAGGCTGTGGGTATGTGGCAATTCGTCAGCCATACCGGTAGGCTCTATGGGCTCCGACGAGATACGTGGGTCGACGAACGTCGCGATCCAGAAAAGGCCACCCGTGCTGCGGCACGCCACCTCAGACATCTCTACAATCTCTTCGGAGACTGGCAGCTCGTGATCACGGCCTACAACTGCGGACAAGGTCGCCTTCAGCGCGCGATCAGAACGGATGGGTCGCACACATTCTGGGACCTCGACAGTCTTCCCAGGGAGACACGCAACCACCTTCCTAAATACATGGCCGTCTTGCTGATGGCCAGAGACCCCGATTTCTTCGGTGTCGACAAGCTTCAGATTGATGATCCGATGGCATACGACCTTGTCCAGGTGACACATCCGGTCGATCTGCGGGTCGGAGCCCAATGTGCGGGGACGGACTACGAGACCATGCGTGCACTGAACCCGGAATTGCGTCTCGGATACTCCCCCCCGATGCCATCGCGCAAGACCTACGCGCTGCGAGTACCCATCTGCAGTTCTGATCGGTTTATCGATCGCTACGCTCGGATTCCCGACGAGAAGAAGGTTCAGCTGATCGATTATAAGGTTCGCTCGGGCGATACGGTCTCGAACATCGCATTGTCGTTTGGTGTCCGATCCTCGGCAATCATGGATGCAAACGGCATCCGGAATGCGCGGAAACTGCGTGCCGGTCAGACCGTCAAGATTCCGATTACACCGAGCCAGTCGAAACGGGCGCGTGCACTCGCAAGCAAGCCCACATCAGATGCGAAGCAGGGAACTGGCATCCGTATCGTCTACCGTGTCAAACAAGGGGATACGCTGTGGGATATCGCGGGCGGGCAGGGCGTAACGCCGGACCAGATCCGGGCCTGGAACGCGATACGTGCGACTGGGCATATCCACCCAGGCGATCGTCTCACGATCTGGAATCCTGCCAATCGGCGTCCGGGAAGCACGTCCACGCTTGCAAACGTGGATGAGTACCATCGAGTCAGGCGTGGCGATACACTGTGGGACATCGCACGCAGATACAACACGAGCATCCGTGTGCTGAAACGGCTGAACGACATCCGGAATTCCTCGAAGATCAGGGCAGGAGACCGTCTCCGTGTCCGAGCAGCGGCGACCGCAGTAGAGTAATCACCGGCACCTGATCTCCGTGAGTTTATGAGGATACTCCATCACGCACTGCTTACGGCATTGGCGCTGCTTGTCCAGACTTCGTGGACTCACGCCATCGCGATCGCTGGAATCCGACCCGATGTCGTCCTTATCATCATCGTCTACATCGGCATCCGGAGCGGCCAGTTGGAGGCGACGATCTTCGGATTCGTGTCCGGTTTCTTCCTGGATGTATACAACCCTGAATTCATGGGGGTTAACGCATTCTCGAATTCGGTCGTCGGATTTGCCGTCGGATACAGCCGCGTCGGCATCGTCGCTGAGGATTTCCGAGTTCAGGCTCTGGTCCTGCTGATCGCAAGCCTGACCCACGATGTGCTCTACTTTGCCTTGTCCTCTGTATCCAGCCCCCTGAAGGTCGCGACAGAGATCTTGAGATACGGAATCGGAACAGCTGTCTACACCATGCTCATCGGGTTGTTGAGCGTATTCCTGGTCTCGCTGCGATTCCGGGGAGGATTTCGTCTGGATGTCCGAAGACTTTATGAATAACGGCACGCGGGAGCGCCGTGCCCGCTGCCTGCTAGCCTTTGTACTCGCCATGTTCGGCATCCTCGGTGCCCGACTGTATTCTCTCCAGATCGGCGACTGGGAGCGGTATCGGATCCAGTCAGAGAAGAACACTATGCAGCCGGTTCCGCTCGAGGCCAGCCGTGGTCTGATCCGGGATCGGCATGGTGTCATCCTGGTAGACAACCGGCCCTACTACACCATCTCCGTAATTCCTCCTCGGTTCCTCCAGGGCCTCGAAGACAACGAACGGGATTCCGGTATCCGGCGTCTCGGGTCGATAGTCGACCTGCCTGAGAATGTGATTCGCAAGCGACTTGCGAAGCGGAAGCGGCACTTCTACGAGCCCGTGAAGCTCAAGCGGGATGTAGAATTCGGCGCCGTATCGCTGGTTGAAGAGGAGCGATACGACCTAACCGGCGTGGAGATTCAGGTCGAATCCCGGAGAGGTTATCCCGAATACAAGGGAAGGGGAACCATAGCCGCCCATTTGCTCGGTTATGTGGGCCTGATCGACCCGGATGAGTACCCGCGGCTTGCGCCTCGCGGCTATAGCTACGACGACCAGATTGGAAAACGCGGAGTCGAGCGGCTGTGCGAAACCATACTGCGTGGACAGGACGGTCTGAAATACATCGAAGTGAACGCGCACGGACGGGAGGTTGGGAGCTTTCCGGACAAGACCCAATCCCCTCAGCCGGGCACAGACGTAATCCTCACTTTGGATGCCAGGCTGCAGTATGCCGCTGAGGCCGTGTTCGGCGATTCTCTCTCAGGCAGCCTGATCGCTGTCGACCCCCGGAACGGTGAACTCCTCGCCGTGGTCAGCAAGCCGGATTTCCACCCACGAGCCATACGCGATCCGAAGGCCTGGGAACAGCTCAAGTCCGGGAATCGGAACCCGCTTCTGAATCGATCGATACAGGGCGAGTACGCCCCTGCCTCTGTGTTCAAAATGATCACGGCGATCGCCGCAATCGACATGGGCATCCTCCAACCGGGAGAAATAAAGTTCACCCCCTGCGAAGGCGAGATCGAGTTCGGGGATCGCATCTTCCGGTGTCACGTCGAAACGGGATGCGGCGAGCTTGATCTGCGAGGGGCTCTCCGTCGATCCTGCGACACCTTCTTCTATCACCTCGGTCTCGAGGTCGGGATTACCAACTGGAACCGATACGCCAGACTCTTCGGCATCGGCCAGGCAACAGGTATCGATGTTGCAGACGGTGGCGACGGTGAGTCGAGAGGACTCTTGCCGGATCGCGAGTATTACGTCGAGAATAAGGGGAAGTACTTTGACGGGAACATGCTGAACTTGGCGATTGGCCAGGGCGAGACGCTGGTCACCCCGGTGCAAGTCGCTCGATACAACGCCGCACTGGCCAGCGGCAAGCTCGTGACCCCCCACCTGCTGAAGAACGGTGGATTGGCCTATCCGGAGGATGATGTGCGGGTACCGACCGAAGTTCTACAAACGGTCCGGGATATGATGATCGATGTGGTCCACTACGGAACCGGTAGGCGCAGCTATATCACGGGTCTGAATGTCGCAGGAAAGACGGGAACGGCCCAGAACCCGCACGGTGAGGATCACGCCTGGTTCGTCGCCTTTGCCCCTGCGGAGGCCCCCGAGATCGCGATCACCTGTATCGTCGAGAACGGAGGGCAGGGAGGATCGGTCGCTGCGCCCATGGTTCGCCAGGTGCTTGAGCACTACTTCGAGCTGAAGACTGAAGATGAAGCATCGATCGCGCCCGTAGCGACCCTCGGCGCGTCACGCCGGGACAAAAGTTCAGCGCAGGAGGCACGCTGAAGTGAGCCTGTCTCGCTACATAAAGCGCGATCTGGATCTCTCGTTACTTACGACGGCACTCGTGGCGATGGCAATCGGCATCACGATGATCTACAGTGCAACCTTCAACTGGGATCTGGGTACTGCGGGCGTGACATACCAGAAGCAGATCGTGTGGGCCCTGCTCGCGATTGTTGCGATGGTCATCACGATGGTGATCCCCCTGAAGCTCTTCTACGCCTTCGCTTACATCATATACGGGTTGGCGATGGTTATGCTCATCGTCGTCCTGGAATTCGGCGACCGCCGATGGCTCAATGTCGGGCCGATCCACATCCAGCCTTCCGAGCTCGCCAAGATTGCCGTCGTGCTTGCCCTTGCGAGATACCTGTCAGCACAGAACATAGACTTCGATCGTGTGCGAACTTTTCTAGCCCCCTTCCTGATAGTTCTGATACCGGGTCTGCTCGTTTTCAAACAACCTGATCTGGGTACGGCTCTCGTGTTCGGCGCCGTCGTCTTCCCCATGCTCTACTGGGCGGGGCACAAACCCGTCAGCATATTCTTCATCGCCTCTCCCGGGCTCAGCCTTCTGAGCGCTTTTCATCCCTGGTCGCTCGGCCTGCTCTATCTCGTCATGGCGGTCGTCATTTTCTACATACGCCCACATCTCGGCACGATTGCCATCGTCGCAGCCGTGAACCTGACGGTGTCGGTCGGGGCACCCTACATCTGGGATAACAAGCTTCACGACTACCAGAGAAACCGCATTCTGACGTTCCTCAACCCGGACACCGACCGGCTTGGCAGCGGTTACCAGGTCATCCAATCAAAGGTTGCCATCGGATCCGGTGGGTTGAAAGGGAAGGGGTACCTCGAAGGCACACAGACCAAACTCGCCTTTCTGCCTGAGCAGCATACCGACTTTGTATTTTCCGTCGTGGGTGAGGAATTCGGCTTCATCGGTGCAGCCGTGATCCTGATGCTCTTTCTGTTCATGGTTTGGCGGGCGCTCCAGATCGCCACGATCGTCAAGAGCCGCTTTTCCAGTCTTGTGGCTATCGGGCTGACGTCTATCCTGGTCTTCCACATCTTCGTCAACATTGGCATGACCATAGGCGTTATGCCCGTGACCGGACTCCCGCTGCCCTTCCTGAGCTACGGGGGATCGTGGCTCATCGTGAGTTGCGTCCTCATTGGCTTTCTCCTGAACCTTCACGCCAGACGTCACGAGTACTATTAGCCTCGTTCCCAGCAAGAAGGAGAGCCCCGCCGTCATTCCGAACGACTAGGCTCTTCTGGTTCTGATGCGTGGACGGGTCTAGTTCGCTGCGGCGGCGGCAAACCGTCGCCTTGGATCCGGAGGCAGCAAAGGCGCTCGGCGCCGAGTGGTATCGGACGAGATCCACGTCCGCGCTCCCGTAACGTCGCTAACCTCGTTGATAAAGTCCTCGGTGGGAGACACTTTCAGATCACCTGCACGGATGACGGCACGATTCCCGTCGTCGATCTCTACGTTGATGAACAGACTGCATCCACCGGAGTGGCGATCCGCGATGTTCTTCAGCGATGTCAGTCGATCTTCCATCAGGTTCGTCCCTGCGAGCAGTACGTTCACCGCATCGGCCATCTCTACGCGTGCTTCATCCAACGGCTTCAGCTGCTCGACCTGAACAGAAATCCGACCGTCGCGATCGGACAGCCTGCCGTGAAGCATCACCAGCGCATCCACGGCCAACTCGTCCTTCACACGCTCGAAGGCATCCGGGAACACGACCAGTTCGCAGCTTCCCCGCATATCCTCGACCGACCCAAAAGCCATCTGTCGCCCATTCCGATCCGTGTGCAGCTTCACCTCGTTGATCATCCCTCCCAGTTTGACTTCGGCGCCATCTGGCAAACCCTCCAGATCAGAGCTCGCACGGATTCCGATATTGGCGAGATCTTCGCGGAACCGATCAAGCGGATGACCCGACATATAGAAGCCGAGCACCTCCTTTTCCCTGGCCAGCAATTCCTTCTCGGCCCACGGATCGAGATCTGGCAGGTCCGTGTTGCTCACAATAGCCGCCTGAGCCTCCATGCCCTCCCCTCCGAAAAGGGAGAACTGCCCTTTGATCTTATCTTGCTGTGCGCTCTGTGCCATCTCCAACGCACGATCAAGTACAGCCAGTATCTGTGCTCGATTTCCCTCGAGACAATCCATCGCACCGGCACAGACGAGCGCTTCGAGTGCGCGACGGTTTACGACTCGTAAATCGACTCGCTCACACAGATCGAACAGTGACTCGAACGGTCCATCAATCTCTCGGGCAGCTACAATCCCTTCGACCGCGCCCTGCCCGACGTTTCGGACTGCCGTCATTCCCATTCGAACAGCGCCGATCGCAGTGTCTGCTTCGCCCTGCATCGCCCGGAAGCGGACTCCGCTCTCGTTGACGTCCGGCCCAAGCACCTCGATCTCCATCTTCCGGCACTCGTCGATCAGCACGACCAGTCGCTCTATATCACCGATCTCGCTGTTGAGGTTAGCCGCCATAAACTCCGCAGGGCAATGGGCCTTGAGATAAGCACACTGATACGCAACCATCGAATATCCGGAACTGTGGGCCTTGTTGAACCCGTAGCCGGAGAACACTTCTATGTCCGCCCAGATCTTCTCACCCGCAGATCGAGCGACTTCATTGGCGACACATCCGTCCAGGAACTCAACCTTGTATTGCTCCATCACATCGGCAAGCTTCTTGCCCATGGCCTTGCGGATACCATCCGCCTTCCCCAATGTGAAACCTGCGAGATCCCGACATAGACGCTGCACCTGCTCCTGATAGGTGATGATCCCATACGTCTCCTCGAGGGCAGGTCGCATCTTCTCATCATAATAGACCACTTCCTCTTTGCCATTC
>CAYYGZ010000074.1:0-17983 GCA_964471275.1 uncultured bacterium | reverse complement strand
TGATGCCCTGTGCTATGGCGGCACGTACGATGTTCTGTCTGGCGGGGGTGATCGGTGCGGCTCCCAGGATGACCTCGGAGATCTCGAGGCCCGTTCGTCCGAGTGTTCGGTATCCCATGCCGTTCTTGACTGAACTTGCCACCAGCTCGCCCGGTAGGTGACCCAGGAGCGAGAGACCGGCTGCACCTGCGCCTACGGTCTTGAAGAACTGTCGCCGTGTTTGTTTCTGAATATCCATGCCCGTATCCTCCACACCACGTTAGGAGTTACTTACTCTCCTCGATGATACCCATAAACGAAAGTTTATGCAATTAGCTGTCTGGAAGGGGAGCATCGAAAGGTAGGAGACCTGTTGTCATACCATCCGGGAAACCCGTTTCTGACTCGAGCCTTATACCCGCAGGTGGTCCATCCGTTTCAGCTGTCGCGGATTGGCTCGGACGGGAAGACCGTTAGCACTCCTCCTGTAGCCTATCGGACCCTTAACGGGACCGCTCGCGATTCTATTCTTCGCCCGTGTAATACGTCTCGTCCGTCCTGGTCCAGAATACGCGATCCTCATCCGGTTGGCCCTCCCAGACCTTCTTGGACACCATCATCTTCCCGCTGTCTGGGTAGAAGCACGAATCGAAGACCGGGTCATCCGATATGACCAGATAGACGACGTCTTCGTCAGACTCGTTGATGATCTGGTGGGCCATACCCGGTGGACACATGAGGCTGTCTCCCTCACGCACGGTCGTCGACTCATCATCTATTCGTAAGAGGGCCCTTCCCGAGACGATGTAATACATTTCCCAAAGTGCGGCGTGAGAATGGTGGGGGAAGTTCCGCTTTCCTGGCGGAAGCGTGACGTGGTCCATGTCGAAGGGGGCGCCTGTCCCCGGAACCGAGAAAAGATTCCGGCGGGTGATGCTGAATTTGCCGGTGGGTGAGTCTCGGATGTTGGCTTTCTGGTCGGAGAGTCTTGAGATCATAGGGTTGCTCCTGGACGTTGGTAAGGGGTGTCGGACCGTTGAACAGACCGTTGATGCATTGGTTTCAGTCGACAGCGGCAGGCGAGTGCCAGCTCTCGCATCTACATCTGAGATAGAAAGCCCTTGTAGGCGCCCGCAAACGGATCGTCGTTCTGTGTAAGAACAGCTGACATCTGTGAGCGCAGATGGGCGAGGTCACTCTGAACAGCGGGTGAGTCGATCAGGTTGTGGAGGGCGTGTGGATCCTTTTCGAGGTCGTAGACCTCCTCTCTTGTTCGGCAATACATAAAGTCCAGACGCGCTTTGATCTCCGGGTCTGTTCTGGCTGCCCGCTCCATTGCCTTCAGGCTCCGTTCACCCGGGTAGTTCCCATCGTTAAACTGGTTCTTTCCATCGGAAAAGTGGTTGTAAACATAGCTGTAACGCTTCCCGATCAATGAGCGCATCTCGAAGCGTGACTTCCCCTTCGCGTTGATTGAAACGAATGCAGCATCGCGGAGCTCGAGTTCCTGGTCCTGGTAGAGACCGGTGAGTGCGTGGCCATCCATTCTGTGAGAATCGGGGCGCCCTGCGGCGTCGAGTATCGTGGGCATGAGATCGACAGTTGAGACGATACTGTCCGAGACACTGTCCGGGTTGATTTTGTCGGGCCAACGGAGAATCAAAGGGGTGCGAACGCTCGTCATATAGCAGTTCGATTTAGCGAAGGGGAAATGTATGCCGTTGTCAGACAGGAAGACAACGAGCGTGTTGTCAGCCAGATCGTGGTCGTCGAGAACCTGAAGCATGCGACCGACGAACAGATCGCACCGGTAGGCCGAGTTGAGATACCAGGAGATTTCCTCGCGAATGTCGGGAAGATCAGGCAAGAAACCGGGAACGGTCACATCCTCGGGCTTAAACTGATCAATCTCAGGCGGCAGGTGAAAGGTGGGATTGTCTGTTCGGTGTTTGGTTTCCTTGTCGAACCGCCTCTTCAGCGATTTTCGTTCCCCCGCGGCCCCTGCGAAAGGGCGGTGTGGGTCGTGTGTGTTGGCGGATAGGAAGAAGGGTACACCATCGCTCTTGGCTTTCTTGACGAACTCATCGGCAGCCTGATGATACAATCCAGGGTGACGGCCGACTCCCACGTCAGCCATCGGATGGACGACGTCCCAGTCGTAGCGGTCTGCAGGTTTGTAGTGCGTCTCCTTGCCGAGTACGCCTGTGCGATATCCGGACGTCTGTTTGAGTAGCGCGGGAAGCGGCGTGAGCCCGTCTTTGAGCGTGGTGCTTGCCGTGCCGGGGCGGTCGGCGTATCGATCCTGGTAAAGACCGGTCATCATGGAACCGCGCGATGGTGCACACCGCGAATGCGTGTTGTAGGCCTGCGTGAAGTGCAGGCCCTGCACCTTCAGGCGATCGATGTTCGGTGTCAACCCGGGAACCTGGCCGCCCAGCCACGAGATGGCGTCATAGTTGAGGTCGTCAACCGTGATCATCATGATATTGGGCGGTTTCTTATTCGCGAGCACAGCGGAAGGATTGATCAAAGCTGATGCACCTGCGAGGGAAGCGGATTTGAGAAACGACCGGCGGCTGAGTTCAGGCACGGGGGGTCTCCGGGGTGTCAGTCGAAGTAGCTGGCGATGCCGGCATCAAGCTGGGGTACATCCATCGGGATGCCTCCGTTGCGGAGAGATTCGGTGGCCTGGCAGCCGGTTGCGACGCTGTATCGTGCAGCAACGGGCGATGTGTTGATCGGTCCACCCTCGCGGACGAAACGCACGAATTCTGCCACGATCTTTGGATCGGCGCCGCCGTGGCTGCCCGTTTCCTTATCGATTTCGATGATCTGGTCACCCTCTGGTTTCCAGTTACTCCTGCTGTTCCACAGCTTGATGTGTGTCCCGTTTTCCCCGTTTCCGAAGTTCTCGATGCGGCCTTCTGTCCCAATGATCGTGTAATTGCGCCAGTAGTCCGGTGTGAAGTGGCACTGCTGGTAGCTGGCCAGGACGCCGTTTTGCATGGTCATCTGAATCATACTGATGTCCTCGACATCGACGACCGGATTGAGCTGCTTCTGGCTGAGTGGCGGCCAATGGTCGTAGTCGATGCTGGCGTTCCCTTTCTCGGACTCATCGTGATGGTCGGTGATTTCTCCGTAGACACCCAGTGTCCCGATTGCGTTGACTCGCTCGGTATATGCGCCACACAGCCAGTGAAGGACGTCGATGTCGTGGGCAGCCTTCTGCAGCAGCAGCCCTGTGCTGAGCCGTCGATCCGCGTGCCAGTCCTTGAAGTAGAAGTCGCCGCCGTGCCCGACGAAGTGGCGACACCAGGCGGTCTTGATCTCACCGATCGTGCCTCCGTCGATCAGTTCCTTCATCTTGAGGACAAAGGCCATGTGGCGCATGTTGTGTCCCAGGTAGAGACGGAGCGCCCGGTCACGTGCGAGCGTCAGAATACCATCACAGCCTTCGATGGTTATGGCCATCGGTTTCTCGAGGTAGACCGCAGCACCGGACTCGAGAACGGCGAGGGCGTGCTCCTCATGCAGGTAGTCAGGAGTCGTGACGAAGACGGCATCGAGATCTTGCGCCAGCAGTTCCTGGTAGTTTTTCGTTATGAAAATACCGGTTCCGTAGCGTTTGCGCCCTCGCTCAAGGGCGTCCTCGACGACATCGCAACACGCTACGATTCTCGAGCCTTTCCCGGGGCTGTGGGCGTGCCTCGCGACACCTCCGCGTCCGCCCGCGCCGATGACGCCGACTCTCAGGTCTTCCATGTTTGTTCCACGAGTGGTATCTGGTTGTAAGCTGGCAATATGTCAGGCAGGGGGATTTTACGAAGTCAGGTTAAGGACATCTACGCTGCGGCAGCTTGTTGACGGCATCACATATCTCGGAAACTTCGAAGGGTTTGCGAACGATCTCTTGCAGACCTAGGACGTGAGGTGTAAGAACCAGATCTATGTGAGCACTGACGACCAGTATGGGTAGGGCTTCGTATCTCTATCTGATCTCGCCGATCGCATCGTAGCCTGATGTGGGTATCTGCAGATCGATGGTCGAGTAGTCGACGTTCGCCAGAGCGGGTGCGGCATCTTCGTAGAGTAAGACCTCGTGACCTTCTCTGTCGAGGATTCTTCCGATGGCGGTGCGCGCTGCCGGTTTATCGTCCATTACCACAATTCTTGCCCTTGCTGCCTCTGGTCATTTCTCGGTTGCGTGTAAACCTTCTGGTAGGCGCCAATATCGCATCTCGGGTCACCTGATGTCAATCCATGGTAACATTGCTGTTGCTCTACGGTTTCGCCGGAGATCTCTGATCGTGGGAGTCGTACGGAGCGAATAGGGCTTGTTATCGGACTGACACGATCAGCTGACCTATCTCAGGGCTATCGTGCCTTCGCCGATGTCCAGGATGATTCCTTCATCCTGCGTCTGGAGCTGAATCTCGAGATTGCTCACTCGATCGGTCAACTGGGCGGTCTGAATCCAACCATCCCGGCCCCCCACATCATAGACCACTATAAATCGATTTTGTCCGCCGTTCTTTCTGAGTACCAACGCATCCCAACTTCGGTCGGGTTCCGCAAACGCCTCTTTACGATCCCGCCAAGCTGGTGATCTGAAGGTGATGCATTCGTCTGGCGCCGAGAGGACGTGTGCCCAGACGTTCTGGGATCTTCCCCAGCGGACGATGAACGGATCCCTGATTTGTCCGACTGTCCGGAATCTATGAGGACCTGGTTGTGCCACGCCAGGGAAGAGCGATTGGCGATCGGATAGCTTGAAGTCTCCGATCTCGAACCGATCCTCGGGGTCGTTCACGCGAACAACGTAGTCGTGGGTGGATCCGCCAACGACGTCCAGCACATCGACAAGTACAGGAAGGCCGTCAGGTCTCTCCAGGACAGCCAACACCCGGCGAAGTGTCGAGAAGGGCACGCCTTCTGGTCCCGGCACATCGGTTTCGAGATCGACGAACCGAACTGGCCCCGTGCCATTGAACCCCTTGAGTTCAGTACGGGTCGGGGCACCGGCAGGCTTTTCGTCTATGATGACCGTATTGTGCGACGGGGTAGACTTGATCCAGGCGTTAGCCGGATGATCGCCGATGTATCCCTGGTCCGGAAACACCTCGCGACCACCGGCGAAGAGGAGCATCGAAAGTGGGGCGTGGTGGCGATGCTGCCCTCTGCCATCGCCTCCATCGCAGTAGAGCTGTGCCGCCTGATCGCCCTCCCCGAATCCGAGACAGGCCAGGTTGCGCTCGTGGTAGTATCTGTTCACTGCGGGTCGGTTTGGGGCTGTCTCGCTTGGCCTTCTCTCGTTGAACATGCTGATCCAGGACGGCTGTGACACCGATCGAGGGATGTGTCCAACTGTGCCAAAGCCGATCGGTCCGTCGATGCCGAGACGACTGCCTTCTGACGGGATTCCGTTGAGGGAGGGTGTGTATCCACTGTTGGCACCGATCTCGAAAGGTGACCGGACGCCGAAGCCTGCCATCGAGGCGGGGCCGTATGACATCGGCAGACCCAGCCGGATCCGGGCGATGTCAACTAGGATCGGCTGAAGTCTGAAGTCTGCGGTGCTGTCGCCGATTGCCGGTTGTGTATCCAGCGGTGTCGCGAGTTCGGCATAGGATTCGAAGGCCTGACGGTATAGCGAATCAGTATACAGGTCCGTGCGCCCTCTCAACATCTCGGGTATCTCCGACATCCCCTCGTTCATCGATTTTGCGCCGTAGATGGGTGTTTCCTTCCAAGAGCCATCTTCGTAGAACTGGTTCTTCAGGATTTCGTGAAACTGTGCGAGACCCTCGTCCAGTGCTTCCCGGTCATCGTAGAAGATGCCGACGGCGACGCGGGAGGCAGCTCCGGGACCGGACTTGTTGTTCACCCGCGTGGAGAGGCCCCGGGTATCCAGATACAGTTCGAGCATGAAATCGCGCTCGATTCGTAGACGCTCGCGCGCCGAGATCGTCTGTTTGACCAAATCGTATCCCTTGAAGAGGCTGAGGAAGAGCTGACCGTTTGAGGCTTTCTCTCTTCCGAGTCGACTTGATCCCCATTCGGCATTCGTGTAATACGACGTAGCCGGTGTTGTCCGATCCATTCCGCGGTTACCCATCTGTCCGCCGTACGTCCCTGTATACGTTCCCAAACTGGCGGCGCGACGGAATGGCGTTGGCATCTCGCCCACGTGCTCGATCGCGTATGCCGGTTCCGCGTCAACGTACTCCTGTCCGTAGGAGAACACGGGGTATCGTGCGTATACGTCTGCCAGTCGTGAGAGAATCGTGCCTACGATGTCGGCATATCGGGTGTCCCCGGTGACGGCATACACCACGCTCAGCGGCTCGATCTGCCCCACGCACCACGCAAGCTTTATCGTTCGGATCTCACCGAGGAACGAGACGTGTGTCGGTATGCCGGCAAAATTGCTGGCAGCTGCACCGTCTCGCCAATCGCCGCTTTGCCGCTCACGTGATGTGATGTGGAAGCTGTATGTCAGACCGAGACGAGGCAGGCTCAGGCAACCTGTTTCGGGATAGTCCGGGTGTGGGTAGGAGATGTGGCAGTAGGGGCAGGTCAGCTTGTCGGGATCGAGTGCGCTCCAGTTCCAGAACCCGGCGTGTTGGGTGACCGGGCTCTTCTCACCCACACAGTTCGGGCAGAATGATCCTGCGAAGGTCCAGGGACCCTGATCGGGGACGAGTTCACCGATCCTAATAAGCGGCAGTTCTACGAGCGCTTCAGCATTTCGCAGAACATCCGCCCACCATCGCCGTGTGTCGGCATCTGTTTCGAGGTTCTGTTTGAAGCAGGTGATCTGATCTGCGTCCATCCACAGACACGGCGCCGTCGCTCCTTTACCGGCTCGTTCCGATTTCCAGCGCTCTCGATCTGCGCGTGTCGACTGCTCCTCGTTCGACGGATAGGCGACGACCGGGCCTCCCGGTTCCCAGCCAATCAGCTTCCGGAAGGCCGCCATCTCAGCGGGATCCAGCTCCGTGATATGCTTGTGATCCGGCAGACCCAGCTGGCCAAGTGCTGCCTTCGTCGTTGGTACGGTCAATGGTTCATCCATTCCTGATAGGGTCTATGCCTCAACTCTACTCTACGGGCATCCTCTCCCCCCCAGTGTCCGTGTACTCTCACAGGGACGCTGCCCGGATCGGCTGACGAATAAACCTGTCCTGCAAGCTATCTGGCTGTATGCTCAGTTCACGTGGTCCAGAGAGAATGGATCGCCTATGGAACGTGTCCATTCCGCCAGGAGCGAACGATGTCTTGTCAATGTGGCCCGGTGGGCAGGGCTCTGCGCGAGATTGATCATCTCTCCCGGATCGCTTTCCAAGTCAAACAGATGTTCCGGATTCTTCCCGCTGGAATAGATGATGTACTTGTGGCGTCCCGAAGTCAGCATCCTCCCACTGACATTGCCGAACAGCTTTGTTTCCGAAACGACATAGGGATGACCTCTACCTGACACCGACAGACCCATCACCTGGTCTCGCAGGCTTCGCCCCTGGAGATCATCTTGCGTGGAAACGCCCGCAAAGTCGCAGCACGTCGGAAGCAGATCGAGGTTCATCGAGACGAGTCCCTCATCGACTACGCCAGCCTGTGTGTGTCCTTTCCAGCTGACAATAAAGGGGACGTGGACAGCCTCTTCATACAGAACGACCTTCTGATTCCATCGATGCGCACCGTTGCCGTCGCCGTGGTCGGAGGAATACAGGATCAGCGTGTCTTCGAGCTGGCCCGTTGCCTCGAGCGCGTCGAGCAGCTTACCAATATGGCTGTCGACGAGTTCGACCAGACGACAGTATGCCCAGCGATATTGACGCCAGTCCTCCTCCTCCCAGCTACTTGTCGGGTGAGCGAATGTCCGTGCTCGTTCATTGCTGACCAACCGCTCCCTCACAACCTCGGGCTCGGTATCCGGAGGTTCGAAATTGGTTGGCAGGGCCGGATATTCAGCAGGGTCGGGAGCCGGACCGATGTCCCCGTTCTCCATCACGTCATCTCGCCCACTGTGGATCCTGGCCCATTCGCAGATATCGTGCGGATTCATGTAGGACGTAATCATGAAGAACGGTCGATCGCGCTTCTTTTCCAGAAAATCGACGCTGTTCGCCGTCTTTGCAGGGCCGAGGCCCTTTGTATCGATCGTATCGAATCCGTGCCAATCGTGATTGTTTGACGTTTCCCTCGTCGGCCGTATATGCCACTTGCCGAAGTATCCCGTATCGTAGCCTGCGCTCTTCATATGCGCACCGAGAGAGCGATGTGTCTGCACATCATCTCGACACTGTGATGGCATCTTCCCGGTCATGAAGCTGGCCCGCGAAGGGATGCACAGCGGATGCGTGACGTAGGCTCTGGTAGGGATCGTCAGATCCACCGATGCTCCTGCCGATGTAGAAGACGGTGAACGGGTTGAGCTTGTAGCTGAGGAGCGGGTCGAACGAGAAGGAACGCGACGCTAGACGATCGGTGGCAGGTTCGTGACGGGGCAGGCTCGCGGCGCGTCGATGGGGTAACCCATGTCGCTGAGAATACAGCAAATCTGGTTTTCGAGTCGGAGAAGGTAGTCCTTTTCGGCCGCGCTCAGAACGGCGCGCGGAGGGCCGACGGAGAATCCACGTACACTGACGCCCGTCTTGAATCCCTCCGGAAAATTGACATTCAGTAGCATCAGATTGATCAAGTCGATGATGCGGTACTGGAGCGCGCGAGCCCGTTCGATGTCACCGGATAGCGATTTCTCGTAGATATCGACGATGACTTCCGGAATGATCCCGGAGGTGGCGATGGTTCCGCCGCTGGCCCCCATCATCACAGATGGCAACAGGATTTCCTCGCAGCCCACAAGAACCACGTAATCGGGACGTTGTGCACGAAGGCGATGCATCGTGTTGATCAGACGCGGCAGGTCACGGCTGGAGTCTTTCGTTCCGATGATCCGGTCGTGAACGAGCAGGTCTTCCATGATGTCGAGCGTGAGTTCCTGCGTGAATTGCGGGATGTTGTAGAGCAGGATGTCGAGGGGTGAGCTTCTGCCGAGCTCTGCGAAATACTCAGACAGGCTCGCATCCGTGACCGGGTAATAGAACGGTGGCACGAGCGAGATGGCATCGACGCCCAGTTCGACATAGAACTCGGCCATCCGAAGGACTTCGCTGACGTTAGCCTCGCTGGCCCCCGCAAGGATCGGGACCCGTCCCTGGTTGACTTCCGTGACGCATCGGACGACGTCCTTTCGTTCTTCGAAACTGAGACGGACGAATTCTCCGGTACTTCCGTTAGGGTAGAGTCCGTGGATCCCGGCTTTGATCAACCAGTCCAGGTATCTTTCCATCTCGGGGAAGTTGATGCAGTTATTCTCGTCGAAGATCACGATGTTGGGGCAGAAGATCCCCCGGAACCGATCGCGTCCCGACGCATCGGCAGCCGTTCGATGAGCTGGCACGGGCGAGGTCAGGGCGGGCTGAGCCGCTGGGGCAACAGGGGAGGCTTGCACGGGGCGCGGATTCGTTTTTAGATCGCGTGTCGTGAGCGTTACTCCCTTATCTCTCAGGTAGTCCTTTGCCAGTGGGGTTACCTTCGCCCTCGGGCAGACTTCGACTTCTTTCTCGTCTCCGAGCTTGTCCCTGAGCAGATCGAAGGTGATTACCGAGCCGTCGATTCGGATCATGTCTCGTTACCTGAACGATGTATCAACTGTCGTTCCAGCGATTGCGTCGGTGCCGGGATCAGATGCGTATATGTCGTCTCTCCGAGGCCTGAGGCCGTCTGATGACCCACGTCAAGAGCGGCACGAACAGCTGACAGATTACCACGAATGACAGCGGCCGTGTTGTAGGCACCCACCTTGTAGCGGCCGTCGAATTCTACATCTGCCGTCTTCATCATCTGGTCGACAGCCGATACGATCGCGACGGTGCTCCTGGTCTCGACCAGCCCGATGGCGTCACCGGTCGTGTCGGTTGTGGATGTCACAGCGTCCGCGCCTCCGAAGCACGAGACCGTGGCAGGATCGGGACGGGCGACACTGCGGTGCGTGTTGTAGTCACCGGCGGTGTCCGTTTCACGGGCACCAGCTTCGAGCGCCTGATCGACTTCCTCCAGCTTGCCCTTGATGAAGACGCCAACGCGCCCGCCGCTCCCGATCGTCAGGCGAAGGAGCTCGATATCTGCCGTCTTGACCATGATGTCGGAGCCTGCGACAGCGCCGAGGTATCCCGTCGATTCCAGGATCCCGATGGCGTCGAGGTTTGAGTCGGTTTCTGCTGACTTTTTGGGATACAGAACTTCGAGCCCGTCCGACGGAGCAGGTAACACGACTACGCTGTGGAGCCTGCCTTCTCGATCGGCTGCCTCTGCACCCGCTGCGAGAGCGGTGCGAACGGATCCAACGTCGCCCCGAACGATCACGTGCGAAAGGGCTCCGCCGATGGGTGACCAACCGTGAACGTCGACCGCTGCAGTCTTGACCATTGCATCCGTGCCGACGAGAAGCGGTGCGATTCCCTGTGTTTCGAGCACCCCGAGCGCACGCAGAGGCTCCGGTTCATTCGAAGCGAGACCGCCGGGATGGGGCATCGGGTTGAGGGCAATGGGGTCGGGGTGGACAATGAGGTCACTCGCAATAAGCTCGCCTACTCGGGCCGCTTCTTCTCGGCCGACGGCAAGTGCTGCGTGTACGGCACCGGTGTCGCCTCCGACCGTGGCGGTTATCCAGCCTGACCCGATCCGATGGTATCCGGTTATTTTGACAGATGCTTCCTTGAGCATGGCATCGGCTGCCGCGAGCAGGGCGGCCATGCCTCGGGCTTCGAGTACGCCGAGAGAGGGGAGTGTGCTCACGTTGTGGCCCCCCCCTCCGGTGCGAAGAGAGAAAAGACGGCATCGTGCGGCCGGGAAATCACCGTAGCTGACATAAGGTGCTCGTCCGGTATGTCTGCTATCGACACACGAACGGCTTCGCGGACATCGCCGACGTTCCCGATCACGAGGCTGCAGACAACGCGGGCCATCACGGTAAGCACGTTCCAGACCTCGACGTTTGCTGTCTTGACCATCGTGTCGTTCCGGGGGATGTGTCTGCCGTAACCGCGTGCCTCGATGACTCCGATGGCACCGGCCCGCGTGTCGCACTCCTTGGGCCGTGTCGTTATGAAATGATCGACAGCGTCATCTGCCCGAGTCAATTGGTTGGATACGACGTGGTCGATCGCTTCTCTAGCTGACGCTTCACCGGCCTTGATTGCGGCTTCGACTTCGCTGACAGATCCGGACAGGAAGAGGGTCGTGTAGCCACCTATGGATTCCCAGCCTAGATGGCCGATTCTGGAAGCTTTCGCCGAGGCATCGGCTGCTCGGACAATGCCAGCGACTCCCTCGACTTCGATCATGCCTAATGAGGCGCTCATTGGTGTTCCGGTCTCGGCGAAAGGTCGTATGTTAAGGTCCTGTTGCCATCATCGAGTCGCCCGGGTGAGCGAACCCCGACAATGCAGGACTCAATAACTAATAGGAGACGGTTTGGATCAAGCCTTTCGTCGGGTGCTTTTCGACTATCGGCTCAGGAAAGGGTCAGATCCAGAAGCTCCTTCTCGCACACGCAAGCGGACAATCCTCCACACCTCGCCAGATCAGCTTGGCGGCGCCTGTCACACCGATGGGCCAGCCGGGATTGTCTCTCGAGAGAATCATCAGGATCCATCGGATTCTGTATCTCCCAAGAGGGGATGGTGAGAGAGTTTGTTCGCCTGGACAGGCTGTCCGCTGGGCTAGTATGCGCATCTGACGCGTCCGGAACTGCTCTGCGGTGGACAGGATCAAGTGACGATGACGGGTACTGAGGGTTGGGGCGTCTGACGGAGGTCCATCTGGCCAGACTGCGAATTTGAGTATACGCAAGGAGCTACGTCATCACTGACGTAGCCCCTTGTCGCGCTAAATCCGTTCTGGGTGACAAGGTCGTTGTGCGCCCCTCTCCCAGTGGATCCGCAAACCTATCCGTGCAGATCCTTGGCAACATTCTCGAGCCCCAGACTCAGCAAACTCTCCTTGCTGGGTACAGCGGTTTCCGGATCCCAGTGCATTGCGTCGCAGTATTCGCGCACCTGGGTGTCGATGTCGACCGTAACGTTGCGCACGTTGCCCTCGGTCTGGGGCGGATCACCGATCAGACGGGCGGGCACCTCGAACTGCAGCGGGTTCTGTCCCTCACGCAGGTTGAAGGCGTGCCGGAGGTTTGCGATACGATCCCCAACGCGGTAGCACTCGTTCGTATCGATTTCCCATCCAGTGACCGCCGTGAGGAAATCAGGGATGAAGTTCCAGTCGTAGGACAGGAATGCGAACATACACACCCCGGCCGCATTTACGACGTGCATCATGCCTGAGCATTCCTTGTGACGCTCGCCCTTGCCTGTGTATGTGTACTTGTCGTGCTCCGGCCAGCCCTCGAGGACCGGCGGCATGTCCTCGTGGCCCTGGGTGTGTCGTGCAGGCGTAGCGTCCATCTTGTAGGATGTCGCCAGTCCGGGCTGGAATTTCGGATCGTGCATAGGCACTTCCGACCCCTGAACGTGCATGGCGTATTTTTCGGAGCCCTTGCCGATCTGCTCCGCAGCTTTTCGAGTCCCATCGGCTAGGATGTCGCCGATGCCCTCTCGGGCGCCCATCTTCTCGAGCAGCGCCACCAGGGCCGCTCCGTTGCCCCAGGTGAGCTCGATGCCGTCAGTGTCTTCCTTGGTGAGGATGCCGTTCTCGTAGCACTCGACTGCGAACGCCGCCGTGCATCCTGCCCCGATGGTGTCGAAGCCGAAGCGATTGCAGAGCTCGTTGATCTTGATCATCGCCGGGAAGTCATCGGTGAGGGTCATCGTTCCCCACGAACCGGCGGTCTCGTACTCGACCTTGTGGTGGGAAACGCCCTTGTAGGGGCCGGCCTCCTTGACGGACATGTGGCCACCACAGGCCATCGTGCAGCGCCAGCAGCCGTACTTCTTGTCCTGGTAGGCGATCAGCGTGTCCTGGTGGAATTTCTCGCCGCCGGTCGGGAAGTCGACGGGGCCCACACCGCCCCAGTTCTTGATGGGGGCATCACCACTCATTGCAGAATCGCCCGTGATACCGATGGTACCATACTCAGCGAACAGTTCATGACCTCCTCCGGTGAGCTTCATGTACTTTTTGCGGAGTTCGCCCGCCTTCTCTGCATCGAAAAGCGGAATCTCGGCATTACCGGAAGCCGTGATCGCCTTCAGCTTCTTTGAGCCCATTACGGCTCCCACACCCGAGCGTCCCGCCGCACGACCTTTGTCGTTCATTATCGCGGAGAGGAGACTCAGTTTCTCACCGGCCTGACCGATGCAGGCCACCTCGACCGCTTTGCCATCATGACCCTTCGACTCGCCGAGCGTCTCCTTGAGGATGTCCTCCGTCTCGTTGCTGTCCTTCCCCCACAGGAACTCCGCATCACGAAGCTCGGCCTTGCCATCTTCGATCACCAGGTAGACGGGTTTCTCGGAGATGCCACTGAAAAGGATTCCGTCATAGCCGGCGCTTTTGAGCTGAGGCCCGAACGTACCGCCGCAGTTTGCATCGCCCCAGGTATCGGTCAGCGGAGATTTGCAGACGACCACGAACCGGTTGCCTTCGATGGACGGTGATCCCGTGAGAGGGCCGGTAAAGAACCCAAGCAGGTTGTCCGGCCCGAGAGCGTCGACACCAGGAGACATCCGGTCGTAAAGAATCTTGGCCCCGATACCATACCCACCCAGGTATTCGCGGCACATAGATTCATCCAGAGGCTCGTCGTGCATCGTCCCCGTGGACAGGTCTACAATCAGGATCTTTCCCATGTATCCTCTTGCCATGCTCGGTCTCCTTCCTCAATCGATTAGCGCGGGGCAGGTGTGCTGTTTGGTGTCGCACGAACCACCCGCAGCAGCCCGTTGTGTGCACAGTCAGTGATGCGCAGTAAGATAGTCCTGAGAGGCGGGATAGGTCCAGTCCTGTCCTGCGAGGCCGATGGGTGCCGGGTTGGCCAGGATCGTGCCCTACAATTGCTCCAGGACTTCGATAAGATCAAGGGGCTTCTGGATCGTCACGTCGGGTGTTTCGAGATCTGAAAGCGGGGTCTTCCGACGCTTGTCAGACCACGAGAGGAAGACGGTGATGAGGCCGAGGGCGTTTGCCCCTGCAATGTCACGCTCGAGGTTGTTGCCAACCATGACGGTCTGGGCGTAATGCACAGGATCTACGTCGAGTGTATCGAGCGCGGTACGGAACATACGCTCGTCAGGCTTACTGACGCCGACTGCCTCGGAGATAGCGAACGCGTCGAAGCAGTTCCAGAGCCCGTGCTGGTTGAGGATATTTTCAAATGTGGCCACAGGACCATCCGCGCAGAGGGCGAGTCGGTAGTCACGTCTCTTGAGCTCGTGGATCAGTTCTGCGGCGCCAGGAATCAGGTCTGCATACAGTGTTTCTCCGCGTTCGTTCTTCTGCTCTGTTGACTCGTTGGCGAGCGTGTCGCCGCAATCGATAAGGAGGACGGGACGCAAAGGAGATCCTTGATTTGTGTTTCGCGGGATGCTGCACGATGGCGAAGTGCCGAGTATCGTACAAGTCCAGGACTGGGTGTGGACTCGTGAGCATTCGCAGGCACTGAAGCTACTCAGATGAGAGCAGCCGGACAACGTATTGTTGGTCCTGATGCCTGATGCCTGATGCCTGATGCCTGGTGACCGGTGCCGAGGGGTGGGACCGGACCCGGCTTGATGTGTACCGGATCAGAGACACAACTGGGGGCGCGCTGACTTGAGGTATATCAGTAGCTACTGGGATACAAGAGTTCCACGACTATCAAGATATATACGCAACGTCAGAAAGCTAACCGAAGCCCCCTTGCGCCCTGATGGGCAAAGGAAAAAGTTCTGACTAAAATGCGTTTCCATAGGTAAAATATCTGCGAATAGCGGCCGAGCTTGAGCAACGTGGCGTAACGACTAAGCGCGGAAATAAGAGGTGGCAACCAAGAGTCATAGCACGCTTGGCGTGACGCTTCCTTCGAAGTGTCACAGGCACGACCAAATCCTTGGGAGGATTGTATGGGCGATACGATATCGGAACGGGTGCAGTATGGGCAGGATAAGGCGGGGGTTAAGGCTAGATGATGAAAAATCGACCCAAACAGCGGATATTCCAAGACGACGAGGATTCAGACACAGACCAGGAGCCTCTTTATACCATCTCTGACGAAAATTCTTGGTTTCGACATCACTACTTGGAGTTCTTGAACTCATTTTACCGTGGGTAACGAGGGTAAAATTGAAAGTCCCCTGTGGGAGGTTGTCTGGGCATTAGTTGCCACTTTGATTTGCTCCGCTGGGGCAACTGTTTTAGTCGGATTCATTTTATTAGTGGTAAGCTCAGAACCGGGGGGAAGGATTAGAACGGAAACCGATAACTGGATTCTAAAATTGGCAGCGGCGTTGGGCGTAGTCTTTGGCACGGGAGCCTTCTTATTTGAGAAGTACAAGAATGAATCATCGAAACCCGAAGCAGAAGACAAGGATGAATAGTGAGCACACCTCACGATCCAATAGGCCCTATTCCTACTGCTCAGGAGATAGTTCACAGTGACTAAACAGCATCTGATGAGCCACTGGCCGCTTCAAAAAGATGCGCGCGATGTTGCAGGCAATAATCACGGGGTGGCTCATCATGTCGAATTCATCGACCGTCTGGAAAGTGCCGCAGTGGGGGCTGCCCACTTCAACGGTAACAATAGCCTGATTGAGGTGCCTGCCGCACCGAACCTGCAACTGGGCAACCAGGACTTTTCGATTGCGGTATGGGTGCGGTGTGACTCCCCCATGCGCGGGGTGTTTGGGGATGTGTTGTCCAAGTTCGATCCGGCCTGCCGCTGTGGTTTCAATTTGCAGGTCGCTGGCAGTTCAGCCGGCTATAGCTCGATGTCCGACACCCGTCACGTCCATTTCGGCATCGACGATGGCTACGTCGGGGTGTGGGAGGACTGCGGCAAACCGTGGCCGAGCAATTCTTTGGTCTCGGCTCTGGTCGCATTTGATGGTGAACTCTACGCCGGCATTGCCGATGCGGACGACGCGATGGACGCAGCACGGGTTTTCCGCTGGGCGGGTGGCACTGACTGGGAGGACTGCGGACGGCTTGGCAGTAACCCCCGTCACTTGTCAGTTCAGTCAATGATCATCCACGAGGGTCGGCTCTTCGCGGGCACCGGGGTATGGGACTGGGTTCGGGCTCAGGGGAAGGACTTTGAGCCGGCGCTTTCACGAGTGTTCGAGTATCAGGGAGGCCAAGAATGGCGCGACCTAGGGCAAGTCGGCGCCAGCGTGCGGGTGCTGAGCATGGCCAGTTTCGATGGCGATCTGTATGTCGGCCTAGACCGGGTTGGCGGAGGCCACTGCTACAAATATGACGGACAAGACTGGATCGACTGCGGGTCTCCTGACGGAGACAACTTGGAGAATCTGTTCCCCGTGGACGGGATTCTGTATGGTGCCACGCATCGGAATCACTATCGGTTTGAAGGTGGCCGAACATGGACCTGCTTTTCACGAGAGCCCCACGGTATTACGCAGACACATGCATTTCAGACCGCTCAGGGCAAGCTGTGGGCGGGCACTTGGCCACAGGGGTATGTCTTGCGGTGGGAAGGCGGTGAATGGACTAACACCGGTCGGATAGGTCTTCCTGAAGGGGAGCATCGAGAGATCAACGAAATCAATAATCTGATTGTCTACAACGGCAAGCTCTACGCTGGCGTGATCCCTAAGGCACAAGTATGGCGTTATGAGACCGATGGACATTGGACTCTGATGAATAGCTTGGCAAGTCACCCGGACTACTCGGTCGATGAGACTGCGTCTTGGTGCCGGGTGCCAACGATGGCGGCGTTCCAAGGCCGCCTGTTCGCAGCAACGGGCTCTTGCATCAGCCGCGCCACCGATGTCGACCCCGATGACACCCTTGGCCGTGTCTACGCGAACGAACTGGGACAGGTTGTCAGCTACGACCGCGACATCGGGGTGGAATGGACGCACCTGACCACCGTGCGTGAGGGCAAGGAACTACGACTGTACGTAAACGGCGAGTTTGTGACGGCGTCGCAGGCTTCCGGCAGCCACACATTCGATCTGGCCAACGCTCAGCCGTTGACGATCGGTTCTGGAGCTCAGGGCCCCTTTGCAGGCTGTATCGCCGACCTGCGTTTCTACAGAGGAGTTCTACCAGAAGAGCGGGTGAAGGAGATTGCGTCAACTTGAAAGAACTGTCATGCTGCTGGTCTGGACGTGTAAAAAGTTGAAGAGCGGCTCAGATAATTAGGCAAAAGCTTCTAGTTCTTGGAATGTCACTCGCCAGAAAGCGTTGGGATCTCATAGACATTCACATCACGATTCACTAGGCTCCTACTCCCGGAACCTAAATTCAGTGATAATCACCCCCGCATCCTCACTATAGATGGGGCGGGTCAAATGGGCGCCAGCGTGTTGCGCTAGTAATGGCTGTAAGCTGCGTGAGGAATGAATGGCAGAAGTCATCAACACCGTTGGCATGGGACTGACGGATCCACACATTCGGATCTACAACGACAGAGCCTACCTCTACGCATCGCATGACCACGCGATTGACAGTACCGACTTCATTCTGAAAGACTGGCAGGTCTGGTCGTCGGACGATCTTTTGAATTGGCAACAAGAGAGTATCCTAAGACCGGTGGACACATACATCGGAAAACCGATCGACGGCTGTTGGGCGACCGATGCGGTCGAGAGCGGTGGGTGCTACTATTGGTGCTTCTCGGAAGTCAATAAGCAGGCGGACTTTTACCAGATTGGCATCGTTGAGAGCGACACTCCTGGAGGACCTTGGACTGATGTTCTTCGGGCGCCGTTGGTTCCGAACGGCCTTGTCGATGTTCCGTGCTACGACCCCTGTCTCTTCA
>CAYYGZ010000073.1:1461-18047 GCA_964471275.1 uncultured bacterium | reverse complement strand
CCGAGGATTGTAAGCGCGTGGTCGATAAGGCTGTCGACGTGTATGGTGGTGTAGACGTGCTTATGGCGAACGCAGGTGTCAGTATGTGGGCAAAGTTCGAGGACATCCCGGATGTTGGAATGTTCCGTGAACTGATCGAGGTCAACTATCTCGGTGTCGTCAATTGTGTTCACGCCGCATTGCCCCATCTGAGAGAACGCCAGGGCGCGATTGTGGCGGTCTCGTCAATCCAGGGCAAAATTCCCGTCCCCCTGCATTCCGGATATGTCGCTTCCAAGCACGCCCTGCAAGGTTTTCTGGACACGATCCGTGGAGAGTTGCGTGGAACCGGGGTCGATGTGATAACGGCTCTTCCTCACTGGTTGAGGGGGACAGAGCTCCGGCAGAGCGCGTTGTCGCACGACGGGGAACGAATCGGAGAAGGCAGACGTGAGCACAGCAAGGAGTCGGTTTCACTGGAGGCGTGCAGTGAAGCCATCGTGAAAGGGGTCGAGCGACGTGAGCGAGAGATCGTGATTCCCTGGAAGCTCAGGCTGCTGCCCTGGGTAAAGCTTGTGGCACCCTGGTTTCTCGATCACCTCGTTCGGGGAGCAATGGATCAACAGGACTGAGATCCGTGCAACAACAGAAGGCATCCTCGGGTGCCGTCTACTCTTGGGGGCCCGTCCGAGATGGGCCTTTTTCTTTTGCAGAAGACCACGATCATAGCGAATCCCAAGGCCGGGCAGGGCCGGGCAGAACGACATGCGATAGATCTCGAATGTCTGCTGCAAGAAAGAGGCGTATCGGCGACAAGGGTTGTGCCCCGAACTTCAATCGAGGCTCGTACGGTCGCCAAGGATGCCATACTCGCGGGATCCGAATGTCTGGTGGTTGCGGGTGGCGATGGCAGCCTTCGGAACATCCTCGATATTGTGGCCAACTCCACCGCGGCACTCGCCCTCCTACCGACGGGGCGAGGGAACGATTTCGCGAAGGCTGTCTGCGGAAAGATTACTCCGGAACGAATGGCTGCCTCGATAGCGGCAGGACAGACGATACCAGTCGATCTCGGCAGCGTGAACGGGAAGCCGTTTGCGACGGTTGCCGGGTGCGGTCTCGACGCCGAAGTTGGTCGTCTGACGGCGGATGGTTCCGCAGTGGCCGGGATCGGTGGGTACCTGATTCAGGCATTGAAGAGCATCCGGACATTCAAGGGGTATCCGGTCCGGGTGGAAGTTGACGGCAAGCTTGTCAGTGACGGTGATACAACACTTGTGGCCTGCGCAAACATCGAGACCTACGGCGGGGGGTTCCGGATTGCCCCGGGGGCTGATTTTGCAGACGGCAAGCTCGAGGTCTGTGTGGTGAAGCAGGTCGGTCGTCTCGAAGCGCTGGGGCTTCTCCCGCGGCTGGCGATCGGTCAACATCTCGATCATCCAGCCGTCACGATGATGCTGGGAAGCGAAATCCACATCGAGTCCACGGATCCGCTCTTCGCGATGGTCGACGGCGAGGTAGCCGATCCTGTTCCTCTGGACGTGGCTGTTCAACCAGCGGCGCTTCGGGTCGTGGCGCTCGTGTGAACCGAGATGCCACAGCTTCTCTGCCGTTCGTGATACGGCAACCGTTGAGCACCCGGTGTTGCCCGTGCGCTGATTATCGAGCCGAAGTTGATCCCTGCCGATGAGCCGACGGGGAACCTGAATTCAGAGCAGGGAGAGCAGGTGATGGGTCACCTGAAGACCTTAGACGAGGAGGGGACGACGATCGTTCAGGTCACGCACTCGGCGGAATTAAACGCGCGGTATGCCGGGAGGGTCATACATCTTCTGGATGGGCAGATCCTGGGGGATGAAACGGTGTAGGTGCGACCGGACTGTGGCGAACTATTCAGGAAGGGCGGGACCCTCTGCGGGGTCCGCCCTTCTGTCGTTCGGTGACTCGCTTACAGGGCTGTTCCGAAGTGGGAAGCGAAGATCAGGAAGTCTGTGAAATCGATGGTGCGATCGGCGTTGTAGTCGTAGGTCGGATCGTAGCCCAGCCGACCCGCCACAGTGCTGAAGTGCTCAGCGAAGTTGAGGAAGTCGGAGAAATCCACATCACCGTCACGGTCAGGGTCCGCAGCCTCCGCTGAGGCCATCTCGATCGTGTTCGGTGTGAAGGATATTGCGTAGTCCTCTGTCGTGCCCGAGATGCTTGTGACACTAACGCCCTGCAGCCCAGCCGTATACAGAGACGCCGTCTTGCTACCAAATGCCTCTGCCGCAATCGTGATCTGACCGAGTTCCGCAGGCGCATCCATCAGCAGGACGGCCGCCACCCTGTTGTCCCCCAGGCTTTCGATCGTTACGTCGTATTGCCCCGGCTGATCGAGCAAGAGGTAGTCGGATCCCCACAGGCGTGCCTTCCTCTGCGTGCGTGCCGACACACTTATGGTATCCCGCCCGACGGTGCCGAGTGAGATTCGGTCATAACCAAACCGCCCCGGACCATCGAAGAAGGTCGCTGCGGACCAGTCGAAGAACAGCTCGTCAAACGCAACATCACCGAGCGACGTGAGCGTCGCGTTTATGCCGTCTATGCTGTTTAGGTCATTGCCCACAAGGGATCTCAGAGACGACTCGCCGAAACGCTGTACGAAGTAGGTCATGAAGAGATAGGTTTGATCGAAGTCGAACGGAAGGTCTTCCCAGAGCGTCAGTCCGACGTTCGGTGCGATCAGGAAGGTTTCACCGGCAGTCTCGGTGGTGTCCTTGTATCCGCACGCCAGTTCTGCATACTCCGAGCAGCCTTCATCAACCCACTTGTCTTCGTCCTCGTCCCCGGACCAGTGAAGCACGTGCTGGAATTCGTGCGCAAGGGTCGCGCGCGCCAGATCGCTCTCTATGTCCAGGGGATTCGTGTCAAGGTAGACGATCTCCCGCATAGCCTGGCCGGTCTGGTTGTTTGTGTCGAAGTAGCCGATGAACGTGGATCCCGTGATCGGGGAATCGAGGATGTCCAGAACGACAACGAGGATGCGGGGGTCGCCGTCGACATCGGGCGGGTCTCCGAAGAGATCGGTGTCTATGTCGTATATACCCCGATTCGGATCACGAGGCGTGGCTGCATCGAAGGACTCTCCCAGCCCATCGATCCGTTCCTGGTCGACGCGTGGCCCTCCCCAGACCTCATCCTCAACAAAGATGTAAGCGTTGTCGCCGACGTAGCGGCACGTCGTAGTCGTGGTGTAGTGACCGCCACCAAAGAGCACAAAGCTGAAGGCTGGAACGGTCAACGTATCCCCAACCTGAAAGGGTCCACCGGAGGTCTGTTTCGTCCACACGGGGTTGGTTCGGGGCAGATGCGGGATCAGGTGTGTGCCGGAAACCGGCCGCAGCTCCGCGTCTGTAAATGAGAAGAGGGTGAGAATCAGCAGCTGAGTGATGCAAATGCGTGTCGACATCTGTCAGTGGACCGTGCTTAGAAGGTCGTTGTCAGGCTGGCCCGCATGCCGCGGGTCGCGTGCGGATAGACCTGGAGAACCACAGGACGGGGGAGCGTCTTCCGCGCGATATGTGCTGCGTTGATGGCGCTGGCGAAACGGTTGAACAGAAGCCCACCGATGAAGAGCATCCCCTTCTGGCGAGCGGAGTTCGCCTTGCGCCTGAGCACCCGGAATTCGCTCCGAGACGCGTTCGTATCCCATTCCCACAGGTTCTCCAGTGACTCGTTCATCAGGTCGGCGTTCTCGCCTCTGATGAAGTTCTCGTGCGAATTCCGTGCATAGATGCTCTCGTATGCAGTGACTTCCTCTAGAAAAGTGTCTGATTTTCCATCTGTGCTCAAACCGGCGTGCGCCGCCGCGTAGGATCGGAAGTTCTCACGACGCGATGTTTCCAGATGCTCGAACAGCGCTAGACCCGCCCACAGCGAGGCTTCGGTGAACAGGAAGAAACGGCCTGATCTGGGGCCGCCAGCATACAACTCGCCGAGCCCGGGGACGATCAGGGACAGGAAGGCCGCCGCCTTCGGGTTCCTCTGGGTCTGTGAGAGCGAGGGATGCGGGGCGGCCAGGATCGCGACCGCGATTGTGATGAGTAGGGTGCGTCGCACGGCTCTAGAACGAAGTCGACAGGGATGCCGTGACCCCGTCCCTGCCGTCAGGCAAGAACGGGAGGAGACCGACCCAGACGCGCCGACTCTCTGAGCTGGCCAGGCGTTTCGTGTAGGTCGAGGCGTGGATCGCGCTGATGACGTGGTTGACGACAGTCAACCCAATCACGACGGATGCGCGCTTGAGGTGCTTGTTGCTCTCGTTTCGCATAGTCTCATACTGCTCCTGAACACTCGAATTGACCGACTGATTGTCTACACCAAGCGGTCGTCCGGCCACATCGATCCATCCGTAGATGAACTGGGCGTACTTGCCGACCAGTTCGTAATACTGCTGTATGTCTCCCTGCTTTGTCGGCAGCGTTTCGGTCTCGATATACCGTGCACCTGTGGGTAGGGATGCATTGTAGGCCTGCCAGGCCCGATAGCGAGCTTCGTCCCAGTTCTGATCTGCGAACCGGCGGAAGTCACTTCTCAGGTCGGCTCCCTTGCCTCGCCAGCCCGACCAGGCGATCCAGGTCAGGGCTTCGGCCCCGATGAAGCCTGCGGCGCGATACTTCGCCCCCGAATAGTACTCACCCCATCCCGGTATCAGGAGTGACATGAAGAAGGCTTTCTTGGGCGATTTTTCCTTCTGCGCTTCGGTTTGCGCCGTGACTGTGTCCGGCAGCGCCACGATCGCTATCAGCAGGATAGCAGTCTGAAGAAAGCAGAGG
The DNA here is from genome assembly GCA_964471275.1 of uncultured bacterium. Lineage (GTDB taxonomy): Bacteria > Latescibacterota > UBA2968 > UBA2968 > UBA2968 > UBA2968. The sequence continues at coordinate 13,254 of CAYYGZ010000073.1, read as the reverse complement.
ATATGTCGAGATTTGGTCGGTATACGTTCGGGCGTCAAGGTCACGGTGTAGCTCCTACGGTTGGGAAAAATCCGAACAGAAGCGTGAAGTACATTTTGGCACCGCTTTTCTCGAGCGTCTCGCTCGGATCGGTGAGCGGCACGTGGTCGAACCCGTAGGCAACGTCGAGGCTGAAACGCGCCGGATAGTCATAGAAGAGATTCGCGTCGTATCGGATCTGCAGGCCGGCGTCCTTCTTCCACCCTCGTTTGAGGATGTCGTCCTCCACGGTCCCATCCCAAGCCCGACCCAAGCCTCCGTAAACAGTAGCATAAAGTTGATTCGAGTAAAGTGGCCCTGTCTGACGGTTGATTTCCTTCCACATAGGCAGGCTCCATGATCCGCGGATCATCGCTGCCCGGCTTCCCTCGAGGCTGAAGAAGGTATAACCCTTCATAAGAGGGAGTCCACCGAGTCGGAAGTCGAAGTAACCGTCAGCCTCGGGGTGATTGACCGCGTCGCTCATCCACGCGCCAAATGCCCTCAGACCGAGTGCCGTTTCTCCTGGGCCATCAAGATACTCGTTCCAGTCGAGTGAAAACTCATTGTAGAAGAAGTTCTGGAACTGTTCGATGACGATAGTGGTGTTGGGTTCGAATCCCTTGAGGAAGAAGTCGAAATGCCGGTTATACCGGAAGAAGATATCTCTACCGGCTGCCGGACTGATGTTCGACCGGATCGCCAGGGGTGTGTTGTTGTAGTGGTAGGAGAGAGCCAGGTTGATCCCGTTCAGGAATGTCGCACCGATGACACCCCGTCCCTGTCCATTGAACCGAGATTGCTCGACCGAGTTTCCGAATCGGTTGTAATCGAAGTGCGTGTTGATCGTGCTGCCTGAGCCGAGCTTTCTGCGCATCCCGAGCGATACGCCATTCAGGGAGAATGTGCGGTTGTAGACGCGACCATCACGATCTCTGTCGACGATGTCTTCCTCGACGTGATGCGTGACGCGGAACGCGGACAGGTAGACTGTCGGTTTCCATTTCTTGTATTCGTAGGACGCGAACAACTCCGTGTCCCGATCGTGAGAAAACAATCCCTGAATCCAAAGATTCTGCTTGCCGAGCGCTTCCGAGGAGTAGAGATAGAAGCCGCCTTTGATCTTGCCGACGTCCAGCGCAAGTCGTGGCGAGATCGAGAAGCCCATGAACGCGGTTTCGTAGGCGCGCGACTGGAGTGGTGCTGGCGCCTTCGGGGCAATGGTGACCGCACGGGACGTTGAGAAGGCTTCCTTCGACACACGTTCCCAGATGCCCTTTGCTGTGATCGTACGGATCTCGTATCCCGATTTGCCGTAGTGCGCGAAGGCGATCAGACCGTCGCCCGCCCTGGGATCGGGCTGGATGGCCCCACCGAGGACACGCGTGATCCGATGGACGTCCCCGGTGGCAAGGTCCAGGTGGAAGAGATCGAAGATTCCTTCCTGATCGGACGAGAAGATCAGTCCCGTTCCGTCCTCCGTCCATCGTGGATCCCGATCGGTTGCGTCCGACGAGACGAGATACTCCCAGTCGCCGCCGGCCGAAGGGATCACGCCGATGCTGCGATCTCCGTCGGGGGTGAAGATAGAGAAGGCGATTCGCCTGCCATCAGGCGACCAGTCGGGGGTGTGGATCTGGGTACCGTCGTCAAGCCCTGTCAGGTACCGAATCTCTTCCGTTTTCAGATCGAGTACGGCAATGTTGTTGCTCCCGCCCGCATTGTGGACAAAGACGATGTGTTCCTCATCCGGCGAGTATTGGGGGTGAGCCGCGCGTCCGTCTTGGGTCAGCCTGCCGAAGCCTGAAGGAACAGGGGTGGAGAGTCCCACCGTGCCCTTGATTGCCTGCCATGTCGATACACCGGAGGAGTCGGACAGCGTCGCCGTGTAGAGATCCCAGAACCGGGATCCCGCCTTATTGGGTTGGCTGCGATTTGCGTAGACGAGCTGGTCTCCAGAGTTCTTCCAATCGAACGCTGTCCGCGCAGGGCCGACGGCCTTCTTCGTGCTGTCCTCGATCGTGTAGACCATCAACCCGGTGCGACCGTAGTCGCCGCCCGCGTTCGTGAGAAATGCGATCCGGTTACCTCCCGGCGCCCAGCGAGGGTGCAGGTTCATGTAGCCGTCGTCGAATACTAGGTCGCCCTCTGCAAGCCGGTCTGCACGCTCCGCCTGTTGTATCTGGTAGCGTTCTACCAGCGTAGCTTTCCAGTCTGCGTAGAGCTCCTGACCGGTGAGACCGAGAACCGATTCGATTGCGCCGCCGAAGTCATAGCGCCACGCAGGCTGCATCGCGCGGAGCAGGTCCCGCAGTGCGGTCTCTCCGTATTGATTCACGATATGCAGCGTGAGCGAATAGCCGTGGTCGTAAACATTCTCGAAGCCCAGACCCGTCTTTGCGCCGAAGACGCCCATCTCTTCATAGGTCAGGAGTGTTCCATTGAGTACGGCCTGACGTAGGATCATGTCGCGATGGCTGTCCCAGGTGTCATACTGGGCGCCCGCAGCCATATACTGTGCTGACCCTTCGATAAACCACGGCGGCGCGATCTCCGAGGGAAAGATGACAGAAGCGATAACGTTCGGGAATCCCGTCGCTACGTCCTCCCGGCGATTCTCAGCCTGAGAGAGGAACGTCTGCAGATACAGGCCCTGCATTCGTCCGTGCATCTTTTGAGCGGTCTGTGTGTTGACGAGGTGCGTGAATTCGTGCGTCAGGATATTCCGAATCCAGTCGGTCTTCGCACCGCGCAGGTCAAAGTCGTGTGTGATCCCGGTCGCCCAGAAATCGATCGTATTGGTCGTCGGGTAGAAGGCGCTCCTGTTGGTGTCGTCAATGTCGCGACAGAGCAGGCGTGGCTTGCCCTTCGGTCTGAAGTCGTAGAGATCGGTGATCGGTCCGTAGATTTCCTCTGCGATCCGGGCGACACGCTGGGCAAATGATTCAAGTCCTGTGTGGTATGTGACCTTGAAATGTTCGGTCTCGATGTCATTCCACTCCAGTTCCGGATGGTTGGTCTCGCTGAAGAACTGAGCCGAAGACGAACTGCACATCAGGCAGAGGATCAACCAAAACGATCCTGCAGTATGTCGGTGTCGTGGTCTGGTCATGTGCTCTGCGTTAGCGGATGACGGCGGTTTTGATGAAACGTGTTTGAGTCCGCGTTCCATCTGTTGCCTGTATTCGGCAGACATACACGCCGCTTGCATAATTTGTCGTATCCCAGTGTATCTCGTTGTCTGTTCCCGGGTCTGGCTGCACGGCGGAAATCCTGACTACGATCTGCCCGACGGCGTTTACGATGGTCAGATTGACCTCCGCAACATCCGACAGGAAGAACCGGATGTAGGCGTCATTCCCTCGTATGGGGTTCGGGTAACAATAGGCTCGTCTGGCCGGGAGCAGGTCCTGGGAGATCGGAGCGTCGATGCCAGGCACTGTCTGGGCGAGTCGGCTCGCGTTACCCGCATCGCCTCCCTGTTGGCCCCACGATACCGAGGATCCGGTGAGAGATGAGTCGAGTTGCTCCAGGTGCCAGAGATGGGCTGTGCCTTCATCGGTGAAGGCAACGAGTTCGAGCGTGTTGTCACCGTCGAGGTCATCCAGAAGCGGGGATACCGAGATCGGCCCGGTCGCCAGGATCGGAAAGCCGGGCAGAGACACTCCCGAGTTGGCGATCGCGTAGATGGCGCCTGTTTGTGTCGCGACCACAAGGTCGAGAGCTCCGTCGTCATCGAGATCGGCAACAATCGGTGGTGCGTCTATCGTGCCGACACGGTCCTTCAGCGGAAGCTCATAGGGGGTGTCAGTCTGAGCAACACCGTTGAAGCGAATGACCCATATGCGTCCGTCACCTCCGAACAGGATCTCAACAAAACCATCCCCGTCGAGATCACTGAGTATCGGAGATGAAGCCGCCCCCCCGGGGACGGGTCGACTGGTGATCGGGTCTGCCAGATCTGAGAACACGGTCACCGAACCCGTGGCCGACAATACCGCCACATCCTCGTGGCCGGTGCCATCGAAGTTCCCGATCACCGGCGAACCGATGGCATTCTCTACGACTCCGAGTTGTGTACTCTGTTGTTCTCCATCGATCACAACAACTGCACCGCCTGCGTCCAGTGCTACCAGTTCGGTTATGCCATCCCCATCGATCTCGCCCGCAGCCAGACCCGTGATCGCAGCATTTCCGTGCTTCCGCTCGCCTGGGTTTGTCCCGAAGACACCCCACCTCACCCGGCCGTCCTCGTGTCCCCAGATGTCGTTGGTTACCTTGCCGGGGAACGCAGCAGCCAGGGGGGAGGTGGAAACTGCAGATACGGATGCACCGCTTGGATCGTTTCTCACCCCACCCGCTGTCCAGACAGCAGGCCCCGTGTCGGTCGCAATAAGTATGTCAGGATTCCCGCTCTGCGTGATGTGGCCGACGGCGGGATTAACTGCCGACTCATAGCCATCCATCAGAACAGCGGGCTCGCCTGACACGAGCCACGCGGTTCCATCTCCGCCTGAGCGTGCCCCACCATTCAGGATGGCGGTAGGTAGTGCATCAGATATCAGGGCTCTTGGTGCCACCGCTGGCGTCGGTGAGGCGAGTGATCTCGGCCACTGTCCATCGTGCTGGCTGAATCGAATCGACACTTCCATCACTTCCCCCGGCGGACCCAGGATCTCGATCTCTATGCCTGAGCCGTATCCCGTGTTGCTCTCCGAGCTGGGAATCGTTTCCGTCCCGAAGCGCGTGGCATTGCCGACATAGTAGGGATCCTGTGCACCACCCGATATGCTTGCGAACGAGATGATTCCACTCGTGATCACGCGGCTGGCGGAGGTGTTACCGATATCTTCCAGACCGTCCGCCTCCTCAAGCGAGAGACCCTTGCGATACAGTCCGACGAGCCCGTCGAAATGGATACGGTAATCGATGTTGCTGTTTACGGCCTTGCCACCGGTGCTCGCCCGGACGACTGCATCATCGACGTGCCAGATCAGGATGCCGGATCCCGGGATAAACGCGTCATAATCGTCATTGGCTTCCCAGACCCCCCGGATACCTTCCGAGAGCGTGATCGTTGGACGTCGTCCTTCGACAGCGAGTCGAGACATCCGGTTTTCAAGCAGGAAGTACTCATCTGCCGTGATCGGGATGCGAACTGCTTTGGGATGCCCGGTCGTGGAATGAGAGGCGGCTATCGATATCGTCGTGTCTTTCCGGATGACCTCGGGGGTCAGCCAGCCCAAGCGGATGCGGGACCACGCGGTTGGGAGGCTCGGGGCGTATGCGACGAGGATTGTGTCGGATGGCTCGCCCGTGAGGTTATCCAATCCGAGCTGTCGCGACGAGGCGACCGTGATGTTCCCCGTATCCATCAAGCTCCAGTCGCCGATGGCGGGCAGCCCGTCTTCCGGGTTGTCCAGTCGTGGCAGGCCAAGCTGGTTGGCGTAGAATCGAGCGAGGATTCCGTTCAACCCGCTGCGGCCGTCGGTGCCCCCAGACTCGGGAAGCAGGATGCCCTGCTCGATCAGGTGAGACCCGTTGTCGACGGACACGGGACCCTCTGTGTAGATGTCGAGATCTTCTCGGTTTACGAAGGCGGATGGAATATCGTTGAGTTGATTGCTGGACTCGCCTCCCAGACCTGCGTGTATCACGACGATATCGTCGTAATCTGAGAAATCCAGGGCTGCGCCTTCCAGGGCGTCAGCGGCGAGCACGCCGTCGCGAAAGAGCTCCACGATCCTGACGTTGACTTCCTGCCGTGTTCTACCATTCCCGTAGTCGATCAGCCGTCGCTCGAGGATGTAGCTGTCGTTGTTTCCCGCAGGGAGCACGTCGAACGCAATCGCAAGCGCTCCACCGGATGCGGTGGCGAAGTAGTTTGCGAGTGCCCGGAAATGCGCGCTGAAGTAGGAACGGTTGTGCGGCGGGGTGTCGAATGGGAACCGGTAGTCGGGCACGGCATCTTCGTATGTGCGAAGATCGAATGTCCCATCGCCACTGGTCGTCTCCTCATCCGGGATCTCCTGTGGAAAGGAGACACGGATGGCGAGGACGCGGCGGGTAGTCATTCCCTGTGCCGACGCACGGCCAGCCAGCAACGCGATTGCCACTGCGGCGAGGAAACTGAAAAGGCGGCCAGCCTGCGCACATCGATGCGCAGCTGGACGCCTTTTCTGGTGTTCGCTAGAGATCACTTACGGTATGATTTTTCAGAAGGTGAAGCCGCCCGAGAAGCGGAACACATTGCGTACCGCTGTGCCCCCGTTGGCGAAATAGGACAGGTCGAAGGTTGCCCAGTCATACTTGAGCCCAAACCCGAAGGTGGGTGTTTTCCGATTTCCGTCGTGGTCGTAAGAATATCCTGCCCGAAAGGCGAACGCGGAGATCTCCGATAGTCCGTATGCCCATTCGCCTCCGACGTGGTAATCCATATCCTTCAGCTCTTCGCTCCCGCCGCCGTCGTTCCACCCCGTGATGAACGAACCAAATCCCTCATCAGCCAGAGGTTTGTAGACATCGGCAGCGAACAGAAAAGAGTATTTCTCTTTCTTCAGGAAAGTCCAACCCAGTCCGATCGTGAAGGTCTGCGGCAGCGGATCTGACTGATCAGCATCGATGAACGTCATGTTCGGTCCGACATTCCTGAGCGTCCAGGCAAAAGCGAACCGGTCGCTCGGCTTCCACAGAAAACCCAGATCTCCTGCGAAGCTGGTTCCTGTTCCGCTTCCCTGCTCAGCACCCGCGCCCTGGCCGGCGAGATTCTGATGGATCAGCTTCGTTGTTATTCCCAGGGAGACCGACTTTGAAAGGTAGGCACCGTAAGAAACGCCGAAAGCTACGCCAAAACTGGTAAAGGATCCCAGGTCCTGGCCCTGCTCATCCGTCCTGAATTGCTCGCCCAGGGACGTGTAGATCAGGCTAAGGCCGAAATTTCCGGCACCCCGGAATGGCTGTGTGTATCCACCGAACGACGTGAAGATGTCGTTCGCCAGGGAAGGAACGGGTTTGTAGAAGGTTGTACTCAGCGAACGTTGATCATCGTTTGCGAGCGCGGCAGGATTGAAGAACGTTGCGTCGGCATCGTCTGCGATAGCTACATAGGCGTCCCCCATACCCGCAGCTCGTGCGCTCGGCGAGAACAACAGGAAGTTGGCTGCCGCACGACTCTCAGGGGTTGCATCGACCAAACCCACCGAGAGCAGGGATAGGCCCGCTACGGACAAGATTTTCGTGAGGTGCCAGCTCTTTCGAGACGTTGGCATGGTAGATTTCCTCCTTACAGCGACACGTATGTGCCTTCGTGAAGGTCAATCAGGGGAGGAGCTCCCAGTCGTACGGTGATCCTGTACGGTAGGCATAATAGATGTTCTGGGTGTTTCTTATGACCGCGGGGAAATTGCGAGATTTGGACCCACATACTGTTCAAGCAAGCAGGTACCGACGCAATCAGGCGGGAAAACGACCCAGCACTCCTAAAGGTTTCTGACCCTAGTTGCTGCAACCCCAGACGACCGTCCATTTGACGCTTGGGCGATGTGCCAGGAGCGGTCACAGCACAACGCCTTGAATTAAGGATATTCCAGGGAAAAAGCCAAACCTTTAGCGAGTTACGATAGGCGCTCTCCTGAGAGGAGGTAAATCGGTGGTTGTTCGTATTGAGGGCGTTTACCTATATTCGGAACGGTTGCGCGCAAAGGATGTGACGCAAATTACGTGCCCCGTAATTATAGTAAGGAATGCTCCCATGATCGATAAGGATCTGCTCGAAATCCTGGCTTGTCCAGAGGACAAGACCCCCGTTGCCCTGGCTGAACAACCTCTGGTAGACGATCTCAACAAGAAGATCGAAGCCGGCGAGATCAAGAATCGAGGCGGCGAAGTCGTTGAGAACAAGATGGATGGCGGCCTGGTTCGCGAGGACGGCGCCTATCTCTACCGTATCGAAGATGGTATCCCGATCATGCTGATCGACGAAGCGATCTCGCTCGAAGGGTCCCAGCCCTCCAGTTAGACTATCGGCTGTGAGAACCTGTTCGCCACCGGATTCTGGTCTCACTCAGATCGACCACGCGCCCTGCTCCACAAGCTGACGCGCGCCGGTTCGCAATAGTTCCCACAAGTTCTTCGCCAGGGCCGTTAGCTCCGGATAGGATTCCGGTTTGACGGCCTCAACTGTTTCCAGGACAATATGTTGAGACGATCATTCCTACTTGCGGCCATGATCCTGGTGGGTCTTCTGAACGTCGCCTGTGAGCAGAAGCCCGCATCTTCGGTCAGGGAAACCGCGCCGCCCGTGCCGAGAGGGGATGTGCCCTGGCTAAATCCGGAAGATTCGTCCACCTGGTCCGGGTCAGAGAAACCCTATTTCCTGTTTCTTCACTCGGGACGTTCCTACTGGTCCCACGAGATGGTGCGCGAGTCGTTCACGGCATCCGAGGCGGCGACAGAAATCGCACGAATCACCCGTCCCGTCTGGGTCGATGCTGATCTTCGGCCCGATCTTGTCGACCGATTCGCCCTGGGCGGGCTGCCATCTGTGGCACTTCTGACACCCGAGCTGAACTGGATCACGGGGACAACCTTCATCGGGCAAGGTGACCTGGCGGCACTTCTCAGACACATCCGAATCCTCTACGATATTCCGGAAAGATCGGCCGACCTTGAGCGGGAGCGTGCCAGGCTTCTCGATCGCAGACCGGTCGTGCGTGCTTCCATCGTTCACGATCTTTCGCTGCAAGGACTGCGTGTCCGGCTTGCAGATCAAATGCAGCGTGGAAAGGTCCGGCTGTCTGCCGAATCCGCTCTGTTCCTTCTGGAGCAGGGCGGCATAGAAACATTCCAAGCCTGGGAGGAAAGCGTTCGGGCAGGTCGCTGGAACGGGGATGGTCTGCTCGTCACAGCGCTGCTTACCCCGGACAGTCAGGTCCGTGACGAGACGACGTCTCTCGGCATCAACGCGGGTCTTCTGTATGCGTTTGCTCGTGGCGCCACTCGAACCGGAAATCTGGGGTTGCGGCAGACAAGTCTGGGCCTCGCGTCGGCGATTGTTGCAGCCCTGTTCGTTCCTGGTCAGGATGTCTTTGTGTCGGGATCGACCGACTTCTCCCGCAGCGACTCCTCAGGATCTGTGATTCCCATCGTCGGCAGGCCGCCGGTGTTTGACGCTCGCTCGATCACGGCCTTCAACGCGCTCCTGGTGTCCGGACTCTGTGAGGTCGCTCGTCTGGATTCCAGCAGTCAGATCATTGACATCGCTCGGCGAACGCTCGATCGATTGTTGAGCGAACGAGTAAGGGAGGCCGGTGTTGTGCGGACGGGAGGCGAGTGCTCGGTGCTGCAGCTTGAGGATGCCGCTCACCTGATTCGAGCCTGTCTGGATTTTGGCCAGCTGTCCGGGGAAGACCACTACGTGCAGGCCGCACGGTCGCTGGTCGAGAAAACCGCGAGGAAGCTCCCCAACATCGAAGTGGTGATACGACCCGATTCGGATCTGGCCCTGGTCTACGCCGACGGAGACTACGGATCTGGAGTGGGGGTGTTCTGCCAATGTCTGATCAGACTTTGCGTGCTGGACAAAAGTCGTATGTATGTTGAGATGGCCGAGGCGCTCTGTCGTGAGGCGGTTGCCTCCAATTCTGATCGGCCGAACCGGTTAGGTGCGGTCGGCAGGGCACTTGCTCTAATGGTGGAAACGCAAAGGACAGAGAGTGATTGATAAAGGAAGAATGACAGATCTGGTCATCGGGGGGAACGGCAATCTGGGACGGCATCTGCTGACACGTCTCCCCTCCGCAATCAGCACTTCGCGGGATGGGAGGTCTGGCGAGAGGCTCGATATCAGGAATCGCGAGCAGGTACTCGAGGTTGTTGGACGCACCCAACCTCGGTGTGTGATCAACACGGCGGCGATGACGAGTGTTGACGGCTGTGAGCGAGATGAAGGGGCCGCACACGCCATCCACGTGGAGGGAACCGCAAACCTTGTTCACGCTTGCGAGCAAACCGGCAGTCGGCTCATCCACATGTCCACAAACTACGTGTTCGACGGTGATAGCGGCCCGTATGGCGAAGACGATGCGCCCAATCCACTGAGCGTGTATGGCCGAACCAAGCTGGAGAGTGAAGGTCTCGTCACGGGTGCAGACTGTGCGGGACTGGTTGTGCGCACAGCCGTGTTCTACGGGCCCGAATTCGACAAACCCAACTTTGTAACCTGGGCGCTCCGTGAACTCCTGCTCAACCACGAAGTTCGGATCGTGACGGATGAGTGGGCGAATCCGACACACGTCCCAGAATTGAGCGAGGCGATCATCTCGCTGGCCGGGAGCCCAGATACGAGCGGCGTCATTCATGCTGCGGGAAACGACTTCCTGAGTCGCTATGACATGATCAAGACACTTATCGAGGTCTTCGATCTCGATTCATCTCTCGTCCACGCGGTGCGTTCAGAGGAATTGGGACAGGCAGCGAAGCGTCCTTCACGGGCCGGACTGAAGACAGCACGAATTCACAGCATTGTGGACGGCGTGTTCCGCTCATACAGAGAGAATCTCGTGTCGCTGAAGGACTATCTGGTCGATCCCGCCAGGTGGGCTCGCACCTCCTGAAAATGCCCTCAAATCATCAATTTACAAGCGGTTAAACTCCTTGACACTGTGCCCGGCGAAGGTTTTATTTCTGGGTCTCTCGCTGAGGTTTTTCAGCCCGATACCTGGTCTTCTGTCATGATTCGATCTACCCCGGGATTCCTGCTGCGCATCCTTGTTGTCTCGCTGGTTGTGGGCACACCCATATACTCGAGGGAGCCGCGGGTCAACCTGTATCAACAGATCGAGACACTGGGTGAAGTCAGTGATCTGGTCAAGCATCATTACTACCTGGAATCGGATGGTGTTGATCTCTATGACGGCGCCATCGAGGGCTACCTGTCCAAGCTGGATCCCCACTCGACATACATCACGCCCGAGCAATTACGCAAGACCCAGGAGCGTCTGGAGGGGGCCTTCGAGGGCATCGGGATCTACTTCGACCTGATCGACAATTTCCTGACCGTTCTTTCGCCGATCGATGGTTCACCGGCCCACGGCGTGGGTATCCTGCCCGGCGACAGGATCATACGGATCGATGGAGAATCGGCGGTCGGTATCAAGTCCCCTGACGTGGAGGATCGCCTGAAAGGGCCGAAGGGAAGCACGGTTTCGGTCTCTGTTCAGCGTCTGGGATACGAGCGTCTGCTGGACTTTGATATCGTTAGGGACAAGATCAATGTGCCGAGTGTCCCCTACGCTTTTCGTGTTGCGGAAGATGTTGGCTACATCAAGCTGAATCGTTTCTCCGGACGGACGACGGAGGAAATCCGAACCGCCATCCAGCAGTTGCTCAGCGAGGGTATTCAGAAATTGGTTCTGGATCTACGCGGGAATGGAGGCGGGTTCCTCGAGCAGGCGGTGTCGGTCTCTGATCTTTTCCTGGAGACCGACCGCTTGGTGGTCTACACGGAGGGGCGCAGACTCGGATCCCGCGAAGATCATTACTCGCGCCGAGATCCTGCGATCCCGACTTCGATGCCCGTCATCTGTCTTGTCAACAGCGGCAGCGCAAGTGCATCGGAAATCGTTGCAGGTGCGTTGCAGGACTACGATCGCGGCTTGATCGTTGGACAGGCGACGTTCGGCAAAGGCCTGGTACAGAAGCAATACCGACTCAGGAATGGCGGGGCGCTTCTACTGACCGTAGCCAAGTATATGACGCCGAGCGGGAGACCGATCC
>CAYYGZ010000073.1:0-1451 GCA_964471275.1 uncultured bacterium | reverse complement strand
GAAGAGGCGCACGACAGCTACGATCCAAACAGTGATCCCGACAGCACTTCAGCCAAACCGATCTACTACACCGAGATTCTCCACCGCGAGGTATTCGGGAGCGGTGGAATTTCCCCCGACGTGGTCATTACGTCGGACTCACTCAGCTCGACGGAGCGGAAGCTCGCACAGAGCGGCGTGTTCTTGGAGTTCGCGTCGAAGCAGGCCAAGTCCTTTACGGCGGATTATGACGGGTTCGATCTCTTCTTCACCCAGTACAATCCAGGGCGACGCGAGGTGACAGCGTTCAAGACTTATCTGAAGACTCTTCCGGCAGACCGACTTGACGTGTCACCGGAGGATCGATCATTCCGAGAGAGTCGCGCGTTCATCCGGGAGCAGGTCAGACAACAGTTTGCGCAAATCCGCTGGGGTACTTATGCTGCGGGGCGTGTGAGGATCGATCAGGACCCGGTGATCAGGCAGGCCACCACCCTGTTTGAGCGGGCAGTGGCTCTTCTGGACAGCCGCACCTACCATAGTGAAAGACGTGACCGATCCGGCAACGGGTCGTTTGAGAAGGTTCGCTGATTCAGCAGCCAATCGGAGGATTTTGATGGCAGATGCAGCACGGTCAGACGCAACGCTCGAAAGCCAGGTCAATCTGCCGCTTTCGAAGGCGATCGAGATCAGCTTCAACAGCGTGAAGATTCGTTTCGGGCGGTCATTGATCACAGTAAGCGGCATCGTCCTGGCAATCGCGTTTCTGATGTCGATCTGGGTGAACACCGACATCATCGATGCCTTGAAAGAAGCAAACAACTCGAAGCTTGATCTGATCCTTCAGCAGAAGGGGATCGATACCGATCCCGACAGCGCCGCCGCGATGCAGGAGAAATCGAAGAACAGCTGGCTTGTCGTGCTGTCTCTTCTGGTCTGTCTCGTCGGGATCACCAATGCCATGCTGATGTCTGTGACTGAGCGGTTCCGTGAGATCGGTACGATGAAGTGCATGGGAGCTCTCGATGGTTTCATCATCAAACTCTTTCTGCTGGAGTCTTCGTTCATGGGCACCGCAGGGACGTTGCTCGGTGTTGCCGTAGGACTCTTGCTTTCCATCGGTCTGTCTTCGCTTTCCTACGGGTCGGTGATGTTCGCTTACATCAAATGGGGTGGTGTCCTTGAAAGCGCGATTCTCTCGATGGTAATCGGCGCGTCGCTCTCACTGTTTGGCGGCATCATACCCGCGTATCGTGCCGCTAAGATGGAGCCCGTAGACGCGATGGCTTTGGAAGTCTAGCTTACCAGCATTCCCCGAATTCAGGTTCCCTAACCGCAGAGGTTGGTGCGCATGGCCGTTGTCCGCACGCAGCAAGTCAAGAAGGTCTACGAGATGGGCGACTTCAAGCTGGAGGCTCTGAAAGGAGTCGATCTTGAAGTCGAACAGGGCGAGTATCTGTCGATTATGGGGC
>CAYYGZ010000072.1:0-18288 GCA_964471275.1 uncultured bacterium | reverse complement strand
GATCCGGGCCCTTCGACAGTCGCGTCTTCCTCCTTCGCAACAAGGTGTATCAGGCTGGCCGGAACTACCTTCAGGCACAGGCAGCCTGTCTGGAGGGTCTAAACTACCATCCGAATTCCGTCGAACTGCTGGGCGATCTTGGGATGAACTATGCACTTGGGGGTGATCTGGGTCGGGCAAGGGACACCTTGTTGAAAGCCTCCGAACTGGCACCAAGCCACCACCAGATCCAGAACAACCTGGGTGGCGTCTATCAACGGATGGATGATCGTCAGAGGGCGGAGCGGGCCTATCGTCGGGCCACGGAGATCAAGATCGACTACCCTGACGCGTGGTCAAATCTGGGTTTGCTCCACATGGTTGGCGGCAAGTATGACGAGGCCGTCTCGAGTTTCACTCGTGCGCTCGAATTCACTCCGAATGACCCGGTACTCCACCACAACCTGGCTGACGCTCTTTATGTCAGAGCGTCGCCGGGAGATCGGCTCGGGGCCGTAAGCCACTACGGTGTCTTCTTAAAAACCTGGCGCGGCGACATCGCCGAGACAGCGATAGCACGATCACGAGTGACCGAAATCGGTTCAGGTAAATGACCGCTAGAACGACATCCGGAATCGCGACTACCGCATCGGCAGCGGCTATGCTCCTGCTCCCGCTGGTCTATCTGCCAGGGATCTTCGACTTCACGCGGTGGCCACGTTTACTTGTCCTTCAGTCTCTCACGCTGGTGATTCTCATTGCATGGGTGCTGGGACGCACCAGGGCCACGGAACCGGACCCGAATAGATCGATTCTCAGAGCGCTCTGTGCGTTCGGTGCGTGGCAGATACTCTCTGCCGTTTGGGCGGACAACCCTGTCGATGCCTTGCAGAAAGCCAGTCAGATACTAACGATGTGCGCCTTCGGATACGCGTGTGCCCAGACGCTCAGCGGCACCGGAGCAGGAATCGTCGTCAGGACGTCTGCTCTTGCCTTGAGTATCGTCTCCGTGATCTGCATCTGCCAGTACTGGGGTTGGGCCTTCGCATCCCTGCCAACGGCAGGCAACCCGAGTGCCACTTTCGGATACCGCAACTTTCTCGCAACCTACCTGATCGTTACTATCTCGCCCGTCCTGCTCCTGGCCTGGTCTGATCGGAAAGCCTACACCAGGGCGGCTTTCGGGATTTCTGGAGCGCTCGCTTTGACGGCCCTCCTATGCACACGGACACGGGGTGCCTGGCTGGGGTTCGCAGTTGCGGTTGCTCTCTTTGCTGCCGGTGCGCTTCACCACGGCGGAGCCACTACCCTGAGACGGGCCTTTACGCCCGTGAGAGTCGCAATCGCTCTGTCGGCCATAGCTCTGATTTCCCTGGTCGGGCTGCAGTCGCCCCGGATGGTCAAGGAGGGCGAATTCAGGATTGACGAGCAGAAGACCGATGCCCTTACCGCGCTGCGGACCTCATTTTCACCTACGACAAGCCGTGGACGTACGATCGTCTGGCACAATACCATTGGGATGGTGCTGTCGAGTCCGCTGACCGGTGTCGGTCTAGGGGGATGGCAATTCGCGTATCCCGTCTACGATCGTGGTGAGTGGATTACGGAGAATGTCGCCCCACAGCGTCCGCATAACGATTTGCTCTGGATCCTCTCTGAATCGGGCCTGATCGGTCTGTCGCTGTATCTGTGGCTGCTCCTCACGGTAAGCACGGTCTCAGTACAGGCCTGGCGGGATCGATCACCCGACCATCGACTGACGATCGCGATGGGACTGGGTATTGCGGCCTACGTCGTCCACAGCATCTTCAGCTTCCCTTCAGAGAGAATCGCATCCTCCGCTGCAATGTGGCTGTGTGTGGGCTCGGTGGCGGCGCTAAATCCGACACCCAGACGGCCTCCGGTGATGAACCGGCTACTCGTGGGTTCTAGTGTCGCCCTGCTGATTCTCGCGGGAACCGTAATGACCACTCGGCGGATCCAGTTCGACGGACACTACGCGAAGGCAGTCGAAGCGTGGCGCCGAAACGACTGGGCGTCGGTGGTAGAGTCATCGACGTCAGCTCTTGCCATCGGGCCGTTGGACTTCCGGGCCTATCAACTGCAAGGTGCAGGCAATCAACAACTTGGGAATACTGAGGCCGCACGCCACGCATTTACGACCTCACTCACCTACCATCCCAACGAGGGACACCTGCCCTTGGCCGATCTGCTCCTGCAAATGGGAGACTTTCGGGGAGCTCTCGAACACTACACGATCGAAGCAGGCCTGTATCCGGGACGAGTGGCCGCGCACTACGGTGTCGCCCGCGCATCACGGGGTTTGAAAGAATGGGACGCTGTCGACGCTGCCGGCAGACAGGTTCTTGTTCTGGACCCCGGCCACCTCGAGGCAGTCCTCCTCCTTGCTGAAGCCTTCGAAGGCAGGGGTAATCCTGTTGAGGCACGTGCTCTCTACGAGAGGCTTCTGAAGACACCCATCGCAACCGCCGGAGTCTATACGCGCTATGCGGCACTTTTGGGCAGGGGCGGCAAGAAAAGAGAAGCACTGTGGGCTTATCAGAAGGCAGTTGAGATAGCGCCACACAACCCTCGCAGTCAGAACAACCTCGGAGTACAGCTGTCGGAGATGGGCGATCATCACGGGGCCGTCGCGGCATTCGAGACCGCAACAGAACTTGACAGCACGTATGCGAGAGCTTACCGGAATCTGGCTGAAGCGCTGGAGACAGTCGGTAAGCTTGACCGCTCGATTATTGCTTATCGACGCTTCCTGCTGCATTGGCAGGGGGGCGCCCACCACAGCGATTGGGCAAGGAAGCGAATCCGTACGTTAGAGGGCACGCGGTGATCCGGCACGCGACGACGACAGAGAGACACTTGATCACGTTCGCGCTCTTCGCTGTTCCTCTGGCCTACTGGCCGTATTTGAAAGACTATACGCTAGGCCCGAAGCTTCTCGTCTGGCTGATCGCACTGGCCTTTGTTGTCATCATCCGTGCCGTGTGTGGACGCGGTTGGCATACGAGTCCACTTACGTTACCTGCCCTTGTCTACCTCACAATCGGGGCGCTCTCGCTTACCTGGGCAACAGACCCGGTCATCGCGCTCGTAGAACTCACCAAACTCTCTACGGGTGTCCTGTTGATGCTGGTCCTGTCTGATCTGGGCCCTGCTAAATCCCGCCCGCTAGCGAAAGGCTTGGTCGCGGCAGCAGCAGCCTCCGCTGTCCTGGGAGCATTGCAGAACTGGGACCTCGCCGTCTGGTCTATCCCATCTGCCGGCCTGCCGAGTGGCACACTCGGATTCCGCAACATCGCGGCGATGGTAACGATACAGACGATACCCTTTGCCATCTGGTTGACCGTCCGAGAGAAACGTGGAAACATCGCCTGGGCGGGTTGTCTGACGCTCCTTGTTGCGTTCCTCATCCAAACTCGCACACGTGGCGCCTGGCTGGGGTTGGCTGTTGCCGTGGTCGTGATCTACGGTCTGACACTGAAGCGAAGACGTGTGAACTCCCTCACCAATCGACGATTGCTGGTGGTCGCGGTACTCGCCGGGTTCCTCTTGTCGATGGTGCCCAGACAATCAGGCAAGGTGGGGCCGCAAGACATCGATGAGAAGAAGACCACGATCGCTGAGGCCCTTGGCTCGATTACAGACGAGGGAGGCGATCGTGGGCGTCTGGATATGTGGTCGGGAACGTTGGCGATGATCGCAGCCAGACCGATGGGTGTCGGTTTGGGAAATTGGGCGATTCACTACCCAAAATACGACAACGCAACCCTCGTCACCTTTGACGGTTCCCCCTCCAGGCCTCACAACGATTTCCTCGGGATCGCATCCGAGCTCGGCTGGCCGGGCATCGCCGCGTTCATCTGGATCCTCGTGACCGCCTTTCGGCTGGGAACAGGCAGCCTTTCGGGAAAGCATGCTGACCTGGCGGCCACCGCCCTGGCCAGTCTGATTGCAGTTCTGATCCACAGCTGTTTTAGCTTCCCGAGAGATCGGGCGACGCCGACCCTTCTCTTCTGGTTTGCCCTGGGTCTGATTGCCTGCCTGCACTCGAGCAAGAAGAAGCCCTTACGGCTGACGGCGCTCTGGAGTATTCCCGCGGTAAGTCTTTGCGCCGCGATCGCGCTAACTGCCCGGCTGCTGACGTTCGAATCCCATCTTTACAATGCACTCATACCCGAGAAGGCTGGCGAGTGGGAGAAAGTCGTCCGGCTGACGAGCAGCGCGCTCGATGTGGGCAGATTCCACGCTGAACCACTCCATCTCCACGGCTTCGCACTCAACACACTCGGACGACACGAGGAGGCGGTAGGTCACTACACAAAGCACGAATCTCTTAGACCCCACGATGTCCAATTCCTCAATGGATTTGCGATTGCTCTACAAAACACGGGGGATCTAGCTGGGGGAGTGCGTCGATACCGTCAGGCGCGGACGCTGGTTGCCCGTTCTACCGACCTCGACTACAATCTGGCAACATTGCTCATCCAGATGAAGCAACCACAAGAAGCAGTCGCCCTTCTGGCGGACGCCGCCAGAGAGGAGCCAGCGGATGCCGCCGTCCTGTTCCATCTGGGTAACGCACGGGCAATGATGGGTGACGATTTCGCCGCAATTCCTGCACTGGAACAGGCCGTTCATTTGGAAGCGAGACTCCTGCAGGCCTGGATGATTCTGGGCGAGCTCTATCTGCGTACGGACCAACCGACCAAAGCACACGCCGCGTTTGGTACGTTTCTCGAGCTCAACACCGCCGACAATCCATACACGCGCAGGGCCCGATTGATGATCGAAAGACTGGTAGAGCAAGGAAGGAGGAAGGGCCAAGGATGGAGAAGATAGGCCGTAACCCGGCGACCCTATCGATCGTGGCTATGCTGATGATCGTCCCGCTCGTCTACACAACAAACATCTATGACTACACTCTGGTGCCCAAACGGCTGGCCTTCTTTGCCTGCCTGGCACTCGCAGCGTTCGGGTGGCTGGCCCAGGCAATTCGATCGCGATCCACGATCTCCTACGGCCTGCCAACGCAGTTGCTCGGCACCTACGCCATTCTGGTGTGCCTGTCTCTCTACAAAGCGACCAACCTTTCGGTAGGTATCGTAGAACTGATCTTCCAGTTAGCCCTAATTTGTCTCTATCTGCTCGCCGCGCAGGCGAAACCTCGTGACGTACAGATTTGGATGTGGACAATCCTTGGTATCAGTGCCGTTGTCTCCACCATCGGTATCCAGGAATACCTGGGCGTGGCGTTTGCCGATATCCCATCGAACGGCCGACCAAGCGCCACTTTCGGATTCCGAAACTTCGCCGCGATGTATCTGGTGGCATCGCTGCCTGTTTGCTTCTATCAGTTCTGGTTGGGTAAGGGCACCGTGTCGACGGCTGTCAGCGCTGTCAGCGGCGTCTTGACCACTTTGTTTCTCCTCTATACGCGTACACGTGGTGCATGGTTAGGGGCAGCGGCCGGACTGATAGGAGGGGTTGTGCTCGTGGTAGCCGAAAAGTCGTCCAGGGAGGCAATGTTCGCCTTGCTGCGATCACCAGGAACCTTTCGGTCTGCAGCAGCCTGCGTATCGCTCCTGCTAATTCTTGCAGCAGGCTCCCTGTCCCCGGGGTTCAGGGATACGGGGTTACAGCGCTTCGACGACAAGAAATCCGACCTGACCACAACGGTAACGTCGGCTCTCTCCTCATCCGGCGATCGGGGCAGATTGCTAATGTGGCGGCGAACGATCCCGCTGATCTGGGACAACCTGTTCACGGGCGTTGGACCCGGCCATTGGGAATTCGTCTATCCGAACTACGATCAGGGCGCGATGGTCAGGGCCGACTCCTCACCGAAACGTCCACACAATGATTACATCTGGATTGCAGCCGAACACGGAATCATCGCGCTGGGCGTCTTTCTTGCCTTCCTGGCCTCAGTCATACTGGCCGGTTTTCGCAGGGCGGGCAAGAACCCGGATGAACGCCACCACGTAGTAGTAGCTGTTTCGGTGATTGTGGGAGTCAGCGTCCACGCGTTCTTCAGCTTTCCGAAAGAGCAGCCCCAGGTCGTGGCGGTGTTCTTCCTGATGGCAGGCATTGCGACTAGATCCGCTCGCGGCAGGTCTGGATCTGCCATACCGGTTGCCGCCCTCGCGTTACTGATCTCGACGGTTGGTAGTGTTGCCGCCTGGCGACAGATGACCTTCGACACTCACTATCTCTCAGCACTCATTGCGGAGGATCGTGGTGATTGGCACGCCATGAACGCGGCCGCAGCCAGAGGACTGGGACGCGGGGAGTTCAGACCTCACCTGCGCGTGATCAGTGGACGCGCCCACGAGAAGCTTGGCGACCTGGATTCAGCCGAAGCAGCATACAAACGGAGTCTGGTGATCGCGCCCTACTCCTGGCACGCCCACAACGGGCTCGGCATAATAAGCAAGCGCCGTGGTAGCTACGAGGAGGCTATGGTCTTCTACGAGCGAGCCTTGGAGCTCAGCCCCAGAGCGCATTCGGTAAGGGTGAACCTCGGATCGCTGTACCGAGCGATGGGCAATGAATCTCGTGCCGAGGCCCAGTTCCGCAGAGTGCTTGGGGCGGACTCTACGGATGAAGGAGCCAATAACAATCTCGCAAACGTCATGAAGGCACGGGGAGAAACAGATAGTGCAGAGGTCTACTACCGGAAGGCCCTGGAGTCAGATCCAGACTTTCCCCAGGCCAACCAGAATCTGGGCGATATCATGATGGGAGCGAAGAAGTATCGCCAGGCGATTCAGCATTACCAAGCCGCTATGAAGACCTATCCGGACCGTGTCTCCCTGAACTGGGGCCTCGCGTCAGCACTCGAGGCGAGTGGGCGCCTGGAAGACGCCGAGATCGGGTACCTCAGGGCAATCGAGATCGATCCGAACTTCCCCCGTTCCTACTTCAGCTTGGCTACCATGCTCTACGGTCTGCACAGATGGGACGAGACGATTGAGTACTTCGAGACGTTCAAGGGGATCTGGAAAGGTGATCCGAAGTTTATCGACTTCGCGAACAGTCGAATAAGGACGAGCAAGGGCTGGCTCAAACGGATGGATAAGAAATAGGCCGCCTTTATTGAAAAGGCGGCCAGACGTGATTCGGGTGGGGGGGGGTGAACTCAGAAGCGAAGCCTACGGGCGCCATCGAATCTCCTGATTCGTTGCTCCTGATACTCCACCACGAGAAGCGAAAGAACAAAGAGCACCAGAATCGAGAAAGCGACGAAAGGTACGAGCCAGAGAACCAAGGGGTTTCCCTCCAAAGGCGTATGGATGGGCTGATACACAGACTATCGGCAAGCCGGGGTTCAATCTTTATCCACAGAAAACACTTGTGTCACTGCAGGCATCGGGGTAAATTGCTTTTTCTTAGCTAGCGTTTTCTTGTTCAGGAGGATCAGATTTGCCCAAATTGAGATCATCGAAGAAGCGCCATCGCCAGGCGGAGAAGGCGGCAGAGCGCAACAAGCCGGTTCGGACACGATTCCGCACCACGCTCAAGCGTGTTCGCACAGCGGAATCAAAGGAAACTGCCGAGAGCATGTTGACGGAAGCGAACGCCATCATCGACCGGACCGCCCGGAAGGGCGTGATTCATTGGCGTGCAGCAGCTCGCTGCAAATCGAGACTGGCAAAGCACGTCGCAGCAATGTCCTAGTCGTAAATCCACGAATACAGAAGAAGGCCCCCACGTCTCAAGATGTGGGGGCCTTCTTCTGTTCACCGGTATCCGAGCAAGATCACCCGAAAAGGAAACCGTTCAGATAGCGTTCACCTGTATCGCAGACCACACAGACCACCTGTTGCTCGGGCGACATCCGAGCCGCGGCCTTCACCGCGGCGTGTACGACTGCGCCTGACGAGATCCCCGCAAGAATTCCCTCTTCCTTCGCAAGCCGTCGTGACATCCGGCGAGCCTCCACATTGGACACGGTGACCACCTCATCGAGCACCTCACGGTTGAGTACGGGTGGGACAAAGCCGGCACCCAAACCGTCGATCTCCGTAGGTCCCGCTTCCCCGCCAGAGAGCACCGCTGAATCTGCCGGCTCTACAGCAAGGATCCTGGTTTCCGGTGACTCGGCCTTCAGCACTTCCCCGACCCCCGTAACGGTACCGCCAGTGCCTACACCCGCCACGAAAACATCGGGTGAACCATCCATCTGCTCCAGTATTTCCCGAGCCGTCGTCTTGCGATGGAACTCAGGGTTGGCAGGATTCTCGAACTGCTTCGGCATAAAGGCACCATCGTTCTCCTGACGCAGTTCTTCTGCCTTGTCGAGAGTTCCCTGCATGCCGCCATAGGCGGATGTCAGGATCACTTCTGCGCCATACGCGCGGAGCAGTTTCCGCCGCTCCTCGCTGACCCCTTCGGGCATCGTGATTATCAACCGGTAACCTTTGACCGCAGCGACCATGGCGAGTCCGATTCCCGTGTTCCCGGACGTCGACTCGATGATTGTCATCCCGGGTCGAAGCGCGCCACGGTCCTCGGCGTCCTCGATCATGGCGAGCGCGATTCGATCCTTCAGACTGCCTCCGGGGTTGAAGGACTCGAGCTTAGCCCAAACCTCGGCGCCCGCCGTCTCGCACACGCGATGAAGTCGCACCACGGGTGTGGACGCGATCAGGTCTATGATCGTGTTGACACGTCTGGCCTTGCCCATACTAGATCCTGAACGTGATATTCGAGTGTCGCTTCTGGTGTCGATTCGACAACTCAGCGAACGTAACAGAGGAAACTACGCTTTGGATCGCGGATTCAACATCGGACCAGACCTCGCGGAACAACTCGTCCGACCCGCTTGCCGGTCGGTCCTCCCCCTTGCCGAGCAAGTCGAGCGGACCCTCCAGAACATCGAGCACATTGCCGACGGTCAGTTCCTCGGGACGTCGTGCCAACTCGTGGCCTCCCCGCGGCCCACGCACACTCCGGATCAAACCGGACTTGCGGAGTTGGTTGAGCAACTGAACGAGATAGGACTCGGGTATGTTCTGGCTGACCGCAATATCCCCACTCTGAATGGTGCCCTGACCATACGTCAGCGACAATTCCAGAACGGCACGCAGCCCGTAATCGGTCTTCGCAGAAACGTGCATCAGACCCCCTTGTTCAGCACCCTCCTGCGATGGCGGGCACGATCGTAACGCTGTCCCCATCCTTCACTTCCGTAGCGGCACCATCCAGGAAACGAATGTCTTCATCGTTCACATAGATGTTCACGAAACGTCGGATTTCACCTTCCTCGTCCACCAGCTTCTCCTTGATCCCGCTGTGCGAAGCTTCAAGATTGTCGAGCACCTGGCCGATGGTGCTTCCCTCGATCTGCACATCAGACTGATCGTTCGTGAACTTCCTGAGCGGTGTGGGTATACGCACACTTACTGCCATATCAACCTCCTCCTTTGCCTTATTTCGGAACGACTGAGACCGAATCTGTCGGACGCCATCGGAACACGCGCTGCGTCTCATCGACCCATCTTTGGAATGCGGATTGGCTTCGAGTCACTTCATCCCTCCCGTAACGGAGACATCGCTGAAGAATCGAAGCATAGTCAGTGATTACTTCGTCCGAACGCTCACCGAGGTAGCGGTCAGCTGTTTGGCCCGCAAGCTCGCCCGATAACACTGCGTTTGCGATTCCGGCGCCATCCACGCCGATCCCGCCTCTTGCGTCACCCGCGACGACGAGACTGAGATGTGTGTCTGCCAGAGGTCGTCGGTCGATCGGCACGAGACCGCCCGTCACACCCAGGATCGCATTCTGTATGGTAATGCCGTCACGCTCGTAATCCCGTGCAACCCTATGTAGCGCGGGCTTCAGGAAGCGAGACAATCGTCTGGGCAATGCAACGCCGATCTTTGCGGTCCGGCCGCAGGGAATGAACCACCCGATACCACGTCCTTCAATGACCGGACGCTTCAGGGAAACCACGTCGCAGGGCCGGTCCAGACCGACCTCAAACTGCATCGTCGTGAGAAATCGTCGACGCAAGGTCGACATCGACCGGGAGACAACCGAGGCCGCGCCATCAGCACAGACGATCGCTTCACCCCGGAAAGCTGCCTCCGCACCGTTCCGCCGAGCAACAAGCGTCCGATCCTCGCGCCGAATCACGAATCCGTTGCAGAGATCTGCGCCTGACTCGAGCGCGTGAATCGCAAGCGTCTTGTCGAACCGCGTCCGGTCGATAACACACGCATCCACCTCGAATTCGAAGGTCTGGACCGAGTCTTCAAGGCAAACACCCACGATGGCCTGAATAACAGAACTCTCATCGACACCGGCGCGTTCGGGCAACCATCCCGGTACGAACCCGGCACAGCGGGGCGGTTGCCCAACGGACCGCTTCCGATCGATGATCAATACCGACCGATCTCGTTCCGCGGCGACGCGCGCGGCTGTCGCGCCCGCGGGTCCACAGCCAACCACAATCACATCGAACTGATCCAGAAGAGGCTCCTCGATCCTTGCGGGGAGGATTGGGGTCAGACGATCGTGAGGGGAACGTCCTCAAACTGACCTGCGTCGTCACTCCAGCAGAATGCTTTCCGGTTCGCCACCTTACGATCAACCACCGAGATGACAAGATATGTCACCCCCGGATAGGCGGGCTCACCGAAGAACTGCGCGGCGTTCTGGTCTTCTTCAGAGAAATACGCGTCGCAATCGACGTGGGAATGGTAGATCGCATACAGGTGGCCGCCGGCGTTTTCGGTTGCCGTCAATATCTTCGACACCTGAAGATCATCCATCCGGTAGGCAGTTTCGGCTGTTCGCGGATGTTCATCCGGATCTGCTTTGTGCAGCTTGTTCTGGATGTTCTCACATTCATGAACAACAAAGATCCCTCGGCCGTGAGCGGCAAGCAGACCACAGCACTCGTCCGGATAAACCGCGAGCGCGCGCGCCTCGATCGCTGACCAGCTCTGGCTGTCAACTTCTATGTCCATCGCAGTAGGCCCGTGCTAGTTGCCGAAATCGCCGCTCCACAACGGAGTGCTCAGGTACTTTTCGCCGCTGTCGGCGAACAAGGTTACCACAACCCCTCTGTCCAGACTCTCCGCAACATCCCGTGCGGCAGCCATCGCAGCACCGCAGGATTGACCGACAAGCAGACCAAACTCACGCGTCAGCCTTCTTGCTGTGTCATACGCATCCTCGGTCTCGACCTGCACCTTCTGATCCCAGACTTCGGCATCATAGATGCCCGGCACGATCGAAACGTCCATGTTCTTGAGGCCCTCGATCCCGTGGAATTCCGGGGGCTCGATCGCGATGATTTCCACCTCCGAGTTCAGTTCCTTGAGCCGTCTTCCTGTCCCGACGAGGGTTCCGCTGGTACCCAGCGTCGCAAGAAAGTGAGTCACTCTACCACCGGTCTGCTCCCATATCTCCGGGGCGGTGTGCAGGTAGTGGGCTTTGGGGTTCGATGGATTGTTGTACTGATCCGGCTTGTAATAACGCTCAGGATCTGCCTCCAGAATTTCACGACACTTCAGGATTGCGCCGTCCGACCCTTCCACCGGATCGCTCAGCACCAGCTTCGCGCCATAGGCCTCGATCACGTGTCTTCGCTCGATACTCACGCTCTGCGGCATCACAAGCTCAACCCGATAGCCCAGCGCCGCCCCGATCATGGCATAGGCGATGCCCGTGTTCCCCGAGGTCGAATCAAGAATCACCTTGTCGTGCGTGAGCTCACCGGAAGCCTCGGCATCTTGGATCATCTGAAGTGCCGGCCGGTCCTTTACAGAGCCACCCGGGTTGAATGTCTCTAGCTTCGCGTGAATCGACACGTCTTCCGACAGGCTGGCCAGTCCCTTAACCTCAAGCAGTGGCGTGTTTCCGATGGCGTCCAGCACCGAGGGTGTCTTCCGGCTTTTTACTTCACGTGACACGTGTTTAGGCGACCTCTTAACAAAAATGGACCCCGAAGGGCCCGTCCTGCTTGAATCGTTTGAATATACGTATTGCTGACAAATATTGTCAACAATACCGGCCTTGTACTACACGGCGACAGAACCTGCCACCTCTTGCGGCGCAGGCTCCACGGTCAGGGGAAGGTGGATCCCACACTCCGTCTTTGTTTGCCCCGCCCAGCGCCCGGACCGTTCGTCCCCGCCATCTACAACTGCCTGCGTGCACGGTACGCAACCAAGGCTCGGATACCCCTGATCCATCAGTGGGTTGTATGGAACATCGTTCGCGAGGATGTAGTCCCACACGTCCTTCTTTGTCCAACAAGCCAGTGGATTGAGCTTGGCGATCAGACGATCCCCCCGAGACGGAAAGGGCTCGACGATTCGGATGTTCCGTCTGGACTCGCCCTGGTCCCTTCGAAGACTCGCAACCCACCCGTCAAGACCTGACAGCTTTCGATGGAGCGGCTCGACTTTCCGCATATAGCAACAGTGGTCGCTATCGGTCGAGAAAAGGTCTTTGCCATACTTGTGATCCTGTTCAGTGATCGTGAGATCGGGTGCTACCGATTCGATCTCAATCCCGTACCTATCCTGTATCCGGTCTTTTAGCTCGAGCGTCTCTGCGAACAGATAGCCCGTGTCGATTGTGAAGATCGGTAGTTCCGGTACCGTGCGCGCAACAAGATCGATCAGCACGCATCCGCTAGATCCGAATGCGGTACTCAGGGCCAGGCACGGACCGATGTTCTCCCACGCCCAACGAAGAACGTCGTCCACCTTGGCGGACTCGAAATCATCCGCGCGTTGATCCAATTCTGTAAAGTCGATATCGCTCAACAGGCCATCCTGAAATATTGTTGACTTACTTGACCCAGAATATATTCAATAGAATTAGGGGTGTCAAGGACTCAAGGCCCGACGATTCACAAGAAGACCATCTCGCTGCATCAATAAGATTTCATTATAAATGAAATCTTCAGATCACCTTGACTTTCCTTAAGTTATGTGATATTTTCGATGGGCGCTGACAAGCGTTTCACCATTAGGACAGAGACTAAAAGCACAAAAAAAGGCCCGAATCAGACATTCGGGCCAATCGTTTATGCTCTAGAAAGGTTTTGGTGGGCCCGGAAGGATTTGAACCTTCGACCAACGGCTTAAAAGGCCGCTGCTCTACCCCTGAGCTACGGGCCCTCCCCATCAAGCGGGATGAATAATAGATTTCTGGCCTGTTTGTGTCAAGAATCAACGGAATTTTGAGATGCTGCAGAGACGCAGGAAGAGCAAGGTAAAACGCTGGGCCCTCTTCACAATCGCTGCACTCGGGGCGATTGTCGTCGCCCTTGGCCTGATCAAGATCGATGACGTGGTCATGGCGCAGGGCATCACGGAGCCGGGCGACAAGATCTACATCGATTCGCCATTACGTCGCGTCGTCAAGCGAATCGTAGCGGAGGCGGGGGACACCGTCCGCGCGGGAGATCCGGTAGCCCTTCTCTATGACGGCGACCTGAGGGCAAATGTTTCAGCGTCAGAGAAAGAACTCAAGGGGGCTGTAGCGACCCTCAAGGTCGCTACAGCACGGCTCGCCCTGCTAGAGGAGCAACCGACGGAAGAAGAGATCCGGATCGCGGAATCGAGGCGCGAACAGGCCCAGATAAACCTGAAGGCGCGGAAGCAGAGCCTCGACAGGGCCAAGCATCTGTACCTTGGCGAGCGATTGTGGAGTCAGGAAGACCTCGACCGCGCACAGACCAACTACGATCTGGCAGAGGCAAACCTCCGGGTCGCTGCTGAAACGCTGAATATGGTCAGACGGGGACCGACGCTATCCGAACTTGGACAAGCGAACGCGGAGGTGCAGGAAGCCGAAGCCAACCTCGAACGAGCCACGCAGGATCTCAAGGCTGCGGGTGAGGCCTTGGAGTTGGCGACACTGACTTCGCCGGTTCACGGAGTCGTCGCTCGGCAGGATCTCTACCCGGGGATGCTCGCTGACCAAGGCCAGATCGTACTGATTATCGCGGGTCTGGGCGAGTCTCCTGTCCTGAGCGCCTGGATGGGCGAAAAGGATGCGTGGAAGGTACGACCCGGTCAGCCAGTCGAAATCCTGAGCAACTTGTTTACAAATCCCGAAGAGTTCCTGGGCCTTGGCGGCGTTTCTGAGGTCTACGGGTATGCCGTACACGAGGGCGGTGCCAGAACATTCGGGCTCGAAGTCGACATCAAGAGCACGCCCATCCCCCTCAGATACGGCTCGACTGCGGACCTCCGAATCATCGTGGGTCGTCGCAGCATTCTACAGATTGCCTTCGGCATCGAGAGCGACAGCGCCATCGAAGCCGGCAAAGGCCTGACGGTTCCGGTAAGAAGCAAACAGACGCCACCTCCCACTATCGCAAAACCAGAAGGTGGCACAGGACAGAAACCCGCCACAGCGCCTACTTCCAGCAAATCGAAGAAGACAGACGACCTCAGCCTCGCTACTCCCTGATAATCACTCGCCTGCTTCTCAATTCGCTTGCTCCCACTTAGCTGAACTTATATATTCGATCCGGCCAGAATGGCCTGTTTTACAGCGTTTTGAACAATTTTCCCAGAACACATTCACCGCAGATCCGCCATACGGTGTGGGAGCTGGTGAGTTAGGAGGAGTTGTATGGCAAAAGCCAAGAAAACCGCCGCCAGAAAGAAGATGGTCTACTACTTTGGTGACGGAAAGGCTGACGGAAGCGGCACGATGAAGAATTTGCTCGGCGGCAAGGGCGCAAACCTGGCCGAGATGTCTTCGATCGGGATTCCTGTTCCGGCCGGATTCACGATCACGACAGAGATCTGCACATACTACTACGCCCACGGCGAGAGGTATCCGCGTGAACTGACGGGTCAGATCCAGACGAACTTGAAGAAGCTCGAGAAGACAATGGGCGCTCAGTTCGGCAACCCGAACAACCCGCTCCTCCTGTCCGTTCGTTCTGGCGCGCGAGTCTCCATGCCCGGTATGATGGAAACAGTTCTGAATCTCGGGCTGAACGACGAGACCGCTGCCGCGATGATTGACAAGACAGGCAACGACCGCTTTGTCTGGGACGCCTACCGGCGGTTTGTCCAGACCTACGGTGATGTTGTCATGGGTGTCGCCCCGGAGGGTAAGGAACACGATCCCTTTGAGGTCGCGATCGACAAGATGAAGGACAAGCGCGGTGTTGCGCTCGATACGGATCTCTCCGCCGACGACCTCAAACAGCTTACGACGGAGTTCAAACGAATCGTCAAACGGCGCACGGGGCAGGACTTCCCGCAGGATCCGCAGGTGCAACTCTGGGGCGGAATTAGCGCGGTTTTCAAGTCCTGGAACGGTGCCCGTGCGATCATCTACCGGAATATCAACGGCATCCCGCACGACTGGGGCACAGCCGTCAACGTTCAGTCAATGGTCTATGGCAACATGGGTGACGACTGTGCGACCGGCGTTGCCTTCACGCGAAACCCCTCAACGGGCGAGCGGAAGTTCTATGGCGAGTATCTGATCAACGCCCAGGGAGAGGATGTCGTCGCTGGCGTCCGAACGCCCGAACCAGTTTCGCACATGAAGCGCAAGATGCCCGCAGCCTACAAGACCCTCGAAGGCATCTACAACAAGCTCGAGAAACACTATCGCGACATGCAGGACATCGAGTTTACCGTGCAGGAGAACAGACTTTGGATGCTGCAGACGCGTAGCGGGAAACGTACCGCAGCCGCAGCGCTCAAGATCGCCGTCGACATGGTCAAGGAGCGTCTCATCACGAAGAAAGAAGCCGTGATGCGTGTCGAACCCGATCAGCTCGATCAACTGCTCCATCCGACCTTCGACCCCAAAGCCGCGCGCAACGTCCTAGCCAAGGGCCTACCAGCCTCGCCAGGTGCAGCGACGGGAAAGGTCGTCTTCACGGCCGAGGAAGCAGAGATCCAGACAGAGAAGGGCGAATCCGTCATCCTCGTTCGATTGGAAACATCCCCTGAAGACATCGGCGGCATGCACGCTGCAAACGGGATTCTGACGGCACGTGGCGGTATGACAAGCCACGCAGCGGTAGTTGCGCGCGGTATGGGCAAGTGCTGCGTTGCAGGATGCGGTGACATAAGCATCGACTACGGCAAGGATCTCTTTACGGTCGGGAAGACCACGGTCAAGGCAGGTGATTGGGTTTCCCTGGACGGATCATCGGGTGAACTGATGCTCGGTCAGGTGGACACCCAGGAGCCCAAGCTCTCCGGCAGCTTCGGGACGTTGATGAAGTGGGCAGACGAGTATCGAAAACTCGATGTCCGTACAAATGCTGACACCCCGCACGATTCAGATGTCGCGCGTAAATTCGGCGCACAGGGCATCGGTCTCTGCCGCACAGAGCACATGTTCTTCGAAGCCGACCGGATTCGTTGGGTCCGAGAGATGATCCTTGCCGACGATGAAACCGGACGTCGGCGCGCGCTCAAGAAGCTGCTGCCGATTCAGCGTGGTGACTTCGAAGGAATCTTCAAGGCGATGAAGGGATTGCCGGTTACAATCCGCCTCCTGGATCCACCTCTTCACGAGTTCCTACCGCACGAAAAGGACCAGCAAGCGGACATGGCTAAGCAGATGGGCGTTACCGCTCGAGTCGTGCGGGACAAGGTAGAATCGCTCAACGAATTCAACCCCATGCTCGGACACCGGGGTTGTCGCCTCGGGATCACGTATCCCGAGATCTACGAGATGCAGGTTCAGGCCATCATTGAAGCGGCTGTCAATTGCAAGAAGAAGAAGATCAAGGCGATTCCTGAAATCATGATCCCGTTGGTCGGAACGGTTCGCGAGTTCACCGATCTCCGTGAGATGACAGATCGTATTGCCGCTGAGGTTGTGGCTGCAAAGAAGGTAAAGGTCGACTACCTGGTCGGTACAATGATCGAGATCCCTCGTGCTGCACTTATCGCGGACCAGATCGCCGAAACGGCTGAGTTCTTCAGCTTTGGGACAAACGACCTGACACAGATGACCTTCGGATACTCACGTGACGATGCCGGCAAGTTCCTCGGCGAGTACGTCGACAAGGGCGTCCTGGGAACGGACCCCTTCCAGTCGCTGGACCAGGAGGGCGTTGGCCAATTGGTCGAGGTCGGAACACAGCGTGGGCGGAAGTCACGGAAATCGCTCAAGGTCGGAATCTGCGGCGAGCACGGTGGTGATCCGGCGTCAGTCCGATTCTGCCACTCGGTGGGAATGAACTACGTTTCGTGCTCTCCTTATCGTATCCCGATCGCACGTCTGGCTGCTGCCCAGGCGGCACTCGGCTAGATCGAAGCCATAGAGCTTTACCCAGGCGCCCCCGAGCTCATCCGTGTTCGGGGGCGCTTTCTATCCTATGCCGGAGGCCCTGAGTCGCGGTAGGGACAACACGGGGTCCTTCGGAGGCAGCTTGGGGGCCACGTCCTGCTCAGACGGCCGTCGGGCTCTTTCTGTCGCAGACCCGGATCGCTTGCGTGCTCACCGACCATCTCCTATATTCTGACCGTAAGGTAATCTCCCCCCAGATGCTGTAGTCGGAAGCCCATTCCCCTCTCCGACTCCCCCGATGTACCTACATCTATAGCTGCGAGCGACATGTCCAAAATCATCGCTATCGCCAATCAGAAGGGCGGCGTTGGCAAGACAACGACATCCGTGAATCTGGCGGCGTGTCTCGCTGTTGCCGAAAAACGTACGCTCCTGATCGACATGGACCCCCAGGCCAACGCAACGAGCGGCTACGGCTCCCCGATCGAGGAAGATGCTCCCTCGATCTATGAGGTCCTGGTTCAGGATCGTCCGATTGGCGACATCATCCGGGAAACCGACGTACCCTACCTCAGACTCGCACCCTCGCATATCCGTCTCACGGGAGCCGAGGTCGAGATGGTCAGCGTTATCTCTCGCGAACGACGTCTCGAGGAGGCACTCGAAGCTGCCCGCGGGGAGTATGATTACATCTTCATCGACTGTCCCCCCTCTCTCGGATTACTCACCCTCAACGCACTCACAGCGGCGGACTCCGTCCTGATCCCGATTCAGTGCGAATACTACGCGCTGGAGGGCTTGAGCAAACTGATGAACACGGTAAAGCTGGTTCAGCGGCACCTGAACCCGAGGCTGGCGATCGAAGGCGTCCTGCTCACGATGTTCGATGGGCGTCTCAATCTCTCCCGCCAGGTAGCGGACGAAGCACGATCACACTTTGGCGATACCGTCTACAAGACAGTCATCGGACGGAACGTCAAACTTGGCGAGGCGCCGAGTTTCGGTAAGCCGATCATCCTATACGACATCATGTCGGCCGGTGC
>CAYYGZ010000071.1:0-18327 GCA_964471275.1 uncultured bacterium | reverse complement strand
CAACCCAACACGCAGCAGACAGCATAACACCAACAGGGAGCCGGATACGTTTCAACTGAGCTTGGCACTTGACCTTGCCACCTCACGCTTTGACCAGTCTCTGCCATTGTGGTAGACTCAGAGGAGAAGTCTTTCCTCCCGACTTCAACGCAACCGGAAAACTCTTACCTCTTTTATATGATCGTCACCCGACGACCCGGCGTCGCCAAACCCCGCGAACTGCGCTGTGAGGAGCGGACCAGATGACGTCCAGAGAAATCGTCCGAAGAACACTCACCTTCGACACGCCGGAGCGCGTGGCTCGATCGTTCCACGATTCAGACTTTGTGTCCGCCCGTCCGGATGTGCAGGCCCACGCCACGGGCTGGGAGCTTGTAGACACCGACCGTTGGGAGCGGACCGATGAGTGGGGCAACACCTGGAGCAGGATAGATCCGACATCCAAAGGCGAGGTCGAAAGAGGTGTCCTGGAGACATTTTCGGATCTGGATACCTATCGATTTCCCGATTTCAGCAAGACCGCCGACTACGATCCCGTTATTGCACGACGTGAGGAACACCCGGACCAGTGGCTGATCGGCGGGCTCCCGGGATTCGCCTTCAACATCGCCCGTAAGATGAGGCGAATGGAGCAATACCTGATGGACTTGCTTCTCGATCGAGATCGCATTCGCGTCTTGCACGATCGGATCGACAAGCTTCTGGAAGATACCATCCGGAACTATGCGGCCGCCGGAGTCGACTCTGTAATGTTTCCAGAAGACTGGGGTACGCAGAATGGGATGCTCGTCAGCCCGGCCCTGTGGCGCGAGGAGTTCTTTCCACGTTTCGAGCGGCTCTGCAGCATCGCACACGAACTGGATCTCCACGTCTTCATGCACTCCTGCGGAAAGATCGAAGCGATCGTACCCGGCCTGATCGAGGCAGGGATCGACTTGCTGCAGTTTGACCAGCCGGACCTGCACGGGATCGACAGACTGGCGGCTTACCAGGAAGAGGACAACATCACGTTCTGGAGCGGTGTTGACATCCAGGCGACCCTCCAGTCCCGCGATCGAGTGACCATTGAGAGCAAGGCGGACGAAATGCTGGACAAGCTTTGGGCGGGGCAAGGGGGGTATGTCGCAGGCTACTACAGCGACAATGCCTCGATCGGACTCGATCCCGATTGGCAGGAATTCGCCTGCGACCGCTTTGTCAGCCGCGGGACGGCTGATCGCTATTCGACCGCAAGGGTATGACATCCAAAGAACGAGTACTCGCCGCACTCAGCCACACACAGCCGGATCGCGTGCCGATCAACTACCTGTGCAATCCGGGAATCGACCGGCGGCTCAAATCGCATTTCCACCTCGACAGCCGGGACGACGAAGGATTGCGGAAGGTGCTGAACGTCGACTTTCGGGGGATACCGGTGCGATACATTGGTCCGCCGCTGCACGATGCCCCGCGTGGCGTCAACGTCGACGAATGGGGTAAACACCGACGCTGGATCGAGCACGAAAGCGGCGGCTACTGGGATTACTGCGTCTGGCCCCTGCAGGCTGCCGATCTCGACACCATCGAACACTGGCCGATGCCATCACCGGACGACTATGATTACACCGAAATCGACCGGCTCTGCGAGCAGTACGCCGACTACGCGTTGGTTATCGGCAACCCGGGCGTCGCTGACATCATCAATAGCACCGGTATGGTCAGAACTATGGAACAGGTTCTTGTCGACCTCATGACCGATGACCCGGCCTGTCTTCGTTACATCGAGCGCAAGACGGAGATCACGCTTGCCGTGACGGAGCGTACCCTCTCACTCGCAAAGGGACGCGTGGATATGCTCTGGATCGGTGAAGATCTCGGAACACAGATCGGCCCGATGATCAGCATCGATCTCTATCGCAGGCGATTGCGCCCCATGCACCAGCAGTTCGTCGATCTGGCGAAGTCCTACGATGTTCCCGTAATGGTTCACTCGTGCGGATCGAGTAGCTGGGCCTTTGACGACTTCATCGAGATGGGCATCGACATCGTCGACACCCTGCAGCCGGAGGCGGATAACATGTCGCCGGAGCACCTGAAGAGCACCTACGGCAACCGGCTCGCCTTCCACGGCGCAATATCCACGGCCGGACCCGTCACATACGGATCGGCCGAAGAGACTCGACAGAACGTCCGCGAAACGCTCGAAACGATGATGCCCGGCGGCGGTTACGCGCTTGCCCCGACTCACCAGCTGCAGGACAACTCACCCACAGAGAACGTCGTCGCCCTGTATGAAGCGGCGATCGAGTTCGGGCGCTATTCCTGACGAGACCTGCTGCAGGTCTTGCACCCGCTTAATTGTGAACCACTCCTCTCACACCTTGGAGAGTCGTATGGTTCGCCTGATCGGAACGTGCGTTGTCGGCTCCTGGCTGCTTATCAGAACCAACCGCATTTCGTCTCGCCGCTGGATCGCACTGTCTTCACGCTTGAGCCGGATGGCCAATGGATCCAGAATTTTGTCGCTCCAGAAGTTTCAGGCACCAGCGTCGGCACATACACGCTGCGGTAAGGCTGGCGGGCTTCCAACTTCTCTGAAGCTGCATCTGTCAGTCAGACTGAGGATTCTTGACGAGGACACGCAAGTCGGTAGATTAACGCTCTGTGAGAAGAAGGAGAAAACCATGCCTGTCATCAGGACATCCGAAGGCGCGATGAAAGCCGGCAACCGTCCGCCCTGGAGCGCGGTGACGTCTGCCGGTGTCTTCCGTGTTTCAACGGTAGACGGCCGGTTCGACTGCCACTACCACGACTGTAACGAATACTGGCTGATCTTCAAGGGCAAAGCAAAGGTCGTTACGGAGGGCGAGGCCTTCTACGTCAAGCCGGGTGACATCGTCTGCACACAAGCAGGTGAAGAGCACGACATGACCGAAGTTTACGAAGACGTCGAGGCCTTCTACTTCGAAGACGCGACACTCGAAGGTGGCCGTACCGGACACCTCCATCGTGACAAGACAAAGGCCGAGGGACACGAAGTCTCCTCCCTCCCCCTGCCGTCTGATTTCCCTGAATAGGCCGATGGCGCACAACAGGATCCATTCCCATCCCCTTCGACCATTGAATCCGTATATGAATGTGCCTGCCTCTGACATCCCACACCCGAACTGTTGGGTCCGTTGAAATCCGCCGTCCTCCTCTCCGGCGGTGTCGACAGCTCAGTCGCCCTTCAACTCGCCCACAAGCGAGGCGATGACGTCAGGGCCTTCTACCTGAAGATCTGGCTGGAAGACGAACTGGCTTACCTTGGTGAATGTCCGTGGGAAGAAGACCTTGGCTACGCGCGAACGGTATGCGACCGACTCGACGTTCCACTCGAAATCGTGCCGCTTCAGACTGAGTATCTGAACCGCGTCGTCACCGTGGCGATCGATGAGCTCAAAGCAGGTCGAACACCGAGCCCCGACATCTTCTGTAACCAGCGCATCAAATTCGGCGCCTTCCTTGACCACATCGGAAACGACTTCGACCGCGTCATCTCCGGTCACTACGCGCAGGTCGAACGTGCGGGATCGTCGATAAGACTCAAACGTTCGCCGGACAAAGTCAAAGATCAGACGTATTTTCTCTGCAACCTGTCACAGGATCAGGTCGCCCGTCTGGAATTTCCGATCGGTGGCATGACAAAGGAAAGCGTGAGAGAACTTGCAAGGGCGACCGATCTGCCCAACAAGGATCGTAAGGACAGCCAGGGGATCTGCTTCCTTGGCAAGATCCGCTACCCGGAGTTCGTCAGATACCATCTTGGTGAGAAGACGGGCGACATCATCGATATCGTTACCGGTAAGGTTCTGGGTCAGCACCACGGATACTGGTTCCACACGATCGGTCAGCGTCAAGGATTGGGATTGGGAGGCGGACCGTGGTATGTTGTCGAGAAGGACGTCGAGAAGAACATCACCTACGTCAGCGACTCAGCGGAGAAGGAGCGGCGGGCACGTGCCAGCTTCGCTCTCCGGGACACGAACTGGATCGACGGGCCGCCCGGAAGTGAGCGTCTGAAGGTGAAGGTTCGACACGGACCACAGATGACAGATGCGTGCGTGTCGATCGAGGATGGTGGCGAACCACACGTATCATTGGATGCGCCCGACCCTGGCATCGCGCCGGGGCAGTGGGCCGTGATCTATGACCAAGACTATTGTCTCGGTGGAGGTGTGATTACGTAATGGATATGCTAACCACATCCTGGGGCAGACGGCTTACGCAGCGTAACGAGAACGATGGGCCCACTCTCGTGTTTCTCCACGGAACCGGTGGATGAATGGACAAGCTTAGGGTCACGATTAACGGAACGGGGTTTGCGGGCGACTACACGGCCCAGGTCTACGGAATGATTCCGCACAAGAATGGTGTGGAGATCGATCTCGCCGGTGTCTGCTCCGGTCATCTCAAGAACGCGGAAACCTTCGCACAGAAGCACGGCATCGCCAAAGCGTTCGAGAACCACGCGGACATGGTCGGTCAGGTGAAACCGGACATCGACAACATCGCCTGTGCCAACTTTGCCCACGGTCCCTACACGATCGAAGCAGCGAAGGCAGGTACTCGAGTCATCGTGCTCGAAAAGCCGCCCGTCATCTGGCCCGGTCACACGGAGGGACGTGAAGCGGATGGCGAGACCCGGAAGCGCGAAACAATGGACTACCTTTCCTCCGTCCTCGATGCCGTTCGATATGCGGAATCAAAGCTTCTGTATGCGGAAGATTTTGTCTACTTCGATGGCGTCAAGGGACTTGTCGAAGTGATGACTCAGGCAACGGAACGTAACAAGGGGAAAATCCTCTACCAGCGTGGGATATGTGCTCACCAGGGATCGCACGCCCCGGCCTACGATACACCCTCGAAATCGGGAGGCGGCGCGCTGTTCAACAAGGCCTGTCATCCGCTCGGCCCGATCCTCTACATCAAGCAGGTAGAGGGCATTCTCAAGAACGGTGTGCCGATTCGTCCCAAGAAGATCTCGGCCGTTGCGCTCCAGATCCTGAAGAACCAGCCGGAATCGGCGGGGGAGCATTTCCGTGTGATGCAGAATGTCGACGATTTCGGCCGCGTCACCATCGTCTTCGATGATGAGACCGTAGCGGAAGTTCTGGGTTACGACCTCAGCATCAGCGGGATAAAGAACGAACTCTCAATCATCGCCGACTTCGGTCAGTATGACGTCAGGATCAATCCCAACAACAGCAACGAGATCTTCCTGCCCGACGAAGGACCGTCCGGTGACATTCTGTTCAGAGAGAAACTCCCGACGGCGCGCGGCACATCCTTCCCGATACCCAACCAGTTCCACGCACACGGGTATGTCAACGAAATGAACGACGCCGTAGACTGCGTGCTCAACGAAAACCAGTTCCCGCAGTCCGGCGCGATGATGGCCTGGGATACGATGGCCGTCCTGATGGCCTCGTATGAGTCGAACGAGAAGGCAGCGGCCTTTGTGGACATCTCGGACTACACGTCGGGTCGCCAATTCACGGCAAACGAGATTCCGAATCCCGCTGACTTCGGAGTCGTGTTTCAGAAGCAGTAGCAGTCTTTCCCGTCCGGGATCTCAGACCTATATTGCAGCGCAGTCTGCAGGAAAAGTGTGAGACGGGAGAAGGCAGGGCCGCCTCTTGCTTCTGCCAATTGCCGTCTGCCGTTTTTTGCTTGCCCTCTGCCCTTTCACCTCTTGCTCTTCCGGTCTCGTCCTTGAAGACGGTCTCATTCATCAGCCATCCTGACTACGAAGCGCACGATACGGGCGAAGGTCATCCAGAACGCCCTGACCGCTTACGTGCCCTGCACGCACGGTTGTCCGAGTCGGGTCTGGCGTCTGACTTGGTACAAACGGTGCCGGACCACGCAGACGAAGAGTGGCTTGCGCGGGCCCACTCTACCGCGCACGTGAGGAACGTCAAGGACCGCTGCAAGCAGGACGCCGGCAGCATGGAAGATTACGAAACCATGCTGTCTCCTAGTTCCTTCAACATCGCGAGGCTGGCAGTAGGAGCCACCTTCAAGGCAACAGACCAGGTCTTCTCCGGGGAGGCGGATCGTGCCTTCTGTGCCGTGCGACCACCCGGTCATCACGCGGAATTCGATCGCGCGATGGGCTTCTGCCTGTTCAACAACGTTGCGATCGCGGCACGCTACGCTCAGGAGAAACACGGTGTTGAGCGTGTAATGATACTCGACTGGGATGTTCACCACGGAAACGGTACACAACACATCCTGGAGGACGACCCCAGCATCTTCTACTTCAGCATTCACCAGTTTCCACACTACCCGGGCACGGGGGCTCGGGAAGAGAGGGGACTCGGTGACGGCATCGGCGCCACACTGAACGCGCCGGTCGGCGGCGGAGCCGACGACGAAGAGTATCTCAACATACTCGATGCGGAGCTCATCCCGGCGATGGATGCCTTCAAGCCACAGTTTGTGATTATCTCGGCAGGCTTTGACGCCCACATCAATGATCCGCTATCCGCTACGCGAGTCACTGAGAACGGTTTTTCAGAGATGACCGAGCGGGCAATCTCAATCGCATCCGATCACGCTGATGCCCATCTAATTTCCGTACTCGAAGGCGGCTACGACCTCGAAGGCCTTTCGCTCAGTGTAGAAGCCCATCTCCGGACGCTCATCCATGCCGAGTAAAGCCTCGACAGACAATCCTCGCGTTGCCTTTCAGGGCGACTACGGTGCTTACAGCGAAATGGCCGCACGGGCCTATTTCGGTCAGTCGGTCGACGTTTTCCCACGTCACGATTTCCACGCACTCTTCGAAGCCGTCGAATCCGGTGAGGCCTCGCACGGGATGGTCCCCATCGAGAATACCTTGATGGGGGGCATCCTTGACAACTACGACCTGCTGCTCGAGCGCTCACTCTGCATTATCGGTGAAACCAAGCTGCGAATCGTGCACAATCTGATCGTGAACGCAGGCGTAAAGATGGAGGATATTCGCGAGATCCATTCGCAGTCGCCAGCGTTGGCTCAGTGCACAAATCTTATCAGGAACCTGCCAGATGCGCGCACCGTCCCCACACACGACACGGCGGGTTCTGTGCGTGACCTTAAGGCATCTGGGGCGACGGATGTTGCGGCGATCGCCAGCCGACAGGCCGCCATCGACCACGAGCTGGAGATCCTGCAGGAGAGCGTCGAGGACAATCATCAGAACTACACGCGCTTCGTCGTCGTCGCCAGGACAGCCGTCGAAGCCGAGGAACCCTCGAAGACATCGATCGTCTTCAGCCTCAAGAACGAGGCCGGCTCGCTCTACAGCAGTCTCAGTGCTTTTGCCGAGAGCAACATCAATCTGCAGAAAATCGAATCGCGTCCGATCGCCGGAAAGCCCTTCGAATACACCTTCTATCTCGATTTCGAAGGCAACCGATCCGAGCCGGAATGTCTGGCTGCCCTTGACGAACTTGCCCGACACGCGGCAACGTTAAGGGTACTGGGGTCTTACCAACAAGGCGACCTCGTAGACGGTACTGTCCGACCAAAGCAGGAGGCGAGCTGAAAGGCTCGATACCAAAATGAACTATGCATCGCGAATGTCACAGCTGGGAACAGAATCCGCCTTTGATGTCCTCGTTAAGGCACGCGCTCTGGAAGCACAGGGCAAAGACATGATCCATCTCGAGATCGGCGAACCCGATTTCGACACACCCGCACACATCGTCGAAACCGGACAGAAGGCGCTGGGTTCCGGTTTCACACATTACGGTCCGGCGGCAGGATTGCCCGAGTTACGTGAAGCCATCGCCAACGACGTCGCATCGAGCCGTAACATTGATGTGAATGCAGATCAGATCGTCGTCTGTCCAGGCGCAAAGCCGATCATGTTCTTCACAATTCTGGCGTTTGCCGAACCCGGATCGGAGGTCATCTATCCCAACCCCGGCTTCCCGATCTACGAGTCGGTCATCAAGTTCGCCGGGGCCAAGCCCGTGCCCGCACCCTTGATCGAAGAAAAGGACTTCACCCTCGACGTCGCCCAGATATCGAACCTGGTCACCGACAAGACCAGCCTCATCATCGTAAACTCGCCTCAGAACCCAACGGGCGGGATCGTCCCCGCTGAGGACCTGAAGGTCATCGCTGAAATCGCGGTTGAACGTAACATCCCCGTACTTGCCGATGAGATCTACGCACGTATGGTCTATGACGGTGAGTTCGCCAGCATCTCCGCCTTCGACGGCATGGCCGACAAACTGATCATCCTGGACGGATTTTCAAAAACATATGCGATGACCGGCTGGCGGATGGGCTACGGTGTCATGCCCGAGGAGACAGCACAGCACATCGCCCGATTGATGGTGAACAGCAACTCGTGCACCGCGGCATTCACCCAGCAGGCCGGCATCGCCGCGCTCACCGGCCCTCAGGAACCATCACACGAGATGCTCGAAGAATTCCGCAAACGACGCGACGTTTTCCACGCGGGCCTGAATGCGATCGATGGCATCACCTGTCGCCTGCCCGGTGGCGCCTTTTACCTCTTCCCGAACATTACAGAGCTGGGCAGATCGTCTCAGGAACTCGAGGATATTCTACTTGAGGCAGGGGTCGCTTCTCTATCCGGAACAGGTTTCGGCGAATACGGCGAGGGCTATCTCCGCTTCTCCTACGCGAATTCTCTCGAGAACATCGAAGAGGCGTTGAAGCGGATTGAGGGAGCTGTCGCCAGCCTCCGCTAGTGGCTGTTCGAAATGACGTATCGAAAAGCCGGACAGAATCCAGGGTCCGGCTTTTCGATACCTGACAGACTTTGCCCTCTGAGATCAGGTTCCCGACCATCTGATCACGGACCAAGCCCGGCCACCCGCGAGTTCGAACAAGGAGGCGGCAGTGAAGATCACCAACGTCGAAATCATCCCCATCACCATCCCCCTGTCGAAGCGCTATGACAACGAAGCCGGTCATCTACGGATGTACGACATCGACCAGCACCAGGCGGTCAAAGTCACAACGGACAACGGAATCATCGGCTTCGGGAGCCACGAGGAAGGGAAGCCCGTCCTGGATGAGGCACACGCGGCCACGGTGATCGATCGCGACCCCTTTGACTTCATCCAGAACACGCTGAACGCTGCCCTGGGAATGGCGATCTACGATGTGATGGGCAAGCATCTTGAAATACCGGCCCATAAACTGATGGGCCAGAAAGTCCGCGATGCCGTGCCGGTTGGTGCCTGGACAAGACCGTGTCCTCCTGAGGTATTCGCGAGTGAAATCATGCGGGCGGCTGGCCAGGGATACCGCGTCTTCAAGATGCACAGCGACCCGAGATATGACATCATTGAGCAGACGAAGGCCGCACAGGACGTAGCACCCGACGGATTCAAGGTTCACTGGGACCTGAATCACAGTCGGACGCCCGGTGTCATAGGTCCGCTTATCACCAAACTCGAAACCTACCCCGTGGTCGGTTTCATCGAAGACCCGCTGCCTTCGTCGGACATCGAAGGTTGGCGGCTTCTTCGCACCAAAACGATGCTCCCTGTGATCATGCACACACCAAGGCTGGGCGGAATGCCAGAAGTCATCCACGGTTGTGCGGACATCTATATGACAGGCGGGTCGATCGGTCGTGTCCTGCAGGAAGGGCTCGCCTACGGCAGATCAAATGTTCAGGTGCTCATCCAGCAATCCGGGTCCACGCTGATGAAGGCGCTGAGTCTTCACGAAGCCGCTGTCCTCCCAACCGCCACGGCCCACTTGATTACGCTGGACGATCAATTCGACGAAGACATTACAACGGAACGAATCCCCGTGACGGGTGGGTTCTCTCGCGTGCCCGAGACCCCGGGTCTGGGCATCGATGTCGACGAGAAGGTCCTCAGATCCGCCGCCGAGCGAAAATCTCTCGAACGCCACGAGCACATCGGCATCGTTCACCTTCCCGACGGCAAACGGCTCTACATCCTCGACAACTCGCAGAAATCTGTCGGTGGCGCAAAGAGCCTCCCTCAGGTTATGGGCTACGAGGAAGGCGATCTTCGCGGGATGCGATTCGAATCCAGGCCCGACGACGGCTCCGCCGATTACGCCAGGATCCGCAACCGGATCGAGCACTCCGGACCCTACGTCGAATAACCCTCACGCACGGCTGATCCAGCACATCACTGGTTAGATGTACCCCGAAATCCGGGATTTAAGCCGTAAATACAGCAAGAGTTCCCCCGGGGGCACTTTTAAGTTGATCTCCTTCTCTCCCCTCCTTGTATTTCTGGACCAGTACTCTTTCCTGCGGAGAGACACCTCATCCCCGGGTCCGGCCTGCCTTCCTGGAGTCCACCGTGATCCCGGTGGTACACTCGGATCCCACTTCCCTCAGAGCCAGCTATACCCGAACCATCCATACTGGATTGCGCCGAAGAGCTGTCAATCTTCAGCAAGCTCGTCGCCGGAAACCGGATTGAAACCATCTCGATCGTCGCCCAGAACCCCGACCAGGCAAAACACATTCCCCATCCAGTTCAGCAACCTGTCAAGATCATTGATCTCATCCAGATCGATACCCGAGATCAAGTTCACCTGCTTCTTGACCTTGATCAGGTATCCGAACGCAAACATCGGCATACTCGACAACGTCATCACAATCGGCATCAGTAGCTGCTTCATCTTCTCATCTCCTTTCCGCCCGTCATCCTGAGCGCAAGTGAAGGATCCCGGCGCCTGCACCGAGCGTAGCCGAGGTGAGTTCTGGACCCTCCTGATTCCTCTCCCCTACCCCACCCCAACAACAACCTGGGCAACAAGGACGGTGCAGACCTCCGATAAGATGATTTGCTTGCCCGTCACAGCCGGATCATCGGCTGGGAACCCGAGCGAGGAATGGCCATACGCCGAAGGCGCTGGCTAAACTTTCGATAAAGAGTCGCTTCCGCACAGCCTCAAGCGATTTCCTTGAACTGTTGATCGCCGGGTCTCTGTACAGGGACCGAGTATTCTTGCCCGGTATCAGACCTCAGATTAGATTGGGCGTCACACCGATTTTTCTCTTTAGGACCCGAAAGGCACCCGATGGCCAACAAGACAAACATCCTTCTGATCACCAGTGACCAGCAGCACTGGGACACGCTCAGCTGTATCGGCTCTGAGGTCAAAACCCCCAATTTGGATCGTCTCGCTTCCCGGGGGACACTCTATCGGCGCAACTACTGTCCGAACCCCACCTGCACGCCGACACGCGCATCACTCGTGACCGGTAAGTATCCGAGTCAACACGGTGCCTACTCTCTCGGGACGAAGCTGCTCGAGTCCGAGCACACGGTCGGCGAGGACTTTATAGCTGCAGGCTACAGGACGGCACTCGTGGGAAAGGCGCATTTTCAGCCGCTCCACGGAACGGAAGAGTTCCCTTCGCTCGAATCCTATCCGACGCTTCAGGATCTCGACTTCTGGCGGAAATTCGACAAAACCTTCTACGGCTTCGAGCACGTCGAACTCGCCCGGAACCACACGGACGAGGCCCACGTCGGCCAACACTACGCCATCTGGCTGGAAGAGAAGGGATGCGCGCACTGGAAGGACTACTATCGGCCCCCGACCGGGAACAACACCAATCAGAA
Organism: uncultured bacterium; assembly: GCA_964471275.1. Lineage (GTDB taxonomy): Bacteria > Latescibacterota > UBA2968 > UBA2968 > UBA2968 > UBA2968. The sequence continues at coordinate 6,718 of CAYYGZ010000071.1, read as the reverse complement.
ACGCACGTGGGAGATCCCGGAAGAATTCCACTATGGGACCTGGATCGCCGAGCGCTCGTGTGAGCTCCTCGATCAGTATTCAGAAAACGACGAATCCTTCTTCCTCTGGTCCAGCTTCTTCGACCCCCATCCCAAGTATCTCGCGCCGCGCCCCTGGGACACGATGTATGATCCTGAGTCGCTGACGGTCCCGTCGATCGTCGAGGGTGAACACGACAACAACCCGCCTCATTTTCAGATGACACAGACAAAGAATCCGGACTTCAGCCCCTACAAATCGAGCGGTCAGGGCTTGCACGGATTCAGCTCCCATCTGCACGACAGGGGTGAGCTCGCGAAGGACATCGCCTGCTACTACGGGATGATCAGCTTGATGGACAAGCAGATCGGCCAGATCCTCGACAAGCTCGAGGCGCTCGGAATGTCGGAGAACACGCTCATCGTCTTCACATCCGACCACGGTCACTTCTACGGTCACCACGGGCTCACGGCAAAGGGCGCATTCCATTACGAAGATATGGTACGTGTCCCGATGATCGTCAGCCAGCCAGGCAAGGTGGCTGAGGGGGTGGTCTCCGATTCGCTCCAATCGCTCGTCGACTACGCCCCGTCCTTCCTGAGTACGTGCGACATCCCGATCCCCCACGCAATGACCGGTATCGATCAGACCGATGTGTGGTATGGTAACAGGAAGACAATCCGCGATCACTGCATCGTCGAGAACCACCACGATCCGTTGACCCTGCACGTCAAGACGTATGTCGGAGATCGCCACAAACTGACCGTCTACTACCAGCACGAGTATGGCGAGCTTTTCAATCTGGAATCCGACCCAAAGGAAATCAACAACCTCTGGAATGATCCGGACTCGCAGTCGCTGAAAACGGAGTTAATCAACAAGCTCCTGTTCGCGGAAATGGGTAAGGAATCGATCCCGATGCCGCGAATATCTGGAGCATAGAACCAAAAGCGTTCCAGAAGAGCAGAAGCGCGCCAGGTTCCAGGACGTCATCCTGAACCGAATGTGAAGGATCCCTTTGGGATCTGGACCCTCTCCTGTCTCTCCTCCTTGCAGGTGTCTTCGAGAGGATGATCAAGAACTCAAAGAGATCCTTCGCTAGCGCTCAGGATGACGGGGTCCCAACCAAACGTCCGCCCTGGAACGCCTCTCGCTCCTTTGGAGTCCGAAACGCCTCCCAACCAAAGGTCTACCTATGTCCATATCCTTAGGTCTCGTCGGCCTCGGCGCATTCGGCACCGCCTTTGCCGACCTCTTTCACGCACACCCCGCCGTCAGCCGCGTCGGTCTTTGCGACCGCGAACCGGAACGCATCCAGGCCATCATCGACCGCGAGCATTTCGGCGCCAAATTTGATCTCAAAGACACCTTCGACTCAATCGACGCCATCTGCGAGTCCGACCTCGATGCGATTGTCCTGATCACGCAGCCCTGGCTTCACGCGCCTCAGGCGCACCAGATCCTGCTGGCTGGTAAGAACGTATACAGCGCGGTTCCGATCCTGTCCGTTCCCGACGGCGACGAAATCCTCGACTGGTGTGACAAGATCGTCAACGCGTGTCTGACAACAGGCAAACACTATATGCTCGGTGAGACATCGTTCTACCACGCCGGAATGATGTATTGTCGTCGCCGGGCAGCTGAAGGGGACTTCGGCCACTTTGTGTATGCCGAGGGCGAGTACTTCCACGATGTCGACAATCCGAGGTCGAACCTGCGTGAGGTGCAGAGACGACGGCTGGACAGTAAGGCTGGGCGGGAGTGGATTGAGTTCAGGAAGCGTTACAACGGGAGTGGCAAGAATCCACCCATGCACTATCCCACGCACTCTGTGTCTGGACCCATTAGCGTGATGCAGGCACACGCGCTCAAGGTCAGCGCTTGGGGGCAGCGTACACCGGAGCCAGATGACTGGCACGGAGACGAATTCGCGAACGAGACCGCCATCTACCAGATGAGCAACGGCGCCACGATGCGGATCTGTGAATTCCGGATGATCGGTCATCGCAACCAGGAAACGGCTCGCATCTTCGGTTCAGAGAGTTCGTACAACAATGGCCAGTGGATCGACCGAACCGACACCACGGAGTTGACGAACGAGGAAATGCGCGACCCGCTCCCTGGTGACGTTCAGGAGGCCTTCAGCAGACTCAACACGCGTGGCGGCATCTACGGTGGGCACGGCGGATCGCATGCCTTCCTTGTACACGAATTCTGCGATGCCATCGCCAGCAACCGTGTTCCCGCCATCAACATCTGGGAAGCTGTGCGCTACATGGCCCCCGGTGTAATGGCGCACAAATCCGCCACACAGGATGGCAACACGCTCGAAGTCCCCGACTGGGGCGACGCACCCTCCCAGTAACCGTCGACTTCACGCCCGCGCAAGGGGTTAGCCACCCAGCACACATCACATCCGCGAAGGCACGGAAATCCCGACAATCGAGACGATCGGCGGCCACTGGGCACGGATCAGGACAGATATGACCGAGGCCCTGGTACTGGTGGACAAGGCCGGCGAAGGAATCGACGACGCGGACGTCCAGAGCGATGCCGAAGTCGTTGCCGTACTGAGACATCCCGAAGGCGACCGCCGACCGGATCTACACGGTCGGCGGTGGCATCGTGACCGTAGGCAATACCGCCGCTGAACCCATCGTCCTCGACGCAATCCAGAAGTTACAATAGTGATCAGGGAACTTCCAGTCAGCGTGTTGATGCCCTTGATCTCAAATCTTCCATCCTCGATCCTCAATGACAAAACCACGCCTCTTCACCTGGTCCTGGACAGCCCTTCAGGACGCCAAATCCCGTCTGGCTGACGGTGATCCATCTCTTCAGCCTGCCGTCGACGCGCTCCGATCGGACGTCGACAACGCGCTCACGTTCGAGCCCGTCTCGGTGATGACCAAAGAGCCGGTCCCGCCGAGCGGCGACAAACACGACTACATGAGTCAGGGCCCGTATTGGTGGCCGAATCCCGACACACCGGACGGCCTCCCTTACATCAGAAAGGACGGTGAAGTCAATCCGGAGGTCGAAACCCTCGACTCCCGAAAACAGGACCGGATGGTCTCTGCTATCGAGTCCCTCGCACTCGGCTGGCACTTCTTCGACGATGCCCGTGCAGCCGACCACGCTGCCCGGCTCATTCGCACGTGGTTCCTCGACCCCGCCACAAAGATGAGCCCGCACCTCGAGTATGGTCAGGGGATCCCGGGCATATGCGAAGGCCGTGGCATTGGCATCATCGACACCGCATCCTACACACGCCTGGTCGATGCGATCGGTCTGCTGGATCTATCGGGCGCAATCGCAGATACGGATCGCTCTGGCCTGCTGATGTGGATGAAAGCCTATCGAGAATGGCTCGTATCGAGTGATACGGGTAGAGATGAGGCCAACACGAAGAACAATCACGCCACCTGGTATGATGCTCAGCTTTGCGCGCTGGCCCTCTATACAGGTGACCCTCGGATCGTAGGGAAGGTGGCCGAAGAGGCCAGGGAATGTCGAATCGCAACTCAGATCGAGCCCGACGGCTCGCAGCCACACGAGTTGGCCCGCTCCCGGTCGTTGAGCTACACCCAGATGAACACCATAGCGTTCATGTCTATCGCCCACTTCGCAGAAGCTGTCGAGGTGGATCTATGGCGCTATGAGACACCGGACGGGCGCAGTATCCGAAAGGCCGTCGACTTCCTGGTTCCTTACGCTGTAAAGGGCGAACGGTGGACCTGGCAGCAGATCACCGAGCACGACAGCGCATCGTTTGTCGGACTCCTCAAACGTGCTGCCATCGGCTTCAAAGACCCGTCATACCTGGAGTACATCGAATACTTGCCTTCATCCGCCGTTTCCGATCGTGTCCACCTTTGCCTGGGGTAGAGCAAGAGATAGTCACGGAGGGCGCGAAGGATAGGAAAGGAGGACCAGAACCGCATTCCAATCCGCACCTTGTTGATTAGCGAGCATCCTGTTGTAACGCTCCCTCCGTGTTCAGAACCGATCCCGAGTCCGTCGAGGGGTAGTTCCCAAGCCTTTGAGGTACCATTGAAAATAAATCCAGACGAGCTATTAGACTGGACCACCCGCGTCCTCGAACACCTCGATGTACGCTCCGAAGATGCCCGGCTCATCGCCCGGTGCCTCGTTGACGTCGATCTGCGCGGTATCGTCAGTCACGGAACCCGCCAGCTTCGGCGCTACGTCCCCGAATTCCGCGACGGCCTGATCAACACCCATCCCGACATCAAGATCCTGAGAGCGACCGAGACGACAGTCCGTTTGGACGGAGACGGGGGTGCGGGCTACCTCGCCGCTGCAGGGGCCGTTGATGCCGCGTGCAACAAGGCACTCGAAAGCGGGATCGCGTTGGCCACCACCTGCAATCACGGCCACGTGGGTAGTGCGGGTATCTACGCGAGACGTGCGATACAGAGAGGTCTGGTATCCTGGGGCGTGGCGGGGGGTGCCGACTGGGGCAAACCGAAGGCCGAGGAGGCAACAGTGTGGGACGCGATGCGAGCGCCGCCGATGTGTTTCGGGATTCCTTCGGCGGAGGGTCCGCCGCTCGTCGCCGACATGAACGCCAGCTTCTTCCAGGGCACCGATCACGCCGCATCCGCGTTACCGGATTATCCGAAAGCCGTCTTCGCCAGCCTCGGGATCAAGTTTGTTTCGACGTTGCTTGGCGGGATGCTCGCCGGCTCCTCCGGCGAGCAAACAGAACGCACTTACACGGGCGCATCGAGAGGCTTCCTCTTCGTCGCCATCGACCCTTCCAAAATCGGCGATCCAGACATCTTCAAATCCGAGATCACTCGCATCATCTGCCAGACCCGCGAACTGAGGCCTATCCCGGGAACCGACTCGGCCGAGCTCCCTGGAACCCGCGAGTGGCAACGCGAACAGACCTGGTCCATCGAAGGCATCCCTCTACCCAAGGAGCATTTCACGATTCTCAAACAAGTTGAATCTGATACAGGCTTGGCCTTGCCTCCCTGTTCCTCCTGAGTGACGTCGTATCGAAGGATGAACCAAACTTCCCCGTGATTCCTCGGGATGCCCTACCTGCTCTTGCCTCCCCAATGGTTAATGGCCATTGGAAAATGGCCAATCCCAAATCCCTCTCGTCACTTGTCATTTTTCCCTCTTCACCGACCCGTACAGCTTCTCCCCCTTCTCATCGTAGAACGAAAAATCCGCAAACGCGCCTTCCCCATCTTCGTTCCCCGCCACCGTCACCATCAGAAACCCACCCGTCGGCTCATCATACGTGTAGATCTGCTTGATCTCACCATCCGGATCCGTCGACGCAGGATCTCCCGGCTTCCTCCCGTGCCTCGCGTTCGCATCCACCAGTGCTCCTGTCGAGAATTCCTCGAATCCGCTCGGATGCTGCGAGTGATACTGCCAGTGTCGATCACCGCACACGAAGTAGAAGTTCTTCTCCAGGAACCCGTTCTCCTTCAGCCACACGAAGATGGCATCTCCTTCCTGCCTGAAGCCCTTCTGATTCACGTGGTTGTCGCTCTTCCTGGCGTCATCCGGCCCAACCATCGGCGTCGCCGAGATCATGATCTTGAATGTAGCATCGCTCCCCAGAAGGGTTCGCTTGAACCACGCCATCTGTTCGGCACCCCAGATCGTCTTGTCCGGTCCGTCCGGCGTCTTGTTGTCGCTTCGATAGTCCCGCCCTTCGGGGAACCAGACCTGCAGGTGCTTGCTGATGCGATGAGTTCGGTAGGTCAACGCAGACGGGTCCGCGGGATCGACAATTGGTACCTGTTCTCGGAAGATCTCCACACCGATCTCATGTTTCGGGAGCCGATTGCCGCTTCGGTCTGAGTCATCATACCGATGGTCGTGATCGTCCTTTTCCCAGAAAGTCGACACCTCGGCGAACAGTGAGACGAATCGCGGCTGCACGAACTGTTCGTGCCATTTCTGACGCATCTCGGAAACTGTCTTGGCAGCCGGTTCTCTGGGATGGTCGTAGTAAACATTGTCGCCCGTACCGACAAAGTACGTCGGCTTCATCTCCCGGATGGCGTCGAGCGCAGGATAGCCCAGATCCTTGTCATCGCCGGCGTAGGCGATCGCATTGCGTGCACCAAAGTGGAATTTGTTGTAATTCATTCCAGTCACAACGGTGATCTTGACCGGCAGCGTACCCTGCGGATCGCTCGTGCGAAATGTTCCGGCATTGCCATTCACGACGCGGGACGTATCCTGCCCGTAGATCGGACGGTAGAAATAGCGTGTCCCGGGCATCAAACCATCCACAACCGCCTTGATGATGTAGTCATACTCGGAACGCGCATTGAGCCAGTCCGTCACGATCGGCGAGTGGAAATCATCCGAGCTCGAAACCTCGAACCGGCAGACACCGTCGGCCCCAACCACGTCATTCGTGTTTGCAGAATAACAGAATCGTGCGTCACTTCCCCCGCCATACTGCCCTGCGCATTCGAAATCTGTGCTGGCGTGAAGGCTGGAGTTGACATCATGATTACAAAACAGATCAGTATCTTTGCCATCGATAAGACTCTCTTTCGACGATCGCTCGGGAGATAGGACCTCGAGCGATAATTGTTGTATTATTCGGCTGTCCCGCTCCTTCGAGTCGGATGATATATGATACGCGAGAACCGCACCAAAGATCACACACGAAACGAGAGTGCACTTTGAGCATAC
>CAYYGZ010000070.1:3923-18369 GCA_964471275.1 uncultured bacterium | reverse complement strand
TTTCTCGACCCGCGTATTCTTCAGGTCTTTATCGATCTCTTCGGCCCGAACATCGACTTCCACAACGGCAAGGTCCGCAACAACCCGCCGGGCTTCACGAATGACCAGAGCTGGCACCAGGATTGGCCCTACGAACGGCACACAAAACCCGAGTTGGCCGCCGCCATTACCTACCTGGAAGACAATGGTGTTGACGCCGGGGCCACTTCCGTCATCCCAGGCAGCCACCTGAAGGGCGACTACCCTACGCTCGAGAGGTCACATACGATACCCGCTGATGCGATCGACGAAACAGAGGCCGTCACTGTAGAAGCCAGGTCCGGCGATGTCGTCGTAATCCACGTCCTGATTGTCCATACCGCCGGGCATAACTACACAAAAACGTCACGCCACAAAATCATCAACGAATACAAGACCCAGGAAGCAGTCGACTTGTGGGGCAACCGGTGCGCCTTCGCTGGCCTTCCACTCGCCCGCAACGGCAAGATCGTCTCCCACCAGGTCTAGCCTGTGTTCCCGGGGTTCTATCCTGGCCCTTCCGTGAGCTCTGGACACTGAATTGAGGATCGATATGCCCGACTGGATCATCAACAAAGACGATGTCCCCGAAGAACGCCAGGAATGGTCCTGGAAAAGCGGAAGGTACACCCGTCACCGCAAGCATATCTCGGTGGCACTCGGCAACACCGATGAACAGCACCCCTTTGACGTCGAGCTGACACGCCTTCCACCTAGCACCAGTCCCTGTCCGGTCCACGCGCACACGCATCGATGGGAATTCTTCATAGTCATGTCCGGACAGGCGATCGTCGTGCGCGATGGTGAAGAGTCGGTGGCGGTCGAGGGCGACTGTTTTATGCAGCCGGCCAATATTCGACATAGGATCCGCAACGCCAGCGACACTGAGGAGTTGGCTTACTACGTCATCGCAAACGAGCACGAAGAGGACTCCGGGCAACGTTTCGAGGCTTGAGTGCACAACGCACGTGGTCAACAACCAGAGAGCCTTGACCACACGTCGGTCCCGATCATCGATGCCGAAAAAGCCCCAAAGGGGCGCGCGTAGTTAGCCCGGGGCGCCGGCCAACCGCAGCGCCAGCGAAGGCAGCCAGCTCTTGACTGCATGGGTCACCGTGTCCGAGGTTCAGGAAGACTCGGGGCCGATGCGATTTATTCCGGGATCGAATCACTGGGGATTGTTGGAGGGAAGCGACTTCCATGGGGGGGATCTGGACGCCGTCAGGGAGGGACTTCATCTGCCCAAGAATGCAGTCTGGTCGGAGGAACCCGCATTGATTTCTGCGGGTGGCCTGAGCCTGCACGGCAGCGACGAGAACAACTCCGACGGCCCGCGGTGCAGCTTTGCGATTCATCTGCGTACGCAGAACAGCAGACCGGTAGACGACCTGCGTCAGGACCTGACCCGCCACGTGGGTGACGAAACCGTCTTTCCGGTGATCTTCACACGAGGATAGTCCTTTGTCGATTCTCCACCTCACCCTATACGCTTTGTCCCTTTCCGTATACCCCTCACCGGTAATCGCCGGCGACGCACTCTGGCAGCGAGCGGTGGCGATTTCCGCCTTCAACCGAGGCCTGGTTCCTGGGAATTGGGTCGAAAGAGAGGAGATCTTCGATCCTGAGGGAGACAGCCATCTCGTCTCGCGACGCCACGTCTCCTTCTCTCAGACGGGAAGCAAGGTGAACGTCAACCTTGTCGAAGCAATAAGCAATGGGGTCCCGATTACCGATCAACTCCGGGAGACATTCGATAAAATCAGTGCCCGGTTCAGCATGAAGCCACAGTACAACCCGTTCCGGCCCGCGGTTCAGAAGGACGTATCAGCAAAACGGGATGGTCGAACGCGACGCGATGGTGAAGACGTCTGGGTCGCCTATGACTACTCACAGAAGACAGAATCGGGACGCTGGCAAGGAACGGCCTGGATCGACGAGACAACCGGTGTGCCCGTGGAGTTGAACGCCAGGCTGACCGGTCTGCCAAAGATGGACGACAGGGACAAGATCCGGGAGGTCGTCGTGAACGTCACCTTCGCCTCTGGCAAGGAGAAGAGGTGGTACACCAGTAAAATTACAATCTTCTCTCGATCGATTCTGAACAACTTTCCATACACGGACTTCTACGCCACCACCGAAACAGCCATTCTGCTCGACAGTTACTGGAAGATCGCCTTCCATTGAGCGATCCCGCCAATCCGCGCCCTTCTGGCCGTCTCACAAAGACGCTTTCCTACTACGGCGCATTCATAGGACTGGGTCTCGTGCTGGCCTCGCTCGGTCCGACGCTGCCGGGTCTCGCCGAACTGACCGACTCATCTCTCGGCAGGTTGAGCACCATCTTTGTCGCGCGCTCAGCGGGCTACCTAACCGGCGCCCTGTTTGGCGGCCGACTCTTCGATCGCTACCCGGGCCATCCCCTGATTGCCGGTATGATGACCCTCATGGCGATCTGTATGGCGCTCGTCCCGCTCAGTCCCTCCGTCACGATACTCACGGCCATCCTCTATGGTCTCGGGATCGGCGAAGGCGCGCTCGACGCCGGCGGAAACACACTCCTCGTCTGGCTCTTCCCGACCGGTCTAGGTCCTTGGCTGAACGGTCTGCATTTCTTCTTCGGTGTCGGTGCACTGGCCTCACCACTGATCGTCTCGTTCGCGATCGAGTCAGGTGGATCTGTCTCCGATGCTTACTGGATGCTGGCTGCGCTCCTGATCCCGTTGATCTTGTTTGTTGCCGTCCAGCCCAGCCCACAGATCGCCCATCACGCACGTAACGAGGAATCGGGTCTCGGCGAGCACCGGTCTACGATTGTACTCGTTGCCGGACTCCTGTTCGCGACTGTCGGCGCTGAAGTCGGGTACGGAAATTGGATCTACACCTACGCGCTCAAGCAGAACCTGGCTGATACCGTCACCGCAGCTGCCCTGACCTCTGCCTACTGGGGAGCATTCACCTTCGGCCGCCTGCTCGGCATCCCGCTGGCCGCACGTGCATCAGCTACCACGATCATGACACTCTGTCTGGCAGGAGTCGGCGCCGCATCACTCGCCGTTCTGTCCCGACCCAACAGTCAGACGATGCTATGGGCCGGCACGGTCATGGCCGGAATCACGGTCGCCCCGATGTTCGCCACCGTCATATCTCTTGCCGAAGAGAGAATGCCGATATCTGGCCGGGCAACGGGCTGGTTCTTTGTCGGGTCCAGCGCCGGCGGCATGTCGATCCCGTGGATCATCGGCCAGTGCTTCGAGCCCCTCGGCACAGCCTGGACATTCTACATTGTCCTAGCAGACGTCTTTGTAGGCTTTGTCGCCCTTGTTATATTCAACCGGCACAAGCGCAGAAATGGAACCAGCACCGCCGCCATTCATCCCGAGTGACCGCCCGGGGACATCGGAGCGGCAGAGAACGAGGACGGTCGTACCGAGCGACCGGGAAACACGTGCACATCATCGACACCATATTCGACGCCTGCCGCCACAACGGCGAGGCCGTCACCCAATCCCGGCACGCCCTCCAGACCGCTCACTTCGCAGAGCAGGTGGACAGGTCCGGCACACGCGTCAAGGCAGGCCTAAAATCGGCAACTTGATCGACGTTATCCTGTTCGACCTGGGCGGCGTACTCGTTAGACTGACCGGTGTTTCGACGATGCTGGAGTGGATGTCCGGCGAGATGACCGAGCCCGAACTTTGGGAAAAGTGGCTGCACTCCGACGCTGTTCGAGCCTTCGAGAGCGGACAGGTTGATCCCGGTGCTTTCGCCGAGAGAACAATCGCCGAATTCGGCCTCACCGTCCCGCCGACCATCTTCCTGGCCGCCTTCGAAACTTGGATCGACGGCCTCTTCGACGGTGTCGAAGAGCTGCTGGACGATCTCCGGCCGACATACCGGCTGGCCACGATGAGCAACACGAACGCCATCCACTGGCCAAAACTGACGGGGCAAATGGGACTGGGGACACTCATCGAAACACACTACCCGTCCCACCAGACAGGTCTTCTCAAACCTGATCGTGAGGCATTCGAGAACGTGATCGAAAAGCTCGCCCTGCCGGCCGAACGCATCCTGTTCTTCGACGACAACGAACTCAACGTAGCCGCTGCCCGAGCCGCCGGTCTGCAATCCGAACGCACCCGGGGCATCCGTGAAATTAGCTCTCATTTGCGGAAACGAAGATTGGTTCACGGTCTTTGACCCAGGGCCGTAGATCCTCGACACGAAAATCATGAAGACTTCCTTTCCCTTCATCGCCAACACTGTCGAAGACCTGCTCACCGTCTGGAACGACCGACGGAATTTCCTTATCGGTCCGAAACTCATATCATTCCAGACATTGATACCTTCTCCCGAAGAGATCATCGATATCCTCCGCAAGGACCCCGACTCACGGGTTCAGTTTCTCGGTATGGCGGACGGGGCTGAGAAGAGCGCGCTGATCGAAAAGTTCAGGACGGCGCCGCTCGAGCAGATCGTGGATCTGCCCTTCAGTCTGGCGAATTTTTTTCTCCACAACTTCTACGGTGATGGAGGGTTCCTGAGGGACTTTCAGAAGGATGTGATGATTCCCTGGAGGACCTTCCTGTCGAGCACGGGCCTCACGTGGCAGCGGAGCTACCCGATTCTCTTCATCTCCGGCAAAAACTGCAGCTCTACCTACCACGTCGATGTCTCTCACGTCGTCGCTTGGCAGGTTCACGGCGTAAAAGTCTTCAACGGTTTCAAGGATCCGGAAGCCCGCGCCGGCATCCAGCACATCGTAGACAACCGGAACGAGTATCGGCTTGAGCAGATTCCCGACATCGATTCGGACATCCTCCTGACCTACCGCATGGAACCAGGTGACGTGCTGTGGAACCAGCTGTTGACGCCGCACTGGGTAACATCCGAAGACGAAATTGCCGTAAGCGTCAACATCTCGCACGGGGGCATCGCATACGAGAAAAGATTCTGCCAAAACGAACAGGTCCTCCGAAAACGGTGGGAGGACCACCCCGAGGAAGCCTGGCTCGTCGACGAGCGATACTAGCCGACCACCCCGGGGCTGCTGCGACCGCGACTGGGACCCTGAGTCCTGTCCTGCTGCGGCAGGTTAGGTAGCTTTGGGCACTCAACAATTCTCACTCACGCACATACCGAAATGGAATTGGAATGGTAAAGATGGAAACATCTGAAGGAGACATCACACTCGAAATGTTCGAGGAGGCGGCCCCCATCACCGCCGCCAACTTCCTGCAGTACGTTGATGACGGACACTTCGACGGGACGGTTTTCCACCGCGTCATCCCCAATTTCGTCATCCAGGGCGGCGGCTTCACGATGGAGATGGAGCAGAAGGAAACGCGGGAGAAGATCAAGAACGAAGCAGACAACGGGCTGAACAACGAGCTCGGAACGCTATCGATGGCACGAACGTCGGAGGTGGACAGCGCGACATCCCAGTTCTTCATAAACCTGCGTCACAACACGAATCTCGACCACTCCGAAGCCAGCTTCGGATACGCCGTATTCGCAAAAGTAACGGAAGGTCTGGATGTCGTCGAGAAGATCGCGCAGGTAGAGACGACGATGGTCGGTCACTACCAGGACGTGCCCGTCGAACCGATCGTGATCCACAAGGCCACCCGAGTGGAGCAGGAGTAGAGCCGTGAGATGGATCCGTCAGACGTGGGTTTGCCTGTCGGCGCTCGCCGTGCTGGCGTCATGCGAGCGATACCCGCATTTCAGCCCGGACGAACTTGGCACGACCTTTACACCCACCGATTCAACCGCATCGAAGGATATCCCAATCTATACCTTCGAAATCGTCAACACCTACCCACACGACCCGAATGGCTTCACACAGGGCCTCGTCTACCACGAGGGGTTCCTGTACGAGGGAACGGGACAGTTTCCTTATTACACCCCTGGACATCCTTCCAACGGTGTGTCGACCTTGCGCAAGGTTGACCTGGAAACAGGCGAAGTCCTCCAATCGGTGCAGATCGACCAACAACACTTCGGCGAAGGGATTGCGATCCTCGGCGATGAAATCATACAGCTCACCTGGCTGTCACGCGTCGGGTTTATATACGATCTCGAAACGTTCCAGCTGAAGCGTGAATTCGTCTATGCCACCGAGGGTTGGGGGATCGCCCACGATGGATCGCGATTCGTTATGAGCGATGGCACGGCGAGTCTGTACTTCCGAGACTCCCAGTCTCTCAATCAGATCGCCCGATCCGAGGTCAGCGACGACCGGGGGCTTGTCTGGCGTCTCAACGAGCTCGAATCCGTGAAGGGCGAGATCTACGCAAACGTCTGGCAGACCAACCTGATTGCCCGTATCAACGTGCTGACCGGGAGTGTCGTCGGCTGGATAGACCTGACTGGCCTGCTCTCTGATAGCGACCGAACGAACGAACCCGATGCCGTCCTAAACGGCATCGCCTACGACGCCCTGAACGACCGCCTCTTCGTCACCGGAAAACTCTGGCCCAGCCTCTTCGAGATTCGCCTGAAACTCAAAGAATAGCCCCGCACCGTCTCGCCCTGAGTAGAAGCCTGATGAACCATCTAGCGATTCTGATTCAACACCGAAACTCTGCCTTCGTATCGAAGGGCCGGAATGTGCACCCCACAGGTTGGAAGGTGTGAGCCCGCACATCTGACCCTTAAAAGGCACGATCGATGAGAGAACAGGAGACATCGGGATTTGTGTCTGTTAATGGACTGCTATCCGGTGATCAGCTGATGATGGTCACGGCTTCGATCGGATGCGGGAGCACAGAGGGATGTGTCTGGATTGCAGAAGACACACCATTCGTCCTGTTGTGGGACCAGGACAACAACGTCTTCTACCTCGATGGAGAGCTGCCACCCGAAGGGGTGCAGGAACTGCACGGAATCGTCGCGACGACGATCCAGCCTGCAGCAATGAAAAAGGGTCTTCGCTACTTCAACGTTCGTCCGCTTGCAGAATCACTCTGACAAACCGGCGAGAGGCCGTTTGCGCCCTGGCTCGACGGCCGGCGTCCCAAACAGTTCTACACAACGCTATCGAACCCGGAACGGTTTGAGGCCACGATACCGGGTGTCACGTATCACGCGATTGATGAAGCGTTTCTGAACACGCCCGGGCTGAAGGGCCTCAATGAAATCCACACCGAGATCGCCTGGATGCGGTCCTCGACTCAGGCCTACTTCAAGGGAGGATTCGGATGTGCGGCGGTATTTGACGAAGCGGCAGTGTGCTGGTGCACCGCAGAATACGTGAGTGATAACCGATGCGGCATCGGAATCGAAACCGTGGCCGACCATCAGGGCAACGGCATCGCCACGGCGTCACGCTTCGTACAGATGGCACTGGACCGACAGTGTGCTCCTCACTGGGAGTGTGACGGCACAAACCAGGCATCCCGAAGCATCGCAGAGAAACTGGGCTTCCGCAACCCCGTCCACAGCGACGCCCTCACCGAAAAATTCGAGTAACCCCCACCTCCGCCTACCGCCTACCGAGCGAACGGGGTTGATGCTTCTGATCTTGCGCTGTGCGCTCTGCCCTTTGCTTCATGCGCTCTCTGCCCTGCGCCTCTAAATCTTCTTTCTTCACATCCTCAATCCTCAATCTTCATCATCCACCCCAACACATCCTCCTTCCTACCATACTGCACCGCCGTAATCTCCTCGCGGAACCGCCAAGCCATCCCCCTTTCCCCTCCACCCTCGACACGGGCACACTCCGCCTTATACGAAAACTCTCGGATCGGCAATACCACCGCTGCGGTTCCTGTCGCAAAGGCTTCCTTCAGCTGTCCCGACTGGCATCCATCAATCACCTCGTGGATGCTGACTTTCCGCTCGGTCGTGGGAATCCCCCATTCCTTCGCGAGCTGAAGCACCGCACTGCGTGTGATGCCGGGCAGAATCGTCCCACCGAGCGGCGGAGTCACCAGTTCGTCACCGAACCGAAAAAAGATGTTGCTTGTTCCCACCTCCTCCACAAACCGATGATCCTTCGCATCCAGCCAAAGGACCTGAGAGAACCCGTTCTCCGTCGCGCGCCTCGCAGCGAGCAGTGTCGGTGCATAGTTACCGGATGTCTTGGCCTCGCCCGCTCCACCTGCCGCCGCCCGAGTACCCTCTTCCTCGACCCTGATCCGAGTCGGCTTGCCGCCCTCTCTGTAGTATGCACTGACGGGGCAAGCGATCACGTAATACAGGTAGGCGTTTGAGGCTCGCACGCCCAGCCCCGGCTCCGTCGCGATCATAGTCGGGCGAATGTAGAGCGATGTTCCGAATTCATCTGGAACCCATCGATCCTCGACCTCGACAAGCGCCTTGATCGACGCCAGGAACACACCTGAATCGAGTTGGGGCATCGCCATTCGGGCCGCAGAAACATCAAAACGGTTCCCATGCTGACCCGGACGGAACAGGGCAACTGAACCATCCGGTTGACGATAGGCCTTCAACCCTTCGAAAATCTGCTGATTATAATGGAGAACGAGCGCAGATGGATCCAGTGAGAGAGGCGCATAGGCCACGACCTCGGGATCCTGCCAACCGGCGCCCTCCGTATAGGCCATCCGGAACATGTGGTCGGTGGTTTGCTTTCCGAACTCCAGGTTCGACAGGTCAGGTAGATCTTTCTGAACACGCGTTTCCACACGCCTAACTGGGATATCCATGATTCACTCCGTTTATGCGACACCTCATATTGCTTCGGTATATCCGAATCTGAACAAGCGTATCAGGCAGCCAAATAGCAAGCATATCCCTTCTCATTTTCTCAGATTACGGACAACCGCTACACGGCATCGGAAGCTTTCACGAGACAGCTGACCGACCACCTCAGAACCTTGATGGATGAGCACGCGCTCAAGCTGGAGTATGTCGCGCCGAGTGCCGGGGTTGGTTTCGAAACCGTTCGACGCGTCCGGAAGGTGACGTCCGAAAATTATGGGACCGAACCGCCGAGAAGCTGGCTCGGTTCGTTGAGCGTGAATCGGGGCTTCTGGTGAATTCGGAACCCGCGAAGGGCACGTCTGTCGACAAGACTGATCTGTTTCGAAATTGGGTCGAACACAACACGGACTGCATCTACCTGATACAGGACAGACGAATCATCTATTCGAACACGAAAGTCGAGAGGCTGACGGGATACACGAGTGATGAGCTGTCCTGTCAGATCTACACCCGATTTCTCGACTAGAAATCGAGAGATCACGAACAGAACCGGTGTCATCGGCATCGTCAGGGCGGCACGCTTCCCGATCGCTACGAAGTCTCTGTCGTAACGAAGAGCGGTACCCGTCTCTGAGCCGAAACCCGAAATGCACACCTCACTTCTTGCTACACGGAAAGAAAGCCGACCTCGAGACGTTAAGTGTCATGCCTGTGCCAGAAATAGCGGATAGGAAGAAAAAGGGCGTTCTCCCGCTCCCAGGGGAGGGAATCTGGCTATGTTAAGGGCGCAGGTTCGTGGGTGGCGGAGGGTGCGGCGCCCTGCCCGCCCGCCGCGCAGGTGGGTTTTACGGATGTCGGATTCGTGGAGTTATGGCAACGTGGGTCCGCTTGGAGGGCGCAAGTTACTCTGCGCGACCTGCAGGGACACACGTCTTCCGGTCGCGTTCAAGGTTCAAAGGAAATCACGCAGGGCCAGTTGGCGTATTCGAATTCGATCTGAGGAAGGGACCCTTCGATATGCGGACGCGAAGCCGCCCGCTACTCAGTGCCTATGGTGAAACTAATTGGGCCTCACTGCAAAAGAGAGTAGTGTGAGATCGACCAAAACCACGCACTATCCTAATCGCAAGGAGGCTCGTTGTGGCAAATTACACACCGCAGGTCTGGATCGGCAAGCGTCTGTTTGTTGGTATCGACGTTCATCGTAAGAATTGGCACGTTACAGCCCTGACAGAGGACCAATTGAAAGTACTGTCGAATCGTACTCCAGGGACCTGACGTTCGTTAAAGCCGATGCTGGACAAATACAAGAAGGACGCGTCATCTTTCTCTGTCATTTACGAGGCCGGGTTCTCTGGATACTGGTTACACGATCACTTGGTTCGTTACGGAGCCGACGTTACGGTGACACCTCCTAACAAGATCCCGAAAGCCACCGGTGACCGGGTGAAAACCAATAGAATCGACAGCGTTCGTTTGGCAGGACTCCTGCGCGCCCGGCCCAGGAGCCCTGCCACCCAAACCGGCTGACGTCGGCTTCGCGCTCGCTCACCAGATTCGAGAACTCCCGGACTGATCAAATCTGCACTAGCCCAGCGATCACACATCCGCAATGCCCATCCTTATATTCCGTTTTGGGATTGGACCCATTCGGACAATCTCTTCTCGAGTCTGTCACACACGGCGTAGCCTGGCCGTCCGGCCATCTCGCTGCAGGCTAGATCGGACAAAATACCTTGATCCCCTGGCTCTGCCCTTAAATATTAGGCAACGCTCGAAAGGAACCTGAATTGGCAGAACTCACGCTGATCCCATTCGCCTTCATCACGTCTCTGACAGCGGCGATCGGAGGCATCGCGGGTGGTGTTATCCTGATTTCGGTCATGCCCGGATTCCTGCCGGCGGCCGCGATCATCCCCGTTCACGGACTGGTGCAGATCGCCAGCAATCTGAGTCGCGCGGCTTTCGGTGTTCTGCACATCGACTGGCGGATATTCAGGATGTATGTTGCTGGTGCGGGGTTGGGTGCGCTGCTGGGATCCCAGATCGTACCCTATGTCGCGTGGGAGAACATGCCGCTGATCCTCGGGACCTTCATACTCGTGTTCACGTGGATGCCCCGGATCGACAGCGCACCCCGGCTTCCTGCAAAGTTTGCGGTTCTGGGCGCCCTGCAGACCTGTCTTTCACTGTTCATTGGGATCGCCGGGCCGTTGAATCTGCCATTCCTCCTGCGCGAGAATCTCGGCCGGGACCGGACGGTCATAACGCATTCCGTCCAGATGACCGCGATGCATACCCTCAAGGTCTTCACCCTGGGAATGCTGGGCTTTGCCTTCGGTCCCTACGTTCGGCTGATCGTTGGGATGATCGTGGCAGCGACGATCGGCTCGTGGCTGGGAACAAAGCTGAGAGACAGGATATCGGAGGAAATCTTCCGGAAGGGACTCAAGGTCTTGATATCGCTGCTCGCTTTCAGGATGATCGCGAGAGCGACACTCTTTCCGGATCTGCCCTGATGTCGTTGGCGGAATTCAACCATTTCCTCCAGGTGAGCGATCGGCGCGGGATGGATCGTCGGTCACGGAGGCTATCGCCTCAGCGACGTTGAGCCCCGAACTCCAGGTGAGTATTCAACGTTGCACGCGGTCACATGGATTCTCACCACACACTGTACGCATACTGCTATGCCCTTTGCCCTTTTAAAAAAAGAAGAAAGGCCTGACGTGAACTGGAATCTGAAAGCCTTCTTCCCCGAATTCAACGGTGACGAAATCGTCGCCTTCAAGAAATCGCTCAAAGAGCGATACCGTCATCACCACCGGTCAGCAGCTCCACGACCACCTCACGTCACAGCAGATCCTTCACCTGATCTACGCAGGGTTTGCCACGAACTGGTGCATCATCAACCGCGACTATGGTGTGCGCGCCATGCGGGACCGGGGCTACAACGTCGTCCTGCTGCCCGACGCCACAACTGGCGTAGAGTTCCCGGATACGCTCGACGGTCTGTGGGCGACCGAACTCGCCATTCGTGAAGTCGAACA
Source organism: uncultured bacterium (assembly GCA_964471275.1). GTDB lineage: Bacteria > Latescibacterota > UBA2968 > UBA2968 > UBA2968 > UBA2968. The sequence continues at coordinate 6,634 of CAYYGZ010000070.1, read as the reverse complement.
GAAGTTCGGTTTCTCCGCGTCAAACGCTGATTTCTTCTCATACTGCTCGTCCTAGAAGGCGTTCCCATCTGGGCGGTGTCGTCCTCAAGAGGAGTCTATGGTCCTGACTGATATCCAAACCTTCATCGTCGGAAATCCCTGGAAGAACTGGGTCTTCATCAAACTCCATACCGATGAAGGCGTGTACGGCGTAGGCGAGGCGACTGCCCACCGGAAGGCCAAAATGATCGAAGCCGCGATCATCGAATACAGACGCTACTTCCTGGGCAGAAACCCGTTCAACACCGAAGAGATCAACTACGAATTGATCAAATCGGGCGCGCCAACGAAGGTAAGGGCAGCGATCGACATCGCCTGTTGGGACATCATGGGGAAGGTGCTTGAGCAACCCGTCTATAATCTGATCGGTGGCAAATTCCGCGATCGCGTGCCGGCCTACGCAAACGGCTGGTATCAGGTCGACCGCGTCCCTGAGGAATTCGCCGAGCGTGCGCAGGCTGTCGTCGCACGCGGATACAAAGCCATGAAATTCGATCCCTTCGGAACGGCCTTCGAACGCATCACACGTGAGGAAATCGACCTCTCCGTGGACATCGTCGCCGCCGTTCGCGATGCGGTCGGCCCGCACGTCGAGTTGTTCATCGAGTGTCACGGCCGTTTCGACCCGCTCATCGGTGCGAAGATCGGCAAGCGAATGGAGCCCTTCGATCCAGGCTGGTTCGAGGAACCCGTAAGGTCAGCCCAAATCGACAACATGGCCGCCCTCAACGCCAAACTCTCTTTCCCCGTCGCAGGGGGCGAAGGTCTCGACGGTGTCGACGACTTCCTCCGATTCATGTCAGCCAGGGCGGCTCAGATTATCCAGCCGGACCCGGTCACGTGCGGCGGAATATCCGAGCTCAAGAAGATCTGCGCGATCGCTCAGGCGCACCACATCAAGGTCGCTCCGCACAACGCGCAGGGCCCGGTGTGCACGGCGGCCTGTTTTCACGTTGATGCGTCCACGCCAATCGTCATGATTCAGGAGATCTTTGAAGACTTCGCCACACCTTTTGCAGAGAAGATCACGGACTACCCGACTGAAATCGTGGACGGCCACATCATCATTCCGGATCGCCCGGGATTGGGACTTGATCTCGACGAGGAAGAAATGGCCAGATACCCGTATGACGAATCCCACTTCCTCGACATGTTTGGAAAGGGTGGCTGGGAGAAACGCAACCTGAACGACTGATATCACTCAAATCCGAAAACCGACCGAGATACATACCCGTATATTCGAGTAGCGTCGGCCGTGCCGACGCGCATCAAGAATTGGATCGATCCCTCTCGATACCCGACACCACACACCTGCTTGGAGTAACAGAGCGCCTGGGCGCTCGAGAAGGAAATCATGGCAGATACATTTCGCTGGGGAATACTGGGATGTGGGAACATCGCAAAGAAATTCGCAACCGGATTACAGGCGCTCGATGATGCGAAGCTCGTAGCCGTCGGCTCCCGCACACAGGCAAACGCCGACAGGTTTGCTGACGAATTCGACGCTGAATGCCGTCACGCAAGCTACGAGGCGCTGGCCGCCGACCCGGACGTCGATGCCATCTACGTCGCAACACCTCACCCGTTTCACGCGGAGAACAGCATCCTGTGTTTGCGGAACAAGAAACCTGTGATCTGCGAGAAGCCTTTCACGATTAACAAAACACAGGCTGAGGAGCTCGTCTCCGTCGCACGTACGGAGAATGTATTCCTGATGGAGGCCATGTGGTCACGATGCCTCCCGCTCCTGACGCGAGTGAGAGAACTTCTCGCCGACGGAGCCATTGGAGAGACTCGGATGGTCCAGGCCGACTTCGGGTTCCGCGCAACCGTGAACCCTGAAGGCCGACTCTTCAACCTCGCGCTTGGCGGCGGGGGACTGCTGGACGTCGGTGTATACACCGTGTCATTTGCCTCGATGATCCTGGGCACACCCGACACCATCGTCAGTTCTGCCCAGATCGGCGAAACCGGTGTGGACGAACAGGCTGCGATCATCCTCAGCTATGACACCGGTCAGATGGCGCTCCTCGCAACCGGCGTCCGGACACGCACGCCCCACGAAGCCACGATCCTCGGCACCGAAGGCTACATCCGCCTCAACTCCTGGTGGAACGGAACGACCGGGACACTCAACCGGAGCAGCAAATCCGAGGACATCAGCGAACCCTATGACGGAAACGGCTACAACTTCGAAGCCGCCGAAGTGGCCCGCTGCGTCCGCGCGGGTCTGGTCGAGAGCGAAATCATCCCCCACGACGAATCCATCGCCATCATAGCCACCCTCGACGAAATCCGATCCCAATGGAACCTGAAGTACCCGATGGAGTAATCGCGTAACTTCACGTCACGCGGTCATCCTACACCCACCCCAACCCGCCATCACCCGGTCCAGTACCAGCAACCTTCTCGGGAGCACACATGGAATACGGTAACATCGAACACGTAAAGAAACCCGTCAGCCGCCTCGTCCACGGCGCCATCATGCTGCGCGTTAAAGATCAGAACCACTGGTTCACCGTCCTCGACGAGATCTACGACACCGGATGCCGGGCCTGGGACAGCGCAAACATCTACGCAGGCGGGGACAGCGAACGCGTACTCGGCAACTGGATGGAAGCCCGCGGCAATCGCGATGAAATCGTCATCCTCACAAAAGGCTGTCATCACAC
>CAYYGZ010000070.1:0-3913 GCA_964471275.1 uncultured bacterium | reverse complement strand
CCTTTCGACATCTCCGCAGACCTGCACACCTCCTCCGCTCGACTCAAGACCGACTACATCGACGTCTACGTCCTCCACCGTGACGACCCGGACGTTCCGGTCGGTCCAATCGTCGAGCAGTTGAATGAGTACCACGAAGCCGGTCGCATCGGTGCATTCGGTGGATCGAACTGGAAGCCCTACCGCATCGCCGAAGCCAACGAGTATGCGGACAAGCACGGACTGAAGCCCTTCACGGTCAGCAGCCCGAACTTCAGCCTCGCCGAACAGTTCGACGAACCATGGCCGGACTGCTTCACCATCAGCGGTCCTCAGAACGCCGAAGACCGCGCGTGGTATGTGGACCAGAAGATGCCGCTCTTCACGTGGTCTTCGCTCGCACAGGGCTTCTTTTCTGGACGCATCTCACGAAGCAACTGGGAGCAGACCCAGGAGGATTTCCCCGAGCCAGTCGAACGCTGCTACGCAAAGGGCGCAAACTGGGATCGGATGGATCGTGTCGAGGAACTCGGTAAGGAGAAGGGCTTGACTGTGCCGCAGGTTGCGCTGGCCTATACGCTCCAGAATCCCGGGCTAGACGTATACGCACTGATCGGCACATTCACCGCCGCCGAATTCTCCGAAAACATCAAATCTCTCGAGATCAAGCTGACCCCCGAAGAGATCGACTGGCTGGACCTCAGAAGCGACAACAGGTAGGCCGGAGCCAGGGCGAGGGCTCGAATATGACAGCAATCCGAGACCACAGACCTGGCACAACACAGGTCGAGCGAGGTGTACATCATCGTTCGAGAAATCTACGACGACCAGCAGGTCGACGTTCTGAGACCGCTTTCGGAGACCGTCCTGGACCGATAGCGAATCGCGAGCCCTGAAAAGAGGAACCCGGGCGGCGGACCGGAATCGCACGCCCTGCCACGTGCGTAAAGCTGCAGATCGCTCTGGAGTCGAGGGATGACGTCAAGTTCATCCCTCGGCCACACCTAAGCAGGGCCATCAGCCCGCATTTTTCTCCTTAATACTCAATCTTCTCTGATCTTCTTCACAAACATCACCGCATCCCCGTCTGAATAGAAATCCCTCAACACGACCTCTTCAGCAAATCCCATCGCCCTATAGAACGCCCGGGCAACCCCATTCGATGTCTCTGCAGAAGCCAGACTTTGAGCAGTTTGTGAGGTCGATCAAGACTCGAGCGATAATACTCCCGCATATCTGCGATCCCTGCTTCTATCAGATGGCTACCCCACCCTTGCCTTCGATTCGCCACATCAGACTCCCCCCGCTAGATGCCATCCTCATCGACCAGACAGACATATCGCTACCCGACCCGCTTGTCCCTCAGGCTCTCATCCTGGTCTCCAAAAGGCGCTGCTATCACGTGCAGTTCGACAGATGCCATACCTGACCCCGTATTCGTTTCGACTTGGCCTGTGCCTCTCCCCGCCCCCTGCCCCACGCGCTCCACCTAAAAATACTGCCCCAGCCCCATATACAGCACCCAAGTCCGATCCCTGAACCCATACCCGAGATCAGCCCGTAGCACGGGTGAGTTATAAACACGACTCATCCCAAGACGGGCACCGACACCCGCAGATACCGCCAGCTCCCGGTCACCAGTCCCAGGTGTCCACGCAGAGCCGCCATCCACAAACACGACGCCGGCCAACGTAAATGTGTCCTTCCTGACCAGTGTGGGACGGGCTTCCAGGTTGCCAAACAGACGACGCGAGCCATCAAACCGGCGAAGCGAGTAGCCACGCAAACCACGCACGGAGCCCAACAGGTATTGAGCCGTATCCTCGGTGCGTCCCAGACCATCAAAGCGTATCCGAACGGCCAACGCGTGCACGCGATGCACCTTCCTCAAAGCCGTAAATTCTGCGCTGCCAAACACGTTCCAAACACGACCGCCGCTGAATTGGCTGCGATAGGTGAACCGCGCCAGGAGATACGTCTCCTTGTCTATCTTGTACCGAGGGTTCGCGTCCAGCGTCACAAAGCGATAGTCGCGATCGGATCCAAGCGCTTCTAGCGAGGCGCCTGCCCGAACGGAGACCCAGCTTCCCATCTGCAGATCCTCGGTTCGGCCAAGTCTGCGGAAGAACTGCGTCGTCTCGTAGTGGGGCCTCCAGATCGTGATGCCCACGCTCAGCAGGACGCGTCTGCGATCCGGAGGCGCGTAGATGTATCCCGCCTCCGGCACAGATGTCCGATCGGACAGGGACAGGAAGATGCCTGGGCGCACTTTAACACCTTCACCAGTTGATCGACGCAAAGAAAACGAACCGCCATCCTCGCGGGTCACATACTTCTCCACGAGCGTCTGCCCCGCGTAGAGGCGTGTAACGGATTCCTGTCTGAACCCGGACACACCCACGGACCACGGTTCCGAAAGTCGATAGAACGGTCGGCTGACGCGTGCAACGACACGATGACCTTCTGCTGCCACCTCTCCGTCCAGGTCCAGCTTGATGCGCGTCCCCCCGACGCGTGGTTCCCGGTAGAATGCCCTGAACCTGTTGCCCGTCACGGCATCGTGCTCGACCGTCAATTCAGCCGTCTGTCCACGCCCGAAGAAGTTGTAGTCCAACCCGACGACACCGTAGCTGAGCTCGCCCGATCTACCGGAGAGAAGCGGAGTCACCCCCCGCGCATACTGATCCTTCACACGAATGAGGACATCTGTGTGGATACCCTCTCTGCTGATGACAACCGATATATCGTCCAGAAACAGCAAAGCCCGAAGATTCCGCTCGGTCTCCTCGATGAGGTCGGCCGTCAGCGAATCTCCGGGCTCGAAAAGGATCTCCCGGCGGATGACATCGGTTCGCGTGCGTGTATTCCCAGTTATCTGAACGTGCCGGACGATGTCCGCCGCGACATCCAGTGCAGTGGTGAGCACAGCAAACAGCAGGCACGCGGCTAGCCTTGTGGCAACACGATGCAAAACGCAGGCCCTGAGACTCCTGGCGAAAGAAGTTGGCGTTACCCTCGGCCCCCTGATCGGCACGATGAGCTAGCGCATTCTCGAGGGTGACAACCACGGGTCCGGATTCAACCCGATCTTCGTCTTCACGGCTTCCGTGGCGGCGCCTAACTGTGCGACCACATCATTGGACAGCCGCAAATCGATAGCGGGAAGATTCCACAACAGTTCATCGGGGCTCCGTGCCCCAACCAGCACCGATGTCACACCGAGCTGCTGCCTGACCCAGACGAGGGCGACGGTAGCCATCTGCTGACCGAGCCCTTCACACACGTCCCGAATCGTATCGAGCGCTCCGAAGACCTCCTCCTCACATCCTTCCTCTCCGTGCTTTGCCATCGCCCGGTCTGCCGAATACCATCGCGTTCGCGCCAGACCCTCCGGAACCTCGTCAGCCGATGCATATCGACCGGTCAGCAACCCCTGTGCAAGTGGGCTGTAACAGATCAGCCCCACGTCGTTCGCTCTGCATAACGGCAGAATCTCGTGCTCCACCACCGCAGCCCATAGTTGAGCTGATTGGTTTCGCAGTGGCCCTTCTCAAGAAGCTCGCCGAGATCCTGAATCCCGAAGTTGCTCACACCCAGAGCACGCACCTTTCCGGATGATTTCAGCGCTTCGAGCGCTGCCCAGGACACCTCGATCGGGACCTCCCAGTTCGGCCAGTGGATTTGATACAGATCGATGTAGTCGGTTCGCAGATTCTCGAGGCTCTGCTCGCACGCCTTCACGATATCGGCTGGCTTCAGATGACCGGCGCTCACCTTCGTCGCGATAACCGCCTCTTCGCGTCGACCTTCGATACCTCTACCCAGCACCCGCTCCGAGTGCCCTTTCTCGTATCCCTCCGCTGTATCGAAGAAGTTGATGCCCACATCCAGTGCCGCGTGCACAGTCGCGATCGACACATCATCGTCCTGATCG
>CAYYGZ010000069.1:288-18374 GCA_964471275.1 uncultured bacterium | reverse complement strand
ATGGGCGAGCTGATCGGCATTGGGAAATCTGGACACCACGTCGTCGACAGTCTGGAGACAATCATCGGCGGGACGGACGTGGTTGTGGCATTCACTGCACCGCCGGACGGGACGATCGCAGCTGCCGAAATCGCCGGGGCAGCCGGCAAGCCGATGATCGTTGGAACAACCGGTTTGAGTCCTGCGCAGTCGGACGAGATGACATCCGCTCTCGAGAATGTAGCCTGCGTCTTTGCTCCGAACTTCAGCGTTGGTGTGACTGTCCTGACGAAGCTTGTCGAAGATGCCGCCCGGATTCTGGGCAACGACTACGATGTTGAGGTTGTTGAAGCGCATCACCGCTTCAAGGCCGATGCACCGAGTGGGACGGCCCTGTCGCTGGCGGAATCGGCCGCACGCGGACTTGAGCGAGATCTTCAGAAGGTCGGCGTTTATGGACGCCACGGCGACACGGGAGCGCGTACACAGGAGGAGATCGGTATTCACGCCCTGCGAGCCGGCGACATCGTGGGCGAACACACGGTCACATTCGGCGGCATCGGAGAGACCGTCCAGATCGTACATCGCGCTCAGAGCAGAGACACGTTCGCCGTCGGTGTTGTTCGGGCAATCCGGTTCGCGATGGCAGCGGAACCCGGGATATACAACATGCGGGACGTGCTCGGGATCAGCTGATTGCGAGAGGGCGTCTAACTTTGGTATATTGAATTTAGAGCCAGGTGGCTGGACTGCCTGGCTCTCGTTTTGACAATCTGAGAGACGCTTGACCGAACGAGACGGTGTGAATCGCGCCGAGCAAATTCGTGTCGTAAAACGGAGGGATAAATGGCGATCGAAACGGGTGGTATAACTGAGGCACTGGCAGCTGGTCAGAGTCTCGCTGTGGCGGACCGGGTGTTGATTGATCCGGATCCGGGCAGTCTTGTAAGTCGTGTGGATGAACTGATTGCCGCGGTGACGAGCGACGGGAACGCCGCAGAAGTATGTCGGACATTGATTCGACTCGGCATGAATTTCGCCGGTCGCGATGCCGAGATCGTCGGCTACGGCGCCGATGAGGCCGAAGCAGCACTGGGTAAGGTTCTGACCGCGGCCGCGGCGACAGATGCTGGTACGATGAAGAGCATTGTCGACGAATTTCTGGCGGATATGAAGTCGGTCAACGCGCAGGACAGCCTGTCTGGTCTTCTGGCGGAACGGATCGAAGGTAAGCTCGACGCGGGTGACCCCGGCAGGTCTTTCCTCAAAGGGCTCAAGGGAGAGATGCGGAGCGGCGTCTACTGGGATATGATCGGCGAGAATTACTGCAAGTTCGGAAACGATTTTGCCCGCGGTCTGGAGTATCTCCGCCACTACGGCTTCTGCCAGGTTTCGACCAACCCGGTTCTTGCCGCCAAGGCATTTGACGAAGATCCGGGTCTGTCAGAGATACTGAAAGAAGAGATTGCCGAGCATAGTGACTGGAAGGCCAGTCCGGAAGAGCACGCGGACGAGATCGCGATGGCTGCGACCCTGATCGCACTCTGGCCGAACCTGTCGATCTTCCGACCCCTGGCCGTGCATACGTCCCTGAAGGACTACATGGTCAGTTTCCAGCTCAACCCGAATATCGACGATCGCGCGGGTGAGAGTATCGAAGATGCTCGAAACGCCTTCAAGGTTGCGGGTGAGTTTTTGGCGAACTATGACAAGGCACTTGGGCTGGGTGAGCGTTCAGGCAATCTGGCCCCGAACCTCGTGTTCAAGGTGGCTGCCAGCCACGAGGCCGCACGCGAGATTACGACCGTTCTAAACTCGGACGGCATCGGCAGCAACAACACGGTTGTCTACACGGTAGCCCAGGAAGTTCAGCTGATTATGGATGCGTTCGAGGGCAAGGCCACAGCCGCGAACGCGGGCAAGGATGTCGTCCGGACCTACGAGACGAACATGGGCGGACGGTTTGCCAGTCACCTCCGCGAAGTCGAAGCGGAGCGGATTTTTATGGCCGCGGGCGAGACAAAGGGCGGGGAGCTTCTCGGCGCATTGGCGGCTGACAACGGCGCAGCCGATCCGGGGGGCTCGGTCGCCGAGCGGGCACAGGTAATCTGCGCGTTCAAGCTTCTGCCATCGCTCGAGAATCCACACGTGATTGCGGCTGCCGAGGCTGCCGGGCAATCGGCCGAGTCTGTCGCCGTGATGGAGGCCGATATCAAGAAGTCGGGAACTCTCGTGGCACGCCGTGTTTACTGGGTGTTCTTTGCACCCGAGAATCGTCCGAAGTGGGTCGCCTGGCTGCAAAAGCAGTATGGGGTTTCGGAGGAGCAAGCGATGTGGATCGTGGCCTCGATGGACGTCCTTCCCGCGTCGAAGCGTATTCCGGAGGACACACTCCACGCCCTCGGTGAAGCCAACTTTACTCACACCGAGTTCCCGAACCACCAGCGTGCGGTTCAGATGGTGTCTGAGCAGGACGGCTTCAACCTTTCGGACTTCAGGGAATCAATCCTCGACACGTATGATCCTGGCGTTTCACAACGGCTTTACGAACTGCCTGACTATCAGCGAGGCTATGATCTCACACCCGAGCTCAAAGCCTTTCTGCAGGACGAAGTCGGCGTTGATGTCGGCAGCTGGCAGACACGCGGTATGCAGCCCGGTGAATGGCCCGGATTCGGGTCCGTTCAGAAGACGGGCGGCGAGTTCCGCGCGGCCTATGATGCATTCGCCAGTCTGTGCGTGAGTCTCGCGAAGGAAGTGGGATAACGCTGAGGCTTGAGCTTGGTGCAGAAGATGAGAGGCGGGAGTGTGGCAACACACCCCCGCCTTTTTCTGTACGAGAGTGAGCGCGGATTCCGAGCATCCGTCTATGGTAACGGCCGGGATTGTACGGGTGGCGTGCGGCAGTTGTAGCGGATGTCGTGTGGGAGGCCCAACTTGAGCTGGCCACGGACGGGAGTTGCCATCTCGGCTACCCACCAGAGATGCGGTGGCGAAACGTTTCAGGAGTCGCTCAGAAGCAGGCCCAGCTGCCCGGTCAGGTAATCCTTCGGCATATATCCCACATACCTATGGTGGATCACGCCTTCAGGTGTGATAAAGAAGGTTGTGGGAATCCCCGAGAGGGAGCCGTCTTCCACCACGGCTGAGTCTTCCATCCCTTGGGAGACCGTGCGTATATCCTGGACCTTCGCAACTGCCTAGAGTGCTGCGCTATCAGCTATGACGATCGGGTATCCGATGCCGCGGCCCTCCGCGAACTCGGCGATCTCCTCTGGCTTCATCAGATACGGTTCCATTGCATCGAGAGATGCTCCGAGAAATACAACGTTCTCGGTCCCGAACTCGTCGTATGCTTCCTGGAAATGAGGGAGTTCCATCAGGCACGGGGGACACCACGTCGCCCAGAAGTTCAGTACCACGATCTTCCCGGGATACTCCGAGAGTCTGGCCCTGTTGCCCGATAGATCTCTGAATCCCAGATCGGGCAGTGAAGGAGACGCTTCGGATAGCACCGGGGTCCTGTACGATGAAATGGCCAGGTTGATCGCGAGCAACGATGCGGCGGCGAGGAGTAGTTTACCGTTCTTCAACAAGGGTTCTCGTTGGGCCGGGGTGAGCGATGGCAGGTCTACCCCATACCTCGCAATCATTGTGCCAGATCCCGGCTGGACCATCAAAGAGAATGTGTCGACGGCAACATGTTGTTTTTAAAGGGCGTGCGGGATAGTCTGTCGATCCTGAACGTACTGGGCGGATCGGGCTCACTCGTCCGCCAGCCTTGTCACGGCGGCGGATGAACACCCAAGGTGAAATCGTCAATGTCGGGATGTTGAAGCTTCCCTGCTCGATCGGGTATGGCTACATTCCAATCAACCCTCTGGAGTCGTCGTTGTGTCCAAACCTCGGAAAATCCTGCACCTCGATCTTGATGCTTTCTTCTGCGCCGTCGAAGTGTTGCGGAACCCCAGCCTCGACGGAAAGCCATTCGCGGTCGGCGGAACGCCCGAAGGCCGAGGTGTGGTCTCCTCGTGTTCGTATGCGGCCCGGAAGTTCGGGGTCCGATCCGCGATGCCCATGGCCCAAGCGCTGCGAAGGTGTCCGAATCTGATTCCCGTAGTACACGGTGGCGGGTATGGCCGACTGTCACGGAAGGTGATGAAGAAGCTCGACAGCCTGACGCCATATGTCGAACAGATCTCGATCGATGAAGCCTTTATCGACGTGAGCGATATACCGGAAGAATCGGAGAAGATCGCGAGAGATATCCAGACGATGATTCGCGATGACCTGCGGCTGCCCTGTTCTCTCGGCGGTGCAACCAGCAAGCTCGTCGCGAAGATCGCGACCAATCAAGGCAAGGATTCGGTCGACACCGATTACTGGCCAAACGCGATTCTGGTTGTTCCGGCAGGGCAGGAGTCATCGTTCCTTGCGCCACTGCCGGTTCGTGCGATGTGGGGAGTCGGTCCCAAGTATGCAGAGCGACTCGCAAGATCCGGAATCCAGAAGCTCGAGGATCTGCAGAACTGGTCATCAGAAGACCTCGAGGCAAAGCTGGGTTCGTATGGTCCGAGGCTAAAGCAGTTTGCCCAGGGAATCGATGATCGGCCGGTTTCGACGGAAGGTCACGATGCCAAGTCCATCAGCAGTGAGAATACATTCCCGGAGGACGTCGCGGATCGCGAGCGTCTGCACGCGACACTTTTGTCGCTGTCGCAGCGTGTCGGGCGATCGCTTCGAGATGAGGGGCTGGTGTCTCGGACGGTAACGATCAAACTAAGGTGGACAGACTTCAGGACGATCACCCGTCAGGTGGCCCTTCCGGACGCAACCGATCTTGATCAGGGGGTTTACGCTGCTGCGAAGATGCTTTTCGACAAGGCGTGGCGAGCAGGTCAGCCGGTGCGACTGCTGGGTGTGGGCACCTCCAACCTGGAGGCGGGTGGTCAACAGCTGTCACTGTTCAGTCAGACCGGAGACCGCGAATACAGACGCCAGGAAGCACTGGACGACCTGCGTGATCGATTCGGTGAATCCAAGACCCGGTGGGGGAGGGAGCACAGCAATTCCATGGGGCGACGGACGGACGTCGAGGAGGAGGGGGAAGTATTATGATGATGCCCGACCTGCTCGATCGACTGACAGGATCCCTCCAGAATCGTGGTGACGTGGCGACGACCGCATCAGCACCCTCTGCAGCGGTTGCCGCGATCCTCACCTGCACGGAGGATCCGCATGTTCTGTTTATCCACCGGGTCGCCCACGACGGCGATCCGTGGTCGGGCCACCTCGCTTTCCCCGGCGGTAGAATCGAACCGGAAGACAGGGACGCGAGGGCCGCTGCCGAGAGAGAAACGCGGGAAGAAGTTGGGTTGGATCTGGATGCAGGATCGTACCTCGGCAAGCTCGACGATATTACGGGATCGACAATTCCTGTCTGCGTCTCCTGTCACGCCTATTCGATCGAATCGGTCCCTGATCTTCGGCTGAATGAGGAGGTCGAAGATGTCTTTGCCTACCCGCTGTCAGGCCTCTCAGATCGGAATCGATGGGTCGAGGCTGAGTTCGAGATCAGAGGAGACCGAAAACCATTCCCTGCGATCGACTTGCGTCTTGAGCAGAAGCCTCTACTCTGGGGACTGACTTATCGGTTTGTGATGCAGATTCTCACACACGCCGGTGTTGATTGATCGAGTCGTCCGTCTTCCTGAGTGCCTATCTGACAAGCACAGAACTCGGGATATCTGCATCCTTCTAGTTGTGACCGCCAGCGCAAGGTCTCCGAGTCGGCCAACCTGTTCGGGAGGGGGATCAACCGTACGAAGAGTCGACAATGTAATGGAGGAGATTCTACCATGAGGGATCGCGAAGACCGGTTCGATGTCGTTGTCGCAGGAGGAGGCATCTCGGGAACCGAGGCGGCCGTTGCGGCTGCCTCGGAGGGATGTCGCAGCAATTACGTCATTGGTGGAAGAGGCCGGGCTATACTTGAGGGTATGTCCACTCGGAGTCCAACGCGATGACTTCTCTGACGCACTACGGCCCTACGTGCGATGCCGAGTATCTGAAGGAGAGTGCTCGATCGCGGAGACGATGCGAGAGGGTGACACGCTGACCGCGCTTCGGGTCGCAACCAAATCCGGACCTCGGACGATCTGCGGCGACCTGTTCATCGACGCCACGGGGATGCCGACGTAGCAGCCGGCGCCGACGCTCGGGATCCCGGAGTCACGCAGGATACGCGGCCGCTACACGGTGACGCAGGAAGATGTGCTGACTGGCGCCGATTTCCAGGATACCATTGCGCGCGCATCCTGCCTGGTCGACGTGCACGGTTCGCAGGATGATGGGCGTGGTGATTATTGCACGCTCAAAAAAAGTTACGGCATCCCCTACCGGAGTCTGACGATCGACACTATCCGGAACCTGATCGTCACGGGTCGACCGATATCGGTCGATCACACGGCTCACTTGTCACTGAGGAGAATGGACCCCGGATTCGCACTCGGGGAGGCGGCTGGCGTGGCTGCAACGTTGGCGATCCGGAGCGGCGATGTCAGGTCAGTATCGGTGTCGGATCTGCAACGGAAGCTCGAGGACTACGGAGCCATTCTGGCGCCCGAACAGTAGGTGCGGGGGCAAGGTGGCCAACCTACGAATCTGCACGGCGCGCGGCCGTCTTGACCGGCGATGCCTCTGTCTTTGATCTGGACGTGACCCAGTTTCCTCCAGAAGTGGCCTTCGACACCTTACTTCGCCTGGCTCTCCTTGTGTTCCCTTAACCGTGCATGAATCCCTTCATCCGAGAGTGCCAGGATCTGCGCAGCAAGGAAGGCGGCGTTCCGGGCGTTGTCGATACCGACGCACGCGACAGGAACACCTGGAGGCATCTGGACGATCGCATAGAGCGCGTCGAGTCCGTTCAGGGCGCCCGACGCACAGGGTACGCCGATAATCGGGAGTGTGGTGTGTGCGGCCAGGACGCCCGGTAGCGCGGCGGCTAACCCGGCACCGGCAATGATGACTTTTCGGCCCTCTGCCTCTGCGGTGCTCGCGTATTCGGCCGTTCGTGCTGGATTGCGATGGGCGGAGCAGACTGTCACATCGTACTCGATCTGGAGTTCGTCCAGGATCGCCGCAGCCTTCTGCATGGTAGGATCGTCAGAAGCACTTCCCATGATGATACCGACAACGGGTGCAGCCATGATTCTCTCCTTTGCTGTGATCTTCGGTGTTGTGCTGTGCCTAGAATGAAATCAAGAATGTGATAAAGGTCACGATGCCTCCGCTCAACGCGAGCAGCCCCCATTTTCGCTGCGCGGTGAGTTGCCACCACATGGCGAGACCACTGGCGACCCACAGCAGGATGCTCACGCAGACGATGTCCACGATGAGCGACCACGTGTTGTGGAGGAGTTCGCCTTCCTGGAAGCCACCTCGTGCATGAAGCGTTGTGAAGAAGTGATCCCACGTGAATCGCTTGTCCTCGACCTTGAGGCTTTGGCTCGCTGTTTGGTAGGTGATCCGGACATGATGGCGGAAGGTGACGCGGTAGATCTGGAAACCGAAATCGCGTCTTCTGATGTAGAAGGGGCCGGAGAGATCGAGGTCCGACAGGATCTGCTTGCCGAGCGATCGAAGATCTCCATCTGTAGGGATGTTCAGATCGACGGATTTCTCGACCCGGGTTGTCCAGACAGGTTGCTCAGCTGTGAACCACTCGTTGAACGTGCGTCCGTGAGTGAAGTAGATCGAACTGAAACCGTAGATAAAGAACCACGGTAGTAGAGCCAGAGCAAGATAGAGGTGCACTCGGCGATTGGCGTGGGTGAAAGTCATCAGAGCGTGACCAGGAAGAAGGTGTAGAGCACGCAGCCCGCGACGAGAGCAATCGAGCCCAGTTGCCGGGTGACGGACATCTCCCACCACAACCAGATTCCGGACCCCGCCCAGAACAACATCGCCACGATGACCAGGTCGACGGAGACGGCCCAGAGATCCTCGGACAGGATCGAGTGGTGATAGCCGCGGCGTCGGTGCAGGGACTCCAGGATCACCGACAGGCGTCCGGTGCGTCGCTCTACTTTGAGCAAACTGTCTGACGCGGTGTGTGTGACTCGCCGAGTGTCCCAGGGGTTTTCGCGCGTGATCGTGATACGACGCTCGAGACGGCCACGTACGGTGTGTGCGCCCTCGATACCCAGATGTGAGAGGATGTTTTCTGCCGCTTCCTGACGAGAGAGGCTGTCACGGTTGGGGAATGCGAATCGCTCCTCCGAGACCTTCTCCCACTGGACGGCGCGTTCGCCGTAATACTGCTCGAACCAGCTTCGATGATTCATCGTGACCGTGCTGACGGCATACATCAGCATCCAGAGCGTCAGGAAAAGCGCCAGGTAGAGATGAATCCTTCTGATGGCGAGCGATGCGCCCACGCTATGATGCCTTTAGACGACGTACACGGGCGGGCTCCTCATCCCCTCGGATCTCGCTGGAGAGGATCTTCAGCGAGCGATCATCGAGCGGGAGCCTCACGCGAACGCCACCCCGGCGATGTGATTCGCGAAGGGCGATCGCGATTTCGAGTGCCTGACGACCATCGTGAATCGAGGCGCGGGGCTGCGTGTCGCTGTCGACGCACCCGATGAGGTCACGTATGATGACAATGCCCATTCCCTCGAGTTGAGCAGGCATCGGGATGGGTGAGGTAATAGGTACCCCTCGTTCCCTGGGGCCGCCTGCTGCGAGGTGCGTGTATTCGTTCACCGCGCAGTTGAATGAGGTGCGAGCGCGACCGTCGCTACCGATCACGTCCGTATCCCAGTTCGCGACGCCACAGGCAGTCCCCCTGAGGAACCCGCGGATTCCATTGTCGAAGGCCAGGTAGCCGTTGCCTTGCAGATCGTTCTCTCCGGCGGCGACTTCATCCGACTCCATTTCGCCGAAAACCCATTCGACATTTCCACTTTTGGCCAGATAGCGCAACACATCGATGGCGTGGCTCCCGTTGTGCGAAAGTCCGCACTGTCCATGGACGTTGACCTGGAGGATTTTACCGAGATCACCCGCGTCGATGCGTCGACGGATGTCGGTGAAGTAGGGATTGTATCTTCTTGCCGTGTTGATCGCGACCTTCACCCCGAGCTCGTCGCAGACGTCTACCATTTCGTCTGCCTCCACCAGGCTGAGCGCCAGCGGCTTCTCCGCCCAGATGGCTTTGGCACCCGACCTCGCGACATCGATCAGGATCTGATGTCTGACACGAGCTGTCGTGCAGATGCTCACGATGTCCGGATTCTCCTGCTCTAGCATCTCACGGTAGTCGGCATACAGGTGGTCCTCGGTGAGACCCCAACGCTTACCGTATATCGATCGCTGCTCATCGTGCGGATCTGCCCCGGCAATGAGTTCCGTCCGCGTAGATGAGACGTAGCTCGGTGTGTGGCAGTATGGCGTGAAGATGGCGCCGCCCTGTTCCATTTCATCGTCGAAGGTACTGCCCATCCTGCCGAGCCCGATGACCGCTGCTCTGTATGCAGACATAGTGTCCTCTCTTCCTCAGCTCTCGAGCCGTGCGAGCGCCCGGAAGCCGATGTCGCGACGGATATATTGGTTCTCGAATGTGATGGCTACCACGGCCTTGTAAGCTCTGTCGATCGCGCTTTTGATATCCCTGTCCGCACCCGTGACTGCCAACACCCGGCCGCCGGCAGTGAGAAGCTGTCCTTCCCGGCTGTCCGTGCCCGCGTGGAAGACGGTGACATCACCTAGGGCCTCCGCGTCATCGATGCCGTAGATCGGGAAGCCCTGTTCATACTTCGCCGGGTAGCCGTCGGAGGCCATCACGATACAGCAGGCGGCTCCGTCATCCAGCTCGATCTCGATATCCGCGATTGTGCCGTTCACGCCAGCTTCGAAGATGTCGAGGATGTCCGTCTTCATCAGCGGCAGGACAACCTGTGCTTCGGGGTCTCCCAGACGACAGTTGAACTCGATGACCTGAGGGCCCTTGTCGGTAAAGATAATGCCGCCATACAGGATGCCCTTGAAGGGCGCTCCTTCCGCTGCCATCGCATCGACCGTGGGCTTCATGATTCGATCGTAGATTTCCTGCTCCAGTTCCGGTGTGACGACGGGAGCCGGTCCATAGGCACCCATACCGCCAGTATTGGGGCCCGTATCACCTTCACCGATGCGCTTGTGATCCTGTGACGAGACCGAATAGACGAGATCCTTGCCGTCTGTGAAGCCGAAGATGGATGCCTCTTCGCCGTCGAGGAATTCCATGACGACAAGGCGTGCGCCCGCAGCGCCAAACGCTGCATCGACGAGTATCTCATCAACAGCTGCCAGCGCTTCGTCCAATGTTGTTGCCACGATGACGCCCTTCCCTGCAGCGAGTCCCGCGGCCTTCAAGACGATGGGGGCGCCCTGCTCACTCACATAGGCTTTGGCTGCAGCTGGATCGGTGAATGTTTCGAAGGCGCCCGTCGGAATGTCATACTTGTGCATCAGGGAGAGTGCGAAATCCTTGTCCGTTTCGATCCTGGCTGCTGCCGCGCTGGGACCGAACACTTTGAATCCCTCCTCCTCGAACCGGTCTGCGATCCCGGCCTCGAGTGGGTTCTCGGGCCCGATAACGACAAGGTCTGCGGCAACCTCTTTCGCATAGGCGATCTGCCCATCGATATCCATCACGTTGATGTCGCGACACTCGCCATAGCGCGCCATGCCGGCGCTGCCGGGAGCACAGTAGAGTTTCGTGAGCCGTGGGCTCTGAGCGATCTTCCAGGCGATCGCGTTCTCTCGCCCGCCCTTACCTACAAGTAAAACCTTCATCATTCTTCTCCGTGTTCAAGAAGCCACAAGCTGGCTAGCCAGCGGGAGGGCTCAAGCGCGTTAAAAAAGATTAAGAGCGTTCCAAGAGATCAAGGGTGTTTCAGGTTCCAAACGGCCGGAGACCGCAGTGAGAGAAGGAAGCGTCCTGATTCTGAACTGGGGGCAGCCGGGCCTTTACGTGGAACCTGGATCACCTTTTCTGGACTTTTGGAACGCCGTTGCTCTACCAAGGGGTATTCATTCTTCCGGAAGCCAGGAGATGATCCACTCTTGGGGCAATCCCCGCTCACCGAGGGGTCTGATCCCAGGTGCGCAGTCCCGTTCGGCTCAGGTAGATTGGGATGTTCTTGTAGAGAGCGTTGTCGGATTCGACTTCGGATATCATCGAGCGCTTTGCGGACGAGGAATCATCGCACAGAAGTGTGAGTGACCCGCCATCGCCCCCGGCACCATTGACTTTATACCCGATGGCATCGTGCTCACGCGCGATGTCGATGATGCGTTGGGCGTCCGGGCTGATGAGCGCGCTGTTGAGCCTTTCCTGAGCTTCGGTGTTCTGGATAATCGAACGCCCGAGCGCGGGGAAGTCACCGGCATAGACCGCGTCGCGGGAAGTCGGTGCGGTCTCGCGTAGATCTCTCAACTTGGGGCTGTCGGGCCCCGCACCCTCGAGCTCCCGGATGACTTTCTCGTGGACGCCGGAGGAGGCGTGCGATTTTCCGAGGTAGATCAGAACCAACCGACGTTCGAGTTCCCACCAGATCGCGTTCGATACGTGAATCTGTGAAACGGACGCGTGCGGGTAGTCGAACATGTCGATGTAGTTGATGCCGCCGTAGGCAGAGCTGATCTGGTCCTGGATACCGCACTGCTGCTTAAGCATGTCGGTCTCGACAGATTGAGCGGTGAGAGCGATTTCGTGCGGCGTTAGGCGACCTGGTGTAAGGGCGTCAAGGGCTCCGATGAGGGCGACGGTGACGGCAGCGGATGTGCCGGTCGATCCACCGGCCGGTGCTTCACTGTAGATCGTGACCTGAACGGCGAGATCAGCCGGAACACCCGTACGTTCGATCGACGCTTCAAGAAGGGGATGGCGATCCCATCCCAGATTCTCCGGGCGAACAACGTAGCGCTCACCGAAGTTCTCGGCGTGCAGGACAATCCGGTCTTCTTTTTGATCAGCGGGGAAGACTTTGATCTGTACTTCAGCGTACGGGTAGCCACCGATGTTGAACACTTTACCGTGCTCGGCGAACCAGGTGTCTGTCCAACCTCCGTTGTCGCACACGCGGATCGGCGCCACCGCGTTGATGATCCGGGTGGGACGGGATTCGGTCACGGTTCAGTCGGCGAGGATGTCTTCGTGGACGTTGCCGATCAGCGTCCCGACGTTCTCGCCGTCGATGACGCGTTTCATAGAGCCCTGCTGGTCGAAATCGAAAACGTGGATCGGGAGGCCGTTGTCGCGAGCGAGAATAACAGCGCCCTGATCGAGTGCGCCGAGATTTTGATGGATGACGGTCGAGTAGCTGATCTGCTGGTAACGCTTGCTGTCCGGGTTCTTGTTGGGATCGTCGTTGTGGACACCGTCCGTGCGGTGTTTTGCGTAGAGGATGGCATCCGCCCGGATCTCGAGTGCTCTCTGGACGCCGGGATAGTCCGTGGTGACATAGGGATTACCGATGCCGCCCGCGAAGATGACGAGGTATCCCTTGTCCAGATGGTGTGTGGCCCGAAGACGGATAAACGGTTCGGCAACCGAGTTGATCGGGATGGCCGTCATCACACGGGTTTCGACTTCGGGTCTCTTTGCGCTCAGCACTCCCCTGAGCATCAGTGCGTTGATGATGGTCCCCAGCATCCCGATGTTGTCGGCTTCCGACCGATCGATACCCCATTGCGCTCCCAGCGATCCGCGGAAGATGTTCCCTCCACCAATGACCATTCCGACCTGCATACCCGCATCGTGGAGTGTCAGAATTTCGTCCGCGATGTATTCGAGGGCTTCAGGATCGAACCCGAAATCGCGGTCGCCTGAGACTGCGCCGCCGCTGAGCTTGAGTAGGATACGCTTGTATCGCATGGGATGAGGTGTCTCCCTGGGAGATGAGGTAGGGTAGCCGGGGAACGAATCGTGCCTTGCACGACTGGATACAGCTGGTTCGTCGTCCTGAAGGGACGTGAGGGAGGGTCAAGCGGCGGCTAAGTTATGCAGTCGGTCTGCGACGGTCAATGTCTTTCGATTTCTGACCGGTCATCGCAGGTTGTCAGCTTGTTTTTGGATTGACAAACCCATTGTTTCAAGCACTTTAGACGGATCTATGGCGCTTATCGATTCAGACATTTCATCCGCCCAGGATGCTCCGGGTGCTGAGGCGGATCTACATGCCGGTAGGATTACGCTAAAAGCTTTCACCATCGGTCTGGTTGTCACCTGCCTCGTCAATCTGCTTCCTGCATACAGCGCTTACATCGTGCACTCCTCGAGGATGGTGTTTGCCCATCTTCCGATGGCGGCAATGGTTGTGTTTACGGCGGTCGCCTGGCCGCTGAACGCGGTCGTCGGGGCCCTTCGGCGTTCCTGGGCCTTGCGACGCGGCGAGATGATCGTCGTGTTCTGTATGGCCTGGATTAGTGCCTCCATCCCGGCAGCGAACTTCATGGGGCTGCTGATCGGTGGTGTCGCCGCACCCTATTATTACGCCACACCGGAGAATCGTTGGGGCGAACTTCTGTTGGACTACCTTCCCAAGTGGGCAGTGCCATCAAACCAGGCGGAGGAGATGACCTGGTTCTTCGAGGGCAAACCCTCGGATGCGATGATCCCCTGGGATGCCTGGATTGGCCCCCTGCTCTGGTGGGGCCTGTTCCTGATGGCGCTGGCACTCGTTACGAGTGCCATTGTCGCCATCCTGAGGCACCAGTGGGTGGATCGCGAACGTCTGCCCTTCCCGCTGGCCGAGGCCCCTCTGGCGATGACGGAGGAGCACGAGGGTAGGGCAGGCGTACCTGTGCTGGTCAAGAACCGTCTGTTCTGGGTTGGCCTCTTAATCCCGCTCTTTGTGATCATCTGGAATATTGCCGGGTATTTCTCACACTTGGTGCCAGAGATCCGGCTGATGGCTTCGCACAACATGCCGCTCGGTCGGGGATTTCCTTCTCTTCGCCTAAAGCTTCACTTCTTCATCATCGGATTCTCATACTTCACGAATCTTGACGTCCTCTTCAGTCTCTGGTTCTTCTACCTGCTGGGTGTGATCCAGACCGGCGTGTTCGAGCGTCTCGGATACACGATCGGCGCATCAGATATCTGGGGTTCTCGTGGTGGGGCAGCTCTCGGGTGGCAGGCAATGGGGGCTTTCTTCACGTTCACAAGTGTCGGGCTCTGGATGGCTCGAGAGCATCTTGGTCGTGTCCTGCGAAAGGTTATCCACGACGACCCGGAAATAGATGACTCAGAAGAATTCATGAGTTACCGCGTGTCACTGTTTGCAGGCGGTCTGGGCACGGTGTTTATGCTCTTCTGGCTCTGGCGTTCGGGGATGACTCTCGATGTGGCCGGCGTCTACCTGTTTGCCCTTGTGATCATGATCATTGGTGTTTCGAGGATCGTCTCGGAATCGGGGCTTATGTATGCGCGCATGCCGATCACGCCCCAGAGCTTCACGTTCTACACGCTCGGGATTCGCGAGATGGAGTCGACGGCTGCGGCATCGCTCGGCCTATCCTATGTGACCTTCGGTCTGGGGAACACATTCGGCGCGACCACGCTCACGCATATCGCCAAGCTCGGCGCCGAGATCAAATTGAAGACGCGAACCCTCTTCGGGGCGGTGGTCATCGCTCTCCTTGTTTCACTCCTCATATCAGCGATCTACACTCTCCATCTTGGTTATACACACGGCGCCTACAACTTTAACGTATACACGTTCAACGCGGGAAACCGGACGATCTTTACCACGGTCGTCCAGAAGATGCTCAAGCCCTTTGATCTCAGTCTGCCCCGTGTGGGTTTCTTCGGAATCGGGGCGGCCCTTGCTGGCATCTGCAGTCTTCTCAGATACCGCTACCTTTGGTGGCCGCTCAGTCCGATTGGTCTGACGGTCTTCCCCACTGGCGTGCTTACACACCAGGTTTTCAGCATCTTCCTGGTCTGGCTTACCAAGATTATTCTGTTGAAGACCGGGGGTATTGCCCTGTATCGACGCGTGATGCCGCTGTTCATGGGGATGCTGCTGGGCTATGTGCTCGGGATCGCGCTGATCTTCGTTGTGGATGTGGTGTTCTTCCTTGGCGAAGGGCACCTGGTGCATCGTTGGTAGGGGGGCAGGCAAGACGGACGCCTCAGAGGAAACGTGTCGTGCAGATTCCTGATCTCTGCCCTTAGGTTTCATCCTGAACCTTTTCTTACGTGGAGAAATAAATGAAGATCCTCGTAACGGGCGCCTATGGTTTGATCGCGTGGGAAGCCTTCAAGCGATTCAGGAATCGCGGTGACGAGACATATGCATTGGCCAGACGGAGAGAGCCGTCTGTACGTGTTGCGGAAGACGAAGCCATCTACGTACCGGAGGACCACTTCTTCCTTGCGGATCTGACGGACTATCAGGCGGTTCGCAAGGCGGTCGAGGGGATGGATGTGGTCGTGCAGATGGCGGCAGACCCTCGTCCGGATACGGAATGGGAGAACATCCTGAGCAGCAACATGATCGGTGCATACAACGTGTTCGAAGCTTGCCACGATGCGGGCGTGAAGCGAATCGTGTATGCGAGTTCGATCATGACGAACTGGGGATACTGGGAGGAAGAGCCCTATAAGGCGATTCGTGAAGGGCGATTCGAGGATGTCCCGGAAGATATGCGTATCATCACCGTACAGGATCCGCCGCGACCGACCGAACCCTATTCGGCAAGCAAGGTGTGGGGTGAGGCCCTGGCCCGCACCTATTCAGATGCCAAAGGGATGTCGTGTTTATGCATTCGCATCGGCTGGGTGAACGCACAGGACAGCCCGCAAGGCTCGCCGATCGCGCCGGTCTGGTGCAGCCAGAGGGATATCGTTCAGATAATCGAGCGATGTGTGGATGCTCCGGATTCACTCCGTTTCGACATCTTCTACGGGATCTCCAACAATGTGAACTGCTGGGTGGACGTGAAGCGGGGTGAAGAGATCGGCTACACGCCCGAAGACAGGGCGGAGGCCAGCCTATGACAACTGACAACTGAAAACTGGTAGAAGGGGACAGCCGCCTTCTGTCGTTTCACGTCTGCCGTCTCACACAAAGAGACAGATACGAACAGGTTCCAGGACTCACGAATGAAAAAAGTTATGATCACCGGCGTCTATGGGCTGATCGCAGGGGCAGTCTACAATAAGCTTACCCGCGATCCGGATACGTATGACGTGTATGGGTTGGCTCGACGACGCCAGGATTCGGCGAGGGTAGCAGCGGACCGCGTGATTGATGTGCCTGAGGAGAAGTTCACGCTGTCGGACATGCAGGATCTCGACCAGATGACCAGAGCTTTCGAGGGGATGGACGTGGTTGTGCATATGGCGGCGGATCCGAGCGGCGCGGGAGGGTGGGAGAGCGTTCTGAAGTCGAACCTTATCGGCGGCTACAATGCTTTCGAAGCGTGTCGACTCGCAGGGGTGTCGCGCATCGTGTATGCGAGCTCGATCCAGGTGTCGGGTGGCTACCGCGCCTATGAAGAGCCGTATCACGCGATCTCTCAGGGAGTGGTCGACGGTCTGCCCGATCCACTACCGATCGTGACCAAAGAGATGCCGACGCGGCCGACCAATATCTACGCCTCGAGCAAGGTATGGGGTGAGTCCGTGGCACGATTCTACTCGGATGTCCACGAACTGAGCTGTCTCTGCATTCGAATCGGGTGGGTGCTTGGCGAGGACAGACCCCCACGCGAAAACTCGGGAGATATCTGGTGCAGCCAACGGGACATCGTCGAGATCACGGAGTGCTGCGTGAACGCGCCGGAAGATCTGCGATACGATATTTTCTACGGAATGTCGGACAGCGCACTTCGGTGGGTGGATATCGAGGACGCAGGGGACAAGATCGGATACGTGGCGAGGGATCAAGCGGAGGAGGCGAAGAGGAGGGGAGACGAGCAGGCGATCAGGTGAGGAGGCGAGCGGAAGAAGAGGCGGACAGGCGTGAGACCTAACCACTTGAGGTTTGGTGGTTGTCAGGGCAGGGGAGATGGTGATGGCAGATTTTGGACAGTTTTCGTTGGAGGGGAAGACGGCGGTTCTGATTGGGGGAGGCGGTGCGATCGGGATGGCGGCGGCTCGTGGACTGGCAATGGTCGGTGCGCACGCGGTGGTCTGCGATGTGACGCGGGAGAAGGCTGATCAGGGGGCAGGGAAATTGACGAAGGAGGGCTGGTCGGCAGAGGGACAGGCGGTCGACGCGCTGTCGAAGGATTCACTTGCGGCGTGCCGGGATCGTGTTCTTGCGGAACACGGAACGGTCGACATTCTGGTGAACCTCGTTGGCGGGAATCTGCCGGAGGCGAGCACGACCGAGGGCCGTACGTTCTTCGATCTGCCGATCGATGCGTTCGAGAAAGCGTTCGCGATTAACCTGTTTGGTGGGGCGATCCTGCCGACACAGGTGTTTCTGGAGGGGATGATCGAGAATCTGGAGGGTGGCTCCGTGATCAACACCGCGTCCATGAACGCGATCCGGCCGCTGACGCGGATCCCGGGTTACTCATCTGCGAAGGCGGCAGTTGCGAATTTCACGCAGTGGCTGGCCGTTCACGTGGCGCAGGAGTATACACCGAAGGTCCGTGTGAATGCGATCGCGCCGGGGTTCTTTGTGACAGATCAGAATCGGTATCTGCTGTTTGACAGGGAGACTGGCGGGTTTACCGAGCGGGGACAGACAGTGGTCGACCATACGCCGATGGGACGAATGGGAGATCCCGAGGATGTGGCAGGGGCGGTATGTTGGCTGGCTTCAGCGGCGGCGGCATTTGTGACTGGAATCGTGGTGCCGGTGGATGGAGGATTCTCGGCCTTCTCGGGAGTCTAGAAGCAGTATCTATGGACAGGGCGAACGGGGCAGAATACCGAATACCGAATGGCGGATGTCGAGTGAGGCGCTTGCGAGAGACGTTCGGAAGGATGTCGTGGTGAGCGCACTCCTAGATCACGCAACCGCCCATCACACGATCTGCCTCTGGGATTTCGACACCTATGTGAGACTATACGGGGCCCTGAAGCCGATCGTCCGTGA
>CAYYGZ010000069.1:0-278 GCA_964471275.1 uncultured bacterium | reverse complement strand
ATCCTGGACTACTTCACAAATGTGGTTTCGGAATACACACGCGGTCAGGGAGAGATCATCTCGTTTGCCCGATGTCTACAGGCATCTGGACGGCGGTGAGTGTTTTGGCGTGATCCGTGTGCTCTATCAGCGAATCTGGGGTGAGTCGCTTGGTGCAGATGGGGATACGGACGTGGACCAGGCGGTTTACAGGCTAGAACGGATTCCCTACCAGGATCGAGTCCGGTGGCTGGAGAGCGTTCGCTCTTTTGCATCGGTAATGCAACCGTATGTGATTG
>CAYYGZ010000068.1:0-18790 GCA_964471275.1 uncultured bacterium | reverse complement strand
GGCGGAAACGGCAAGGTCGAGAACTTCCTCGAATGGTAGATCTCGAAATGCGATCGTGCAGAGTCCGGTCTTCAATGTCTGCTCCTCTCTGAATGCGATCCATGTATCCTGGACTCGAATGGCCAATCGAATCCAAAATAGACGGGTGATCCGATGATGTCAACGCACACGACGCGCGCTCCCAAAGTCTTGTTATCATTGACATTCTAGGAAGTCGCCACTAAAATCTCGACGTGACCAAATCTTATCAGGAAACATTGCTATGAGCAGATTCACCATTGGCACACTCGAAAGCGTACTTCGGTCCGACTGGAAGGATGTGTTCTCGCGAGCGGCTTCACTCGGGTTCGATTGTGTTGAGCTGGGTGCGCGTGGAGACGACTACCTGTTCAGTGATCTCTGGCGTGAAGGGGGATTGGAGGCGTTGAAGGAGCGGTCCAAACGATCCTCGATCCCGATCGCCTCGATCTGTCTCCACACGTTCTGGTCGTTTTCCTTCGCCGACAACGATATCTCGAACCGGACCACGGCTAAGCAGATTCTCTTCCACACCTACGATGTCTGCCAGACGCTGGGTGCCGGGACGACTCTTGTCCCGATCACAAACCCGCATAAACTCTCAAAAGAACAAGCCTCGAACCGATGGACGCAGGAAATGAGGGCTGTCGCAGCAGGAGCAGAGAAAGCCGGCGTTCGTGTTGCACTGGAAGTTGTGGGTGGCAGCCACGTGATCACGGGTAATGAGGTCGTGGGTCTTCTGGATGCGATCGGCAGCTCGGCAGTCGGCGTATACTTCGACTTCGGCAATTCGCTCATGCTGGGAAGCGATCCCGTAGCTGACATCGGGATACTTGGCGATCGGATCTTCCAGGTCCACGTAAAGGACCCGCGCAGCGACCGGACCTCTTGTCTCCTGGGGGAAGGCGATGTCGACCTTTCAGGTTGTCTTGATGCACTAACCAGGATCGATTACTCGGGTCCGCTGGTGTTCGAAACGCCCCCGCTCGATGATGCTCAAGAAACGGCAAGTCGGAACCTCCAGCCCCTGAAATCTCTGATCGGAATGATCGAGGACCGATCGGCATGATTCTCAAAATCCTCCTGCTATCTGTTATACTCGCAGGGATCGCTCCAGCAGGAAGCCTCCTCACGCACCTCCATCGAAGCCGAAAAGGGCCGCCTCGCCAACGAAATCCGCAAAAACCGCGAGCCGTAACCGTCGACTTCTAGCCGACGCCCCCCACCCCCCACACCCAAACCCCCCGTACACAGTAAACGGGCCGGTGCGTGTACACCGACCCGTTTACTTGTATGCTGGCCTGGTCGCTCAATCAACGGATGAAACTGCGTCCCTGCAGAGCCGCCAACCTCCCAGTGGACATACAAGCGTTGCCCTTGGCACTGACGGAATCCACGACTGACCGCCAGTCTCACCAGGTAAGGGCATTCTACCCAACGTTAGAAACATCGGCGGCGAGATACCCAATCTTTAGCCGGTCAGCCTTCGGAGAGTCGCCGGTATGTATGTTCCAGACCTTTCATCACGAGATCATCGGACAGGGTGTGTTCGGTCTCCAGGTAGGGGCTCAGGAGACCTCCGTCGCCGCCTGTTAAAATGCACGCATAATCGGACAGACCTGCTCTCGCCGCGAGTTCTCTTACAAGCCGGTCAACCATCCCGGCGGAGCCGACAAGGACACCAGTCCGAATCCCGTCCGTTGTCGATTTCGGCAGTCCCCCATCTTCGTCGTCCAGATCGATTTCGGGGAGCAGACTCGTTTGCTCGGCGAGCGCCCACGCGGACACCCGGAGCCCCGGGGATATCGTACCCCCGATGTAGACCCCGTCACCGGACACAACATCCACAGTGATCGCGGTCCCCACGCCCACAATGACCGTCGCCCCGCCGACCTCTGCATAGGCCGCCCCCGCCATCAGGAGCCGATCGATTCCAACAGCGTCTGGACAGGGGACATCGACCTCGATACCGATCGGCAAGTCTGCACGAGTCACGATCAGATTCAACCCCCAGACGCGCTTGACCGCCATCTCCCAGACATCCGACATCCCGCGCACGACACTAGCCAGAATCACACCATCAGGTCTCGAGGGTATTTCCCGCGCGAGCACCTTATCGAGAGACAGGTCTTCCCCTCGAGTGCTGATAGAAAAGGCATGCTGCTGCTTCCCTTCATCGAACAGACTGGCCTTGATCCGCGTGTTGCCCACATCGACTGCGAGAACGGTCCCGGCTATGCTCATACCGTGGGCCTCAGGTGTGTCACATCACCCGCGTGCACCGGGTATCGCGTGCCGTCATCCAGTTCGATCATAAATGCCCCATCTTCCGCCAATCCGAGTGCAGTGCCTTCTACTGCAGACCGATCACGCTCGACTCTGACCCGCCCCCCCCAGTGGGGACACATGTCGGTCCAAGCAATTCGAAGATCGGCAGCCGATATTTTCATCGATCTCTCCAATCCAGCCAAAATACCGATCAGCAGCTCCGTTCTCGCCACACGCCCACCTTCCGACGCGATCGAGCACGCGATCTCCTGAAGGTCTTTCGGGAATTCCCGCCGTTCCAGGTGGACATTGACACCGATCCCGACAACGGACTGCTTTAGCCGTTCGCCTTCTGTTTTTGACTCGGTCAGGATCCCGGCCACCTTGCGGCCGTCAATCAGAACGTCGTTCGGCCACTTGAGCTGAGGCTCAATCGCGGTCAGATTCTGGATCGCCTGAGCCACAGCTAGGCCCGCGCCGAGCGTCACACGCCACCCCGCGTCGATCGGCAGATCGTGTCTTCTCACAACGGAGAACCACAACCCGGATCCGACGGGCGAGTGCCACGTCCGACCCAATCGGCCGCGTCCCTTCGTCTGATGTTCGGTCAGGAACGTCGTGCCGTCTGGAGCACCGGTGTCACCAGCAGCGGTCGCCAGGTCGTTCGTTGACTCTGTCTCGAGATATCCGTGGACCTCCCACTCAATCGACTGCTGCTTCAGTCCGTGCACGACGCGGGAAAGCGCGACCAGATCGAAAGGCACGGAAATGCGCAGACCGTAGGCAGGATGGGAATCGACCGGTACACCCAACCGGTTCAGGAGATCGATCGTGGACTCCACCTTCGCCGTCGAAACCCCTGCCTGGGTAGCGACCGCATCGAGGGTCACATGCTCTGCTCCGGCTGCAGTCAGGATTTCGAGAACCGTGTAGTCGGATGAAGCTGGCACGGGATCAGCCCTTGCCCACGATCTTGTTCACGCTCTCCTTCAGCTGATCCGGTTCGAACACCTTCTTCCAATCCGGTTGGAACAGAACGCTCTTGGCCTCTTCAATCGCCATCTTGGCGCCGTCAGAGAATTCCCAGTTGATCTCATCAAAGACGATGGCCAGCTCGATGTTGATATGGCCCATCATGAAATCACGGGCGGCCTGTGCCGGAACCCCTCTCCGAATTGCCTCATCCATACCCTCACGGAGCACCGTGATACACGTCGCGGCCACAGTCTCTGACATTGCTGGCTCCAGCATCGCCATCTGCTCGAGCGTCACTCGGTGAGACCGCAGAACAGGCCGGAAGGTCTTGGATGCGATGGCTTCTCCCTTCGCGTAATCCTCCTCCGGGCCCTGAATCAACGCATTCACGATAGCCTGCTTCGCCTGGCCGCTGCCAAAGAAATCTCGACGCGCTTCCATATCGGCTTCATCGTTGAACACCGGTGGATGTGCGGGATGGGTCACAAAGTAGGTCACATCATCGCGATCCGGAAGCTCACCCGCGTAGGGAGCTGCCGGGTCCAGACAGATCAGCATCGAACCGGTGGACATCTGTGGCACGATTCCAGCCGCGATCCTACCTACCTGGATATCGGGCACCGTCATCAGCACCACGTCCGCCAGAGAAACCACATCCGCCTGCGCAACCGGCTCGATGCCTCTTTCGGTGAGCACGACCTCTCCCTTCTCGCTCTCCACAGGATATAACTCGTAATCCGGATCATCCTTCAACGAATTCCACGCACGCGTACCCATACTTCCCGCAGCGCCTATCAGTGCAATCCTGGCCATCACCTCTCCTTTCTCCTGCGTTCCAGCTTAGTCTTCAGATATGCCAGCTGCTGCTGAGGCTTCAGTCGCTCCAGCACTCCCCCCCGGACAGCACCTCACCAAAGAATCCTGCATTCCCGACTTGCCCGCCTTTGAACGTCACCTCGCACCCGTCGACTCTTGATCCCGGTGCAATCACACGACACAGAGGCGACCCAGGAGCCATCAGTGCGATGGCCTCCAGCGCAGTCACACCGAGCCCTCTTGCCACGTAGTAAGATGTGTCTCCGCCCGTTGTTGCCACGCGGCGCAGGCCCGTTCTCTCGACCAGGATACGGAGCAGGTCTCCGAGCCGGGACCCGATCCGTTCAGCAGTCTGTGATCGGGCCTCGTCCTCCGACGCACCGGTGCCGCCGAGTGCTGCCAGCGTACTGGCGATGCGTGGATCGTCGGGACCCCGTCCACTGTGAATGATCACCGATTTGCCGTCTGCGATTGCTGAACACGCCGGTTCCAGGCAACGCTCGATCTCCGCCATTGCCGCCGGCCCAACAAGCTTCTCGGTTGCCAGATCGATCAGGACGAATCCCTCGCGTTCCGCCCAGCCAATCTGATCTGCCGTAACCGGCGAACAGCTTCCCGATGCGACTGCAATCTGATCCACACGGGCTACCTTGTAAGTCTCGCCTTCACCCAATTCACCGGACGCTCGCCAGTGGGAGACCAGAGCGTACTCCGCTCCGGATGACCCGGCCATAAACCCGCACCGATCACGACCGTCCCAGATCACCTTTCCCACTTTGGGCAGATCCGAGTCCGTTACCGTATCGAACAGCACGATCTCGTGTCCCTCCGACACCAGGGACGCGATTCGGCTTGGCGCATAATCCAGCTGAAACAGATCGACGAGACCCGTCGTCCGCGCCGTCTGTTTCGCCAGGTGAAGCCGAATATCGGCCTCACCCATAGGCGTGATCGGATGCTGATACATCGTCGGATGGCGGTCAAGCCGGAAGACCTCGCTGTCCAAACCGCTCGAGGCGAAAACATTGCCGAACACACAATAGCGGCGGAGAATCGGGGCCCCAACAACCAGGGGCACATACGCAGGTCTGAATACCTGGCAGCCAACATCAATTGCACGACCGATACTGCCAATGTCGGGCGAAGAATCAAATGTTGAGCAGGTCTTGTAGTGAACAATCGGAGTGGCTAGATCTCGAAACGCTTCGAACACGGGCTTGAGCTCTGCCTCGGCAGCATCCGGGGGCAGGGAACGCGTTCGTCCTGCCACACCGATTGCCCGGACATCACCAAGCGCGTCTACCTGCTCCTTCGTGGGCGCATCAAGGAACAACACGGTCCTCAGTCCGGCGAATGTGAGCGACTCCATCACGTCGGTAGAGCCAGTAAAATCGTCGCCGTAGTAGCTGATTAGCAGCCCTCGATCGTTCACCTCACGCTCCCAGGAACCCGGCCGGCCGCGCTCCCTCGCCTCGGATCCGGCCGTTGATGTCCTCTTCCGTAAGCCAGTCCATCGACCGAAGGACCATCCGGGCCCGAACCCTGGAAGCCTCTGGGTCCTCCCAGAGACTCTCCATCTCCTGTGGATCACTCTCGAGATCGTACAGCTCGCCGTGCGGATGATCCTCATCCGGCCCGGAACTGTTGAACAGGTTCATCTTGTAGGGAGGTTCGAACCACATGGTACCGTAGATCGGCGGATCGAAGTATCCCCGATAGCCGGACTCCGGCTTGCTGCAGCTCCCGCTGTTCCGGTAGAGACAGGCGGCGCGGTTCCGTTCCTGAAGTCCAGCGAGATCCAGAAGCCCGACCCCGTCAGGGGACCATTCGGCGATTTCGTCGTCGCCCTGACCTGCCGCGCGGAGACACGTACCCGCGATGTCGTGCAGCTGACACGGGGCCGAAACGACGCCATCGCCTGTACTGTCGGGATTCCGAACGACCATCGGAACACGGGTACAGGCATCGTAGAAATAGGCGCCCTTGGTCATCAAACCGTGATCGCCCATCATATCACCGTGATCGCTTGTAAAGATCACCAGCGTATTGTCCCTCAGTCCCTGAGACTCCAGCACGTCCAGCACAAGACCAACCTGCGTATCGATCAGCGTGATGGCGGCGTGATATCCGACTCGCCAGGCTGCGAGTGTCTCTGAATCCGGCACCTTCGTTCCCCACCGCAGCTCCATCTCGTGAGCGATCGGACGCCCTTCAAGCGATTGGTCAGCCGCGACAACCGGAGGAAGCGCACCGGAATCGATCAGTTCAGCCATGATCTCCGGGTAGTTCGTGTAGGGTGAATGGGGATCAAAGACGCTCATACAGCAGAAGAACGGGGCGGATGAATCGGTCTTGCCGCTGAGATAATCGATCGTGCGCTCTGCAGCCCAGGTCGTCATGTGCGAATCGATGGGAATGTGCCCGACGCGGTTGCCCTTCTCGCGGAAAACCTCGCGCAACTCCGGATCCCGCTTCTCCAGCCATTGGAGGTAGGCATTGTCGATTCCCCAGGGACCGGACGGATCGGATGCCCATTCGTAAAGGTCAAAGCCGTCGTTTGGGTGACGCCGTTCCGCCTCGCGATAATGACCGGACACGTGCAGCTTGCCGAACAGCGCGGTTTCGTATCCGACCGTTTGGAGTCGTTTGGGGAAGAGCACCTCGTCCTCTGGCAGACAATCATGGAGTGCGTAGACACCGTGCCCCGGCAGATGTTTGCCCGTCCACAGACTCGCGCGACTGGGCGTGCAGATCGTCCCGTTGACATAGCAGCGATCGTAACGTGTTCCTTCTGAGGCCAGTCGATCGAGGATCGGCGTGTGCACACCCGGCGTACCGGTGCAGCCCAGCGAATCCCATCGCTGTTGGTCAGTCAGAATCAGAAGGATGTTCTGCTTGTTATTCAAGTCAGCCATTCCCTTGCCTTTCCGCGCATCTCACTCTAGACATCAGGTGAGCGCTCCCGGGTCAATGTGTTCGGATCCACGATGAAGACACGCACGAAGATAGCGGCAGCCGACAGACCGAATCCGGCGCACACCAGTAGTCCTGCCGGTTCGAACGCCGCAAGCAGGTGTCCGCCAATGGCACTACCGATCGCGCCTCCCACGCCGCTACTCATCATCAGCAGCGACATACGACTGCCAACGGTACGTTCCGGCCCGAGATTCGCGATGATAGCGGCAGCGATGCTGTGCGCAAAGGCCGCCGGGACTCCCGTCACGATCTGAGCACCGATGATCTGCGCCTCTGTCTCGAACACACTGATGGCAAACCGACTGACGGCGAACACGACGACGCCACCGATAAGCAGATTCAGGTTCCCGATCCTGTGGGCGTGCCGACCGGCCAGAATCACAAACGGGATGCTAACCAGGCTCGAAACCGAGTACATCGACGTGATGAACGGCAGCGAAAAGCCCAGATCATTCAGCCGCAGCGGCAGTGCGATCTCCGACCACTGGAAGGCCACCGACTGGAGGAGAATCGCGACACAGAACAGAATGAGTGGTCGGCTGACGGCGACAGTCTCGGGCTCTGAGACTGGCTCTACAACATATCGATCCTTCAGTCCGAGTCCTGCTACCAGCGCCAGGAACCAGCAGACCGCTGCAGTCTCGAAAAGCACCGGGTATCCCCACGCTTCTACGATTCGCCCACCCGCAAAACCACCCACGACGAAGGCAATAGGTGAGGTGATCGCCAGCTTTGCGAAAGCGCTGTTCCGATCAGAGGCAGAATAGTTCAGCGCGACAATCGCCCGCGCCAGATTGACCGAACTGGCACCAAACGTCCACAGGCCCACGTTCAGAAGACACGCGACTACCAGGCTGTCCGTCTGTCCCATGCAGTAAGCGGTCGGCACCTGCAGCGCATAGCACGCGACAACGAGCCGATCCCTGACGTGCCATCTGTCGCTCAGCCAACCAATCAGCACGGGCCCAAGGGATAAGGATATCAACGTGGCGGCGCTGTAATACCCAATCTCGGCATCAGTGGCCTTCAAATGCCTCAGATATAGCGGAATCATCGGTATAAACAGCGCCGCGCCCGTCCACCCCGCCAGCTGTGACACGAATGCAAATATCAGAAGACGTCGATTCTGGTCGTTCTCTGAATCTACCCCATCGTGAACCGGCTTACTGCTCACGCATCCTAATCTTGTCTCGTAGCGCCTCCCGGTCTGTTTCGTCATTTGCTCCACTGTCCGGAAGGCCGACCTCAAAGAGACAGAAACGGGCCACCCGTGTGTAGGCTTGGTGAGAGCTCCGAATCTCGGACCACAGATGATTGCGCCGGAAGCCCGAAATCACCTGGTCCCTCCGTCGCGATGACTCGCAGATACACGTTCGTAGCTGCTCGCCAGTGGTCTGGAGTTGTGATGGGCAGGAGCAGCGTCTCGGCATGCACATCAAAGTGAACGCCATCCGATGAGGTCGCCGCACCCGAGTTCTGGATACGGTGATAGGAGTGGGTCGGCACCCGGCGGTTCTGTTCGGCCAGCACCTCGCCGGGGCAGTTGCCGTGGTAGTAGAGAATGAAGCGATCCCTGTGATAGATGATCTCAGGCGAACTCAGATGACCTGTTACGGCCGGGCACGCATCGATGCGCAGCACGGGATCGCTGTGCATTCGCCACGGGCCCTTAGGTGCGGGTGCCGTAGCCAGTCCGATGTCCCTGCCACCGTCAGGAGTGGATTGTCTGCTACCCGCCTCAACGATCGGAGGCGGGCCGCAACTCCGTCTGGGTCTCTCATGCGCCTATTTCCAGGACGGCTCAAGATCGCCGTTGGCAAACTGTTCCATCTTCCTGAACAGATCACCAAAGATTGGGTCCCGTTTCACCGAGTGGGCGATCCGAACCGAGTGACGGCTTTCGTCCGTGGACCAGGTCACCCGATCGGTCAGAATCGGGCTCGAGACGATATGCGATGGCACCCAGGACGGATCGATCAGGTAGGCGGTACCCGAGATATCCCAGATCTCCTTCGACCGAGCGTACTGATCTTTCCTGTAGGTTTCGAACATCTCAAACAGAAACTGCCCGATGTCTCCTTGAGGCCTTACATAAGTCTCCATTTCGGAAATCGTCGTTAGGAGATGAGAGGCGACACCTGCGCACGGAATCTGAACAAACGGTACGCCGGAATCGAGGATCACCTGGGCTGCGGGAACATCCTGCTTCAAGTTGAATTCCCACGCACTCGGCCAGTGACGCGGTTGTCCGCCCAACCAGACGACGACAATCCTCTTGGTCAGTTCAGGGTCCAGCAGGAGCGCGGAGGCTACGTTTGTGATCGCCCCGATCGCCAGCACATACAGGGGACCGTCTCCTGTTTTGGACTGCTCGACAATGAATTCGGCAGCTTCACTCTTGACAGCCTCTGTTCGAGAAGGGAGGTATGCTGTCGACCCTCTGTGCACGCGATTGCGCTCAGAGATCCCCAACCGCTCGAGCAGTCTGATGATCTCCTCGTAGCTCTTCTCCATACCATCCGCCGGGCCACCGGATCGGTTGTTGTGAAATGGAGCGGCGCAGATGGCTTCGAGCGAGATCCGGTCGGGTGAAAGAAGCGTGTGGACGACGGCGAACTGATCGTCGACTTCGTTGTAAGTGTCCGTGTCCAGAACGGCCCTGAGCTGCCCATCCGCAGGTAACAGTCTCGACTTGCGCCACTCATCCGATATGCGGGAAAACTCCATACAAACTCTCCATTCGGCGAGGCGGTGCTAGATGCGTTGAATCCGGAGCGCGATATACGGCTTGCCTGGTAGATGCACAACACAGGAGCCGCTGTAGGTACCTTCCAGTTTCGTGATCGTCATTTCCCACGTATCGATGACTTCCACCGAGAAGGCAAAGTCCTCAGGCAGCTTGAGTTCCTTCTGCACGGATTGCGAGTCACCCGTGTAGCCGAGATAGAATTCTCCAGCTACGCCAGCCACACTCGCTACACTCCCGATTCCCTGCGGATCCAGACCGTGTGGACCCGACTCGACAATGTCCCTCAAGAACTGGATGCGGGGCGCACTATCGCCGTGGAGCACACCGCCTTTCGACCACCATAGGATTTCGTCCGGATCGACATAGGTTTCGCCGTGCCCCACATAGCCGCCGGACGTGACCCCATCCCAGAATCGCCTAACCATGCCCTTCGCCGTGATGCTCCCCCACCTCTGATGAATATTACCCTCGTATCTGCACTCGTCGACCACAACCAGTTTGCCGTACTGGCGGCGCCACTCCTTCGACATACTCGGTTCGGGACGCTGGATACTGCTATGCGTTATCCAGGGCTTGCCGTGATCGTAGAAGGCACGACAGTTGTGAATCCCTCTCAGATGCTGAACAGGATCTTTCTCCTGCACAATCCGGAAATAGCGATCCCAATCTGCCTCGGTCTTCGCCTTCATGAGATCGTATTCATTCGCAAAAGACCACCAGACATTCCGGTAGGCTGCCAGCCTAGCGACCACGTAGCGCAGGTACCGATCATCGGTATCCGAATCCATCTCCGCATACCCCCACCGATCATACCCGTGGAACAGGATCAGATCCGCCTCGATGCCCAGTGCCCTCAGGTCCCCGACTCTCCGCTCGAGATGCTGCCAGAACTCCGGGTTGAACCGCTCGTAATCCCACCCGCCCTCGAGCGACCCCTCGAAGGGATGGTATTCCGGTTCGTTTCGATTGTAGGAGTAGTGCTTCGGGAACACACACATCCGGATCTTGTTGAACGGGGATTCAGCCAGTGTCTTGAGGGTTTGCTCCTCGAGGGCATCTCCCTGGTGATTCCACACATAGCACGTCGTCCCGAAGGGCTGATGTGGCGCGCCGTCTTCGTGGGCAAAATGGAATCGGTTGTGCACACGTACCGGACCGTGGTTGCCTTCGCCGGTCGGCGTGCACACAAAGCTCCCCGATTCTCCCCCCAACTCGGACCGATCGCTCACGGTCTCGTAAGACCATTCCCCTTCGGTATCCGGCATGTGTCGCACGATATACTGCCCCTCGCCATCGTAGAACCCGTCCACAGAGATCCGCCGGTGTCCCTGGCTGAAGACAGCCCCAAAGGCGACATCGACATACGGATTCCCATCGGTCGGACCTTCGAGCCGCAGCTCGAACACATCCCATCTTTCGACCTCTGCCATATCACTCTTTCTCAACGAATGGACACTGCTACCGATCTACCCAAGTCATCTGGTGTCGCTCAAGCCCTCACCCGGATTCAAATCACGAACGTCTCCTTAACACCGAGGTGTCCTTTCCTGCTCGCGGGAGAGGACCGGTTGGCGCAGCCAACCAGGTGAGGGCTCTGACAGCCACGCCACCCTAGCTACCGAACTTCTCCAGAGACTGCGCCAATTCCGTGTGGTCCTTCGCGTAATCCACGAGCGGAATCCCCGCTACTGCCGCTTCCCAGCATTGTCTCAGAGCCTTGTTCCCTGCAGGAGGTCCACCCGGATGTGCCATCATTCCGCCGCCTGCCAAAAACATCACATCGACACTCTTGATCCGAGCATACGTCTCGGGCGCCTGCAGGCCTGTCTGCCCTGACGAGATGACTGGCATTGCGGGATAGCCTCCCAGGAACGGCTCGAAGCACGCTTGAATCGACCTCACGACCGAATCGTCGGGCTCCCAGAACTTATTCTGCAGCCCGTTTACGTGAAGATGATCCACACCTGCAAGTCGCCAGATCTTCTGGTATGCGCGAAACCCGATCCCGAGATGAGGCGATCGGGTATACATCCCCCAGCCGTTCCGATGCCCGTGGATCGGCAGCGCACAATGCTTCCGCAAATGGGCAAGGGCGACGGGACCGATGCTGTTCAGGCTGACCATCACACACGTGCCCCCGGCTGCCCTCACAAGATCGTGATGCGCCAGCATCGCATCCAGCTCGTCGGTAATGTTGAACGCGAACATCACCTTCTTCCCTGATCTCTCTGCTGCCGTGTTGACGACCGCCATCACCTTCTCGACACGATCCTTGATCGGCGAATGGGGTGCATTGGCCATCAACTCGTCATCCTTCACAAAATCGATATCCGCGCTGGCAAGATCCCGGACCAGATCGGCAGTTGCTTCCGGTGTCAACCCCACGCTGGGCTTGACGATCGTGCCGATAATCGGACGATCCTGCACACCCGCGAGTTTGCGCGTCCCCGTGATACCAAACTGTGGACCGGGGTAAGCTTCTTTAAACGCTTTCGGCAAATCGATGTCGATCAGCCTGAGCCCTGAAACATCACGGAGTTCGAACAGATTGCCGGCAATGGTCGCGATCAGCGTTGGTAGATTGGTGCCCATGTTCTCGATCGAGAACGAAAGCGTCACTTCCGCACGATGGTAGACACCGTCGACCGGGTCGGCAGCACCCGGCAGGCTGGGAGTATCGACATCACCCAGCGGCGTGATCGTCTCGACCCTCGCCCGAAAGCGCTCTTTCAGATCAGCGGTCTCGCCCGGCACCCGTACAAACGTACCCGACGACTGCTCCCCGCCGACGACCTCTGCCGCCTGCTCTACGGGAAACGGGGTCTCAATCCAATACTTGGCGATGATTCGATCACTCATCTCTGTATTAATGTTCCCTCCGTGTCGCTCCGCTCCAGTCTCACACCCCAGGTAACGGGAGAACAGCATCCGTGGATTCTACGCCCTCGCCGCCAGCTTCGATGAACGCCTGGTACAGTTTCGCCGCTTCTGAGAAGAGACCCACACTGAAGGAACCGCTGAATTCGAAACACGGTTCAGGCACTGGCTCAGCAAGGAATGCGCTCCGGGAGTCTTCTTACGTCAAACCTGGGGCCTTCCTCTGGCCACTCGCCCCCTGGAGTAGACACAGTCGGTCCGAAATCATTCCCCGATCAGGGCTTTCACGCAGAGAACCGAGTAGGGCCCGATATCGACATCGAGACTGCCGCCGCCCGTCTCGATGTTCCGGAGATCCTTCCGACTCCGGAAACGGCGTGGCTCAGATACCGCTCGTTCCACGGTCTCGGCATTGAGCGCCTCAACACGTGCGGACCCGGTCATTCCCGGCAGGTTGACGCGCACGCACTGCTTCTTCGACGACATATTCGCGATCAGAAGGCGAGTCCAGCGATCACGACGAAGCGCCAGTCCATCGACACGCAAGGGATCGGTCGATACTGTCCTCAGGACCTCACCACTCTTCATCCCACCAAACCAGGTAAACACGTGAGCCAGGGGGAAAGCGCCGGACGGCAGCGCCGGAAACGGTTCTCCAGAACCGGCCTCCGTCTCGAGTACGCCCTTCCATCCGGTCGTCTCGAAATAGGTCACACTCGCCGCCCCGCTCTCCGACAGATACTTCAGACTGCCCACCGTCCAGGCTGCTCCGAGTAGAGACATCTGTCTCTTGTCCACGGAAGCGGGAAGTTCACCGGACCCGGGACTCGGCTCCGGGCCCGTGGAGTTCGGGTTGAATCTGGGTGAAAGCGTCACGGGGCTTACGTGAACGGGCAGCGATCCCGTGAAGGTCCGTGTGCTGTCGACAGTCCAGCCCTGGGCGACCAGTGTCTCCATCAGAGACGCATCATCGAAAGCGTGCACCTGAGGGTTGAGTGAGTAGCAGACCCCGTCAAGGGCAACCACGTCAGGTCGATTCCGGTTGAGTTCTGTGAAATACGCGTTCGCCCCGGACACGATCGCGGCTCCTGTCGCTGCCAACCTTTCGCGAGCGATATCAACCCACTCGCGATCCGCAACAGCTTCGGCGACGTGATAAACCAGGACGCGGCAGACGGAGACATCCAGACCGGCAAGACCCGCCGCAAGAGAATCGAGCTCGGCAGATGCGGCATCGCTCACGTGGGCAGCAACCTCGAGATCGATGCCCAGCGCACCCGCCTCTCGGACCGCTCTCTCCAATACGGCTTCCCAGGCCGCCTCCGCCAGTCGGACATCGACACGCAGATGGCTCAGGTGCATGGTCTGCAGTTCGCTGATCTCAGGCTGCGTGAGCTCTGACCCGTGGCTTGCCATACCCAGCCCGATCGCGGGCAGGGGTCCGCTGTCCTGAGGGTTAACGGTCAATACCACCGGCTCTCCGTCCGAATCTACACACGCAGCGGGTGTTCCGCTCAAACGGACCGTCACCTTCTGAGAGACCTTCGTCCCCTTCTCGATCTCCACGGGGAAAGGCAGGGCCAGCGGCGTACAGTAGGTTTTGTAGGATGCGTCTGTCCAGTTGCGCTGATCCTCCATCTCGAACACATCGCCTTCGAGCCGGACCTCAGCAGTGACTCCCGGCATAACTTCGTGGTGGATCGCTCGGATATCCTCGAAGGGCTGGTTCGGCGAAATCGCCTCAGGGAATCTCCCCTCATCGAAGGTGCCGTCTGCCTTCTCGATCGAGCAAGGTTTGCCCGCCACGGTTGCGGGCGAGTGCAGCACGCAGAATCCGATTCGGTTCCGACTGAAGGACGAGTGCGCTTCCCCGTCCATCTCGAACGATACCCTACCGTCCGGGCCCCCGGTGATAGTGCCTCGCCACCGAAAATCGATCTCACGCGCCACGTGCGCCACATCGAAGACCACCTTGAAAGCCTGCTCAGAGAGGTTGACATCCAGACCCGTGATTTCGGGCGCAATCGTATCCCAATTGTGATCTCTCACAGCGGAATACAATCCTCTGAGGATTTCCTGGTCACCCAGGCGGACATACCGCAGAAATCCGATATCCGGCTCAAAACACATCCGTAGGGAACCTGCCGCCAGCTGGATTCGCTCCCCCGTTGGCTCATCCGTTCCTCGAAGAAACTGTTCTTCTGTCGGCATTTCTCACATCTCTCCTGGTGCGTTGTTCATTTATATCGGTGCTTTTGTCTCGCTGCTCCTCGTCTCCGCCCACGGTTTCCACGATAGTCGGCCCGCTTTTTTTTTGCAATCAAAACCTCTCGCCGTTCGTTTACCCGGTGAACACCACACATACGGGAGAAATACCGATGACATATCGCGGCATCATGGCGCTGCTCATCCTCATCACCTTCAGCTTTACCGGGGTGACGCAGGCAGAGACATCCACTCCTAAGCTGATTGCAGTAAAATTCCACGGGGACTGATGCGGAAGCTGCAAGAAGATGGGTCCTGTCTTCACGGATCTGCAGAACAAGCTCGACGGAAGCCCGATCCTGTTCGTCAAATTGGATCTAACGAACAACACCACGAAGCATCAGGATCTGGCTGGAGATAGAGAGCCAGAACAGGACCACGATAAACGAACCGGCGGCACCGTAGACGGAACCGATTGCGCTGGTGCTGAAATACCAGACGACGAGAGATTGGGAGACAATGAAGGCGAGAGACGCAACAAGGGCACCCGCCCACAGATCCCGCCACTTGAGCTTGACGTCGGGGAGCACCTTGTCGATCAGTGCGAAGGTGAAGGCGACCAGGAGCCAGGTCAGAAGAAAATCTGCGATCTGCCAGATGAGCTGGGCACCCGGCAGACTGCCGATGAACGGCGTGATGCCCGAACGGACGGCAATACGACATCTAGTACGAGAAGAAGGAGTTCGGCGAGCAGTGTCGCGGCAAATGCGGCTGATCGCCTCTGAAGTCGCCTGAAGATCGTCGGCCGAACCTTCGGCTCAACCTACCAGATCGTGTTCAGAGCATCCTGAAGCTGCACAAAGACCCGGGTGCCCCGTAGAGAACGGTTAACGCACTGATACTCGTGGCGGCGCGAGCGAAAGCATCGTGTAGTAGGCCAGACCGGCGGACAGTCTGGGCACACGATGGGTGCGCCAATTCTCGTAAAGGGATTCAATATAACTGGATAGCGGCTTCACTTCGCTTGCTCGTTTCCCCGGGGACGCAGCAAGTTTAGGAAGTTTTACGCCGATGGGTTAAGGCTGGTTATCGGGTCTGTTCGCTAGACGACCCGGACCAGCTCGGTCACACCGATGTCACTGCGAAATTTCTCGATTCCTCTGAAACGTCTGCCGTCCTCGTGGGTCATAACCCAATAGCAGATGTAGAGAACGACGAGAACCGTTGCGATGAGAAGGATTTGTCCCGCCAGTTGACGTTTCTTGTCGGCTTTGTGGGACGAATCGATCGTGGTACGCATCCGATCCGACATGGGCACAACGATCACCCCCTTTGGGTATTAGAAGCGCAGCTACCATAATAATCGCCCAGGACAGCCTCTACGTCAACCTTTGATCGGCCGCCTAAACTTCTGGGGCCACTACGATTGGCTCGATGGCGAACTGACGGACCCGCTCGAAGGCACGAAGATCAGTGTCCCATTCGCCAGCAACCACAAGATCCGTCTAGGAGCAGAGCGACAGGCGAGCGGGTTGACGATCTCACCCAGGTTCTACTGGTTTGGTGAGGGAGTCGGCCCCGTAACAGACCCGGGTAGTGTAAATTTTAGTGTCAAAGTACCGGCCTCCACCTCCTCGATAGACGATACTACAACATCGGGGGGGGCGGCGGCTCGACGTTCCTTCTCTCTCCTCAGGAGGGACGCTGGATCCAGATCGGGCTCAGGATGATACATTGACAGCTAACCCCTCACAGAACCTGCCCAGGATCCTGGTTGTCGACGATACGGTTCGCAACATCCAGGTTCTAGAAACCATCCTTCGTGATCACTTCCACATCAACATTTCCACGAGCGGTCTGCAGGCGCTCGAGCTTGCCGGGAAGGTGGAACCCGACCTGATCTTGCTCGACGACGTCTTACCGGGTTTTGAACTAGGAGCCGTGGACTACGTCACAAAACCATTCAACCCGACCGAGCTGATGAGGCGGGTCGATTCACACCTCGAACTCAAGTTTGCTCGAGAACGGATGGCCCCACTCGCCGGACAACTGTCCAGATACCTGTCCCCGTATGTTTATCGATCTTCGAAAGAGAGACGGAAGCAAAGATCTCCTCATGCCGGAAGCACCTGAACGTATTCTTCTCCGACATCCAGGGCTTTACCGAACTGGCGGAACAGATAGATCCGGAAGAGCTGACCCTCTGGTTGAACAGCTATCTCGACAAAATGTCAGAGATTCTGCTCGCACACGGGGCTACGCTCGATAAGTTTGAAGGAGACGGGATCATGGCATTCTTCGGCGACCCCACGAGTCGTGGTGAGAAGGAAGACGCCGTCCGCTGTGCTCAGATGGCTCTGGAGATGCAGGCAAGGGCGATCGAGATGGGAATCGACTCTGGGATCTGCACGGTCGGGAACTTTGGAAGCGAGAACCAGATGGTTTACACCATAAGAGGAAGGGCCCTCAACACGGCCTCGCGTCTGGAAGCCGCAGCCGAACCTGGCAGAATCCTGGTTTCGCAGAACGTGGTCGATCGGATCGGCGAACGGATCCCCTGCACACCGAAGGGGGAGATCCGGCTTCGGGGGATCGACCGGGCACTCTCAACCTACTGGATCCCAGCCTCCTGAAGTCTGGACCTTCCCCGCGATCGTCCCCTGACCTATCTTAAGTGACCTAGCACCGCCCAAATCCGGTAAACGACAACAGGAAACCTCTTCGCCCACTGATCTGGAGTCCATGTCACTATCCGTTTCACTCGTCATACCGACCTACAACGAGCGTGAGAACATCCCCCTCCTCGTGGAGGAAATCTTCACCGCGCTCGAACCAGAGACCGATATCAATCTCGAGCTCATCGTCGTCGACGACAACTCCCCTGACGGAACGGGTGAGATCGCGGAAACCCTGACCGAGAAATACCCTGTACGCGTGATCCATCGGGCGGGAAAGCTCGGACTCGGAAGCGCCGTAATGGAAGGCTGGCTGTCCTCCGACCGCGACCTCATCGGTGTGATGGACGCTGACCTCAGCCACGACCCCGTCATCCTTGCGAGCCTGATCCGCAGCCTCGAACGCGTCGACATCGCGATTGGGAGTCGATACGACCCCGATAGCCGCGTCGAGAAGTGGCCGTGGTATCGGAAAGTCATCTCGCAGTCCGGCGTCTTTCTCGCAAAACAGCTGACAGGCGTTCAGGA
Source organism: uncultured bacterium (assembly GCA_964471275.1). GTDB lineage: Bacteria > Latescibacterota > UBA2968 > UBA2968 > UBA2968 > UBA2968. The sequence continues at coordinate 703 of CAYYGZ010000068.1, read as the reverse complement.
TCCACTGGCCGGCTTCTTCTTCCTGCATCGCCGAGTGATCGACGGCGTTGAGCTCACATCTCCGGGCTACAAGATTCTACTTGAAATCCTCGTCAAGGGCAACTGGAGCAGCTACTCTGAAACGCCCTTCATCTTCCGGAACCGCGAATTCAGCAGCAGCAAGCTGAACGTCAAGGAATACTACCTCTTCCTGAAGCAACTCTACGTCTTCAGCATCCTCAAGCTCCGAGGCTGACACCCCGTGCAATACCGGAATCTTGGCAAGACAGGTCTGCGTGTATCCGAGATTGGTCTGGGAGAGAGATCGAGCCTAACGGGCACTGGGACGAGTTGGGGAGACACGCGCTCAATCTGGGTGTCACGATCTTCGATACCGCCGAACGGTATACGGATGGACGGAGCGAGGAAGTCCTGCGACGTATCGTAGGCGACAACCCTGATGTGGTAATCGCGACGAAATATTCACCCCGCCGATCTGATGACGGAACCGACTTCAGCTTCGCAACTGTTTCGGGTGCCCTGGAGAACAGCCTCAGGCGTCTGCGGCGATCCGCGGTCGACGTCTACCAGGTTCATAGCCCGAAGCTCGAGGAACTCGAAACATCCCGGTGGCAGGATACGTTCAGCGGGATGAAAGACGAAGGAAAGATCAAGCAAAGGACAAGAGCGGATAGGTAGAAATGGCCGGGCTCTGCCTTTCTGT
>CAYYGZ010000067.1:8077-19183 GCA_964471275.1 uncultured bacterium | reverse complement strand
TAGGCGAGCCTCATTTCCCAGGGAACAAGGTCCTAACCTGTTAACACTATTCTGACAACAGTGCAACCTAGGTAAATTGCTGCGAGAAAATGGGGGATTACTTGAGACCGAATCGACTCAGAGAACTGATGAAAGAAAGCAAGCCCACCCTTGGTACGCACGTCCACAGCCCGTGGCCGTCGATGATCGAGATGGTCGGGCAGTCCGGGATGTTCGATTAGGTGGAGTACGTGTCCGAATATGCGCCGTATGACCTGCATACTTTTGATAACCTTGGTCGGGCGATTGACCTGTTTGACAATCTGTCCGCGATGATCAAGGTGGAGCAGGAGCCTCGGGGGCACATTGCCAGTCGTGCTATGGGTGGCGGCATCCAGAATCTGCTATTTGCCGATGTGCGGACGGTCGAGGATGTCGAAGCGTGTGTAACGGCGGTCCGGGCCGAGACACCAGACCGAGGGGGGCAGCACGGCGTGAACATGCGGCGCTATGTACGTTTTGGCCACGATTCGGGATCGCCTGAATTCCTGCAGGCACTGGATGATGCGGTGATCGCGATTATGATCGAGAAGAAATCCGCTGTGGAGAACCTCGATGCGCTCGTCTCGGTCAAGGGTGTGGATATGGTTCAGTTCGGACCAGCCGACTACTCACTGAGTATCGGGAAGCCGCGGGCATACGACGATCCGGACGTTATGGGAGCGGAGAAGCAGGTTATCGAGACGGCGCTGAGGATGGGGATCAATCCGAGGGCCGAGATCAACTCACCAGATGGTGCGAGGAAGTATCTGGATATGGGGGTACGAGACTTCTGTATGGGGACGGATGTGGTGGTTTGGATGAGCTGGCTCGCAAAGACAGGGGAAGATATGCGGAAGGCGTTGGAGGGGCACTAGGATTGAGGATTATAAACCCAGGGCCCTGGCTCGTCTAGACTACCGGGCTCTTTGTGTGAATGGCAGAGAAATATTACCACTGGGACACGACACTATCCTAGAGGGAAGGGGAGCGTGAACTGGTGGCGCCCCCGGTCGAGGACGATTCGAGTGCTGTCGCTGAGTACAGGCTCTGGGGGCGGCTTTGGTCACCGGAGAAGACTGCACGAAGATTCGCGTGTTTGCTGAAGCACTTGTCCCACATCTGCTGCGGAGAGTTGCCGCGTTCTTCGTGGCGCTTTATCCACTGCATGAGCCCCTTGGGATCCGTGAAGTAGCCATCGCTTTTTGCTGGCTTGTAGAGCGGTCCGAGGCTCATATGAGTGGTCACGAAGCCGATTCTGTCGGAGTGGCATCCAGAATGTCGCCCACCCAGCCGAGGACGTCATCGGGCGCGTTACACTCCAGGTGAATGAAGAGGAAGTTGTGGCCATCGGCGTGAACAGCTGGTAGCTTTTGGCGTTGTTGCCAGATACTGCCTCGCTCGATGGCGATGAATAGGATCCGCCATACCAGGACAGATCCGTATAGCGCGATGCGGGAAATTTTTTTTGAAAGAGTGATGAATCCCCCGCTCGGGTCATGTCGTGGTTGCCCACGGATATCCCGTACGAGATTCGGCCGTGCAGCCGGTCCATCGCCTCTCTGGCAACCGCCCACTGTTCGCGAACATTCCTGTCGACAATGTCCCCCACGTGGCTGACGAAGATGATGCGCTGGGTCTCGAGATTCTCAGCGATCCAGGATGTGTAGGCATGGAATACGTCGTTGGTTACCGGATTCTGACTGTCGGGTTCTGCCTTTGTCCCCTTCCCTCGATAGCGTTGCGTGTCGGGGATGATGGCGATACTGACTGTTCCGGGCGGCGACTGGGAGAGTTCTGCCCGGAGAGATGCCGCGAGAATGAGAATCAGTAAGGGGATGAGTTTGAGCGTGCGTTTCATCTCAGCAATCCGTCTAGATGGGGCGACGTGTCAGACTGAAGGACTGCGCGGTTGGACCGTGAGGAGGCTGGGTTGCGAGCCACATAGCCAGCGGGACCACATCCTCAGGACCCTTGACATACTCGTTGGGAGAGAAGGACGGGGGACCGCCGACTTCCATTCGACCCTTTGTGAGTTCCGTTGCGACGGGGCCCGGAATCAGTTCGTTTACCGTGATGCCGTCCTCTCAGACTTCATCTGCAAGACATCGGGTCAGCATCCACATCCCGGCTTTCCCCACGTGGTAGGCGGAGCTGCCAGCCCCTGGGATGTGCCCCATACCGGAGCCGGTGTTGATGATCTTCCCTCCTGCCTGTTGCATCAACGGGAGAATCGCGTGCGTAACCAGATAGGCGCTGACCAGATTGACGTTGACGTCCTGGATCCAAAGCGACGGGTCAGAATCCACCACGTGGTTGCTCTCGACGCCCCCTCCCGCGTTGTTCACCAAGATGTCGACCCGATCGTGAACCGTGCGGATCTGGTTCGCCATCGCCGTGACTTCGTCATTGTCCGTCACGTCAGTGACAATCGCGTGTGCCTCACTACCCATACTCGAAATGTCGTTCGTGGCCGTCTCGAGCTGCGAAGCCGTTCTGGCCACCAGAACCAGTTTCGCTCCCGCTCCAGCGAAAGCGATTGCTATCGAACGCCCGATACTGCGTCCACCACCGGTGATGACGGCAACTATGCCTTCCAGCTGTTTTCCTGACATACCTGTCCTCTGAAGATGAGATTTTACGGTTCGATCAGGGTGACGCGCCCAGGGCAAGGGTCACCAGGATGGGAGCAAGCAGCCTGAGGATCGAGCCGTTGACGACCGCTACGATCGCGTACTCCTTGCCGGACGCATTCACGATGATCGGGAGCGTGGTGTCCATCGATGTTGCTCCGCCTGACGCGATCGGCGCGAGCGGTCCGAACAGACGACGCAACGGTATGGCGGCAAGCAAGGTCGTGATCTCGCGCAGGATGTTGGCGAGCAATGCGACAACGGCGAGCTCGCCACCCCGGATCTGATCGATCAGAATACTGGACAGACTGTAGTAGCCCATCCCGAAGCCGACCGCTATCACGTCGTTCAGCTGCCAGCCATTCATCGTCATCCACACGCCAACCGAACCTAGAAGCGATCCGGAAATCGCGCAAACAGGCACGAGAACGATACGGATATCGGTAGTTCTGAGGGCAGACCAGGACTGCGCGTCAGCACCCACAGACAGTCCTACGAGAACAAGCAGTGCGTATAGAACAACGGTGCTGGTTGCGGATGCATCATAGGTGGGCGGCAGAACGCCAAACCTGCCGACAAGCACGCCTGCCACGAAGAATCCGACTATGGTCAAGCTACCTTTCACGCGAACCTACCACTCTGTGGACGGCCCACGCCAGAACAACGCTACCTGCCGTGCACGCCAGCGAGATCGCAAGAGATGCGAAACCGATCGTGGGCAACCTGCTGAAGACATCTTCATTCTGCCCGACAGTTGTTCCCAGCACGAAGAGCAGAACTATGATGGTTCCCAAGGTCATACGATCGATCAACTGTGACAGTCTCGCTGGTATCTGACCATACCGTCCGATCAGAAGACCGGCGAGGAATAGAACCAGGATGCCTGTCATTCCTTCTCGATCTCAGCATCTGCCTCGAAGGCTCTCTTCAGCCTTTCCGTATCGAACTTCGGCGACCGGTCGTAGTTGTAGATTCCATTCTGCTCTTGCTCCACGTCGGTCAGCTGAGTGTAAGTGTAGCCCGAGATGTTCGGATGGCTCGTCAACGCCCCCGTCAGTCCCTCGATGCGCCGATAGACCTCCTCGATGTTCGTCGGTCGATTCCCGTATCCCCAACTGCCCTTCCGACCAGCGTCTTGCGCTCTTGCCTTCTCGATTTCCGATTCATTCCACCATGTTCCGCCGTACTCGTCGACAACATAGGGTTGCCCCGCGTAGGGAACGGACAGCTCATCGTGTTGGCGATGTGAATCCGGATTGTCAGGCGCCACGGATTCGTATTTCTTGGCGAACTCAGAAACGTCCTGCTGGTAGTCGTGTACCGTGAAGATGTCGGTCCGGACATGGACATAGCCGCTTGTGTCGTTTATCGGTCGGGTGGGATCGAGTCGCTTCGTCAGGGCATAGGTTTCCTCGACCGTGCGGCGATGTGCCTCGAAGTGGTTGCGTGCGTTTCCGATCGTTTCGTTGAACGGCGTCCACGCCACGATCGACGGGTGATTGCGATCGCGCATCACGATCTCCGCCCACTCCCTCTGTTGGTTGTGGTTGGCCTGCGGTTGACCCATGTCCAATCCCCAGTCATAGAATTCACCCCACGTGAGGTAGCCGAGCTTGTCTGCCCAGTAGTGAAACCGCTCCTCGAATACCTTCTGGTGGAGACGTGCACCGTTGAACCCGACGGCCAGCGAGAGCTCGATGTCGAGCCTGAGATCTGCATCGGTTGGTGCTGTCCAGACACCATCCGGATAGAACCCCTGGTCGAGCACGAAGCGAGCGAAGAAGGGCTCGTTGTTCAGGTAGAACCGGTTCCCCTCGACGTGGAACTTGCGCAGGCCGGCGTAGCATATGACGGTATCGACCGTATGACCGTCTTCCTGAAGGTCGAGACGTATATCATATAGATAGGGGTCCTCGGGACGCCACGGTCGAGGGTCATTCAGTCTCAACGAAAAGGCTCCGCCATTCAGGGCAGGAGCGTCCGCTCCACCGATTTCTGTGGCGCTCCCCAGAAGCGTCGCCCTGACAGTGTGGTTCCGGGCATCGTGACTGAACGAAGGAGTCAGGACTAGGCGAGAACCGTCGAGGTCCGGTACGATTCGGATGGAATGAAGGTTGACGTCCGGGACGGCTTCCAGCCAGACCGTCTGCCAGATGCCTGTCGTTCGCGTGTAGTGGCACCGACGTGATTGAAGGTTGGGGCACTGCTTGCCGCCAGGTTGCACACCCGACCTCACGTCATCGTGCGCGCACACGACGAGAAGATTCTCTCCGCCGGTGAGTGCATTTGTGATGTCGAACGTGAATGAGGCACCCCCGCCGTAGTGGCGCCCGATCGGCTTCCCGTTGACCCAAACGCGTGTGTCGTAGTCCGATCCTCCGAAGTGGATCAGCACCCGCTTACCGGACCAGTCCCCAGGCGTGGTGAAGGTGCGTGCATACCAGCAGGCCGGGATGAAATCTGTGTGTCCTATGCCCGAGAGGACGCTTTCGGGACAGAAAGGCACTGTGATGGTCTGGTCGAATGAGGACGGATCATCCGGCCAACCTGCCTGTTCCCCGCTCTTGCCGAAATCGAAGGCGAACTGCCAGGTTCCGTTCAGATTTACCCAGCTGTCCCTCACGAACTGTGGTCGGGGGTGTTCCGGTCGAGGCACGTCTGTTGTTGCCATGTACTCTCCCTGTCTTTTGTGGGTCAATCGTCGACGCTGCGCTCCAGAGCGCCGCTCGGGAAATGTGTCTCGATGATTTTCTGAAGTGCAGCCAAGTCGTGAGATCCTCCACGCGCGCCTCGAATGATGTTCCGGTTCTGGGTCCAAGCCTTATCATACCAAGTGCACGGCTCGAAAGTGTCACCCAGATCTGACATTCGGCCGGCCAGTTTCTGGCGATAGTCCTCGAGCAAAGGGCCTGGGCGATCGGCAAGATTATCGAGTTGAAATGGATCGGACCGGTTGCTGTAGAGATGCTCGCTCCCATCGCGACGATACACAGCATAGGTGTGCTTGTCGTCGCGCACGCCTCGCCACTCATTCCCATCTCGCCAGGCGGCCGTTGTGCCCATGCCTTGCATCATCACACAGTTGTCTATCGAGTTACTTCCTCCGGTCAGGCCGGTGCTAAGATCCATTCCTTCTGCGGCGGTCGGAGTCGTCAGATCGAGGAGACGCAAGAGTGTAGGCATGAGATCGACGGTGCTGATGCACGAGTCCCAGGACCCAGCCTTGATCTGTCCAGGCCGCCGGATTAGCAACGGAACGCGAGATGCTTCATCGTAGAAGATGTTCTTCGCCCTTCTACCGTGCGCGCCAAACATCTCGCCGTGGTCAGAGGTGAAGATGAGCAGCGTGTTGTCGACGAGATCTTCTTGGTTCAGACGAGCGAGGATTCTGCCGAGATTCCAGTCGATGCTGGACGTCTGTGCGTAGTAACCTCGAACATTATCCACGAGATTCTGTCGATAGGCTTCGTCCATAGTCGCCCACCGATCCGCGTACGGATCCTGCTCGCTGGCGAAGTTGGGTCGGTTCGGTATGTCCACGTCTTTGAAGCGGTTCCAATCCTCCGGCTTGATGTTGTCTGTGCCCCACGGGTCGTGCGGCGGCCCCCAGGAGAGAAACAAGGCGAAAGGCGTGTCCGAATGTGCGTGATGGGTGAGCCGGCTGATCGCCATCTCTGTCTGAACATCCGCCTCGTATCCTTCGTATCTATGCGGCTCACACGTGTCTTGGAAATAAACGCCATCGTATGAGTTGTGGCTGAAGTTATAGCCGGCCCAGTAGCCGTCAAACCCAAGCCGGTAGGGACCTGGAGGCGTGAAGGCATTACGAACTGCACGATGATGGCCGAGCTCGTTCGCCCACAGATGCCATTTCCCAATGTAGGTGGTGTCATAGCCAGCTCGCGTCAGCACGTGGCCAAAGCACTCGTGATCTGGGCTCAGGCGGAGTTCGTTAATGACCATCCCGTGACTGCTCTGGTGTTTACCCGTGAAGAGCGAAGCCCGGTAGGCTGCACAGACGGGTGTGTTGGAGATGGCGTTCGTGCAGTTGGCAGACTCGGCAGACAGACGGTCGATGTTCGGTGTATGGGCGTATGGGTCACCGGCAAATCCGCAGGAGTGGTAACGGAGTTGGTCGGCGAAGAGGAAGACGAGGTTGGGTCGACTGGTCACAGGGCCCATTCGCGGCGGTCACACCGAGTGAGGTTGAAGGGCGGTCTTATTACACGGACTTGCTGAGTCGGAGGGGCTTCACAATCGCGTTGGGACTGACTCCTCAGGATGACCAGCCCGGGAGGGAAACGCTGGCCTGGTAGTTCGAACTGTTGTAGTGCGGGTTCCTGACTGGTTTGTACAGTCTGCCGTCACGCGGGCCATCGTCTTGTGTGTAGACCCAGAGTTCGTGCGGGTTCCAAACGACGACTTCGTCACGACAGTCGCCCGTGATATCCAGAACAGCGTTGCACGTGTCGGGATGGCCGTCGTTCGGGAAAGCGACAACGGGGCGGCCCCATCCGTCGAACATGCCGCCCCAGCGCACGTTCGCATTGTGGACGAAGAATTCGACTCCATCCCCACGCCAGTTTATCGGGAGACACATGCTGCCAAAGGGATTCGGTTCGCAATCGTGGTATATGTTGCCGTCCGAGTCGTAGAAATGCAGAATCCCCTGGTTGCCCCAGAAGTTGATGGAGACGGCCTGGAGACCGGGAAGATCGTCCCGGAATTTCGCGATTGCCGGGTTCTGACCGTGTCCGATCCAATGATGCTTGAGGACGTTCCCGTCGAGGTCAGCAAAGAAGACACCCGAATCGCTGCAGGCATAGAGAATCTGGAGATCACCCACTTCTGGTGTGTTGAAGTTCGCGATGGCGACACCGTCGACGTGGTCCTGGATCCTGTCTTCCAGGTTCCAGAGCATCGTGCCATCGTGGTCGAAGAGTGCGTGTCCAAGAGCGAGCTCGTCGTGACCATCTCCGTCGATGTCTATCGCAAAAGGATAGTGTCCCGTTCGGATTTCGTGCTGCCACTGGACTTCGAGCCTGCTGTTCAGGACCCAGAAATGCCAGTAGCGGTCCTTGATCACGATGTCCATCGGGTGTCCATTTCCCGACAGGTCACAGAAGAAGAGACAGTCGCCGAGGATGCGGTCGAACTTGTCGGCAGGTGGCAGGCTCTGTGGTGTGGGCGCCTTGTGTTTGATCTCGCCCGTCGCACCATCGAGAATGATGATCTCGAACCCCTGACAGTAAACGATCTCGTTGTGCCCGTCGCCATCAATGTCGTGGATCTGGACACCGACGTCGTTGGTGAGATGATCCTTCCACGGATCGGGCTCGCCGACCTGCCAGAGAATCTCCCCATCAAAATCAACGGCCGTGAGGCAGGCGCACTCGCTGTAGGCGTCCTTGGGACCGTGATGCAGGACTTGTGTTACGAGAATGTCCGGCTGCCCGCTTCCCGTGAGGTCACCGAATCTGAGGTTGCGTCCGACGCCGAATTTCTCGGTCGAGATCTTCTTCCAAAGGACTGGTTTGGGATTCTCTTCACGGAGTTCATCGATCTCCTGCTGTGCTTTCCCGCGCAGGATATTGACGCGGTAACACTCCTCGTCGAGTGCCGAAACTGTCACGCGCTGGTAGTGAGTCGGTGCGTCCGATTGTAACCCGATCTTACCGCTGGCGAAGGTGCTGTCTGTCGCATCAAGCTCAACGAGCCCCTCGATCCGGGCCTCTATCTCCTCACCGTCGACCGTGACTGAAGCCTTGTAGCGCCTTCCTGTTTTCCACTGAAAATCGGCACTGGCGAGGATGTCCTCTGTGACGAGACGGTAACCTGAGCCGTGGTTAACCTTGATGATCCGGGCCCCCTCCGCTGTCAGACCGAAAAAGTAGTAGCAGCGGCTGTTCCTGTATCTGAATACGATGCCGGATCGTCCTGTGCGCCCATGCGGGGTGAAGGTTGTGTCGAGTCGATAGTTCTCCCATTCTGGCCGGCCGGCGATGACCATCGGGTGAGTATCCTTGCGTTTGCTCTCGAATGTCTGCACCAGCTCCTTGCCATCGTCGGTTTCCTGAACGTGCCAAGCCGTTCCCGGGCTCTGTCCCGACGCAAAACTGGCTACGTTCCAGTTCCCTTCGGGGGCGGCTTCGGGCAGGTAGTGGTATTCCGTGTGGGCGCCCGCCAGCGCCGAGAACATCCCGGTTCTCAATCTTTCAAACTCATCTTCTAGCAGAATCGTCATCGCTTTGTCGGTCAGGTATCGAAGGTCTTTTCAACCAGCTGCTGAAACTCGATCCACGACGCCACGGTCGCGTGCGGCTTCGGGTTCTGCGGAGGCTGGCCTTCTGTGTCGTAGTAAATGGCGGCGGCACCGGCGGTCATAGCACCTTCCACATCGTAGTATCGAGAGTTCCCGATGTGCCAGGTTCTCGGCATGTCGACACCGAGCTGAGCAACCGTCGCGCGGTAGATGAACGGATGCGGCTTTCTGAGGCCATAGTCCGCGCTGGAGACGAATACCTGGAAGTATTCGTCCAGTCCGTGTCGCTCGAGTTCGTGACGGAGTACCTCCCCGCGAAAACCGGAATTGCTGACGACTGCCAGGGAGATGTCCCGTGCGGATAACCCGTCGAGAACTGTCGTGATTCCAGGTTCAATCGTAAACTGCATGCTCGCCTCCCAGAATTCGAGCTCGATCTCCTCCGCACTCAGGTCGAACTGAATGCCGAGGGTGTCGTAGATGAGACGCTGGCGTAGAATCACGGGTATCTCGAAGAGACTCGCCTCCCGGCGTTCCTGGATCTGGTAGTCGATCTCGTTTACGACTTCGAGCACGTCCGCAACACTTCGGTTGTTGGAGCATTCGCTGATCTCCAGGCAGCGCTCGATGCCGGCTCGAAGGTCAAAATCGACGGTGGAAAGGATGGTTCCGCCAAAGTCGAAGGTGACCGCCTCGGGTATGGTCAACTGATCGGGCGTCTTTATCGATATTTCGAGCAGCGCCCTCTGCACTGCGTCCTCGATCTGGGCGGTAACACCGTCCTCGGGATCCTCTATCAGTTGGCGAATCTCGTCAAAGATCGACTCTGAAGCGATCGCTTCAGAAAGCAACTCGACACACCGCTCGCATATTCGCGGAGAGTGGTTGGTGACATTGATACAATGCTGGACGCCTTCACTCGGCCGTCTGCCACAGTAGACACATCGTTGAGGTGACGTGGTGACCATCCACCCGGAGACCGTGTCACCGGCCAGCACGTCCTGACAGATTCGGACACAGTTCGTGCAGATCGGGGCTTCCTGATCCTCAAACAGTCTCGCGACATCCGCCGTCTGACGTTTGCAGTAACCGCAGTGACTGGACTGGTTCATCGCTGCACTCCGAATTGAGGTGATTCGGGAATACGGAAGGTCAACCGGCTTGGCGCTTTCAAACAGAAGTCGGGGTCATGGTCAGCAGACGTTCTCTCGCGCCCATCAACGGTCATTGGATACGTACGTGAATTTCGCGTTGTCTGGGGCCATCGAACTCGTAGAAGAAGATGCCCTGCCACGTCCTCAGGACGAGACGTCTGTTCTCGATCAAAATGTGCTCGGAGGCGCCGAAGAAACAAGCTTTCACGTGTGCTGCCGAATTCCCTTCGCGTGTCGATAATTCGGGTCATCGAGAGGGACGAGCCGGTCGGCTGCCCTGGCAAGGTCACGGGCAACATCCGGGTCAGCATTCTCGTTGATTGTGATCGCGGCCGCCGTATGGGGACAGTAGACGACGCAGATTCCGTTCTCTACACCGCTTTCCGAGACGGCCTCCGCGACAGGCCCTGTAATGGGCAGGAGTTCGGTTCGTTGCTGTGTCGAGATGTTGATCGTGATCATAGATGTCAGAGCTGAGGAAAGGGCGATTCTTGGTGTGGCAAGAAAAGGCCGACAGATTCGAGGTGTCAAGTCATATATAACTAACGACTTAGGTCATAAACCGATTCCCCGCCGTGTCTGGATGACTAGGGGGGCGATTACGGATTGCGTAAGCAGACTAGGGGGGCGTACACTATCTCAACTCCGGTTTGAGACACAAGTGGGCTTCTTCTCCTGAGAGGTGATCGTGAACGCTGCAGTTCTGGTCGAACCCGGGCGCCGAATGGAAGTTGAAGATATCGATCTCGCCCCTCCCCAGGATGACGAGGTCGTCGTGGGCATGGCCGCGAGCGGCGTATGCCACAGCTGTCTGCACACCTATGATGGGAGCTGGTCGGGTTTTCCTATGCCGATCGTCCTAGGCGACGAAGGGGCCGGTATTGTTGAGGATGTCGGGTCGAACGTAAGGGGTGTGAAGCCCGGTGATCACGTGGTGCTGTCCTGGGCACCGGCCTGTGGACAGTGTCACTATTGTGTTACGGGGAGATCACAGTTGTGTGAGCGGCAGGTACCGGTGAGGGGGGCTCTCTTTGACGGT
>CAYYGZ010000067.1:0-8067 GCA_964471275.1 uncultured bacterium | reverse complement strand
ACCCGTATGACGATCGAAGGGAAGCCCGTCTACCATTATGGGAGTGTCGCCTCCTATGCATCGCACTCCGTCGTGCCGGCGTCCTGCGCCATTCCGATTCGGCAGGATATGGATCTGAAGAAGGCGGCTCTGATCGGCTGCTCGGTGATGACGGGTGTAGGGGCCGTTCTGAATACAGCGCAAGTGCACGCCGGAGAGAGCATGGCGGTCTTCGGTGTAGGCGGTATTGGGCTGAACTGCATCCAGGGCGGCGGTCTTGTCGCCGCGAACCCGATCATCGCGGTGGACGTTAACCCGAGCAAATTCGATTACGCCAGACAGCTCGGTGCCACGCATTGTATCGATGCGAGCACGGATGATCCGGTAGAGGCGATCAAGGATATCACGGGTCGTGGTGCCGACTACGCGTTCATTGCTGTTGGGGTTGCTGATGTGATCAAGCAGGCCTGGGATTCCCTGGCGCCGGCAGGCACCAGTGTGATCATCGGTTTGCCACCGACGGGCTCGACTGTGACGTTCGATACCGCAAGCCTTCAGGCGAACGAGAAGGTCATGCGGGGGTGCAAGTACGGCAGCGCTCGTGTCCGCGACGATTTCCCTCGCATGGTCGAACTGTATATGTCAGACAAACTAAAGATCGATGAGCTGATTTCGAGGGAGTATGGGATCGAAGAATCGAATGAGGCGTTCGACGATCTGGCCGCCGGGGAGCTGGCGAGAGGTCTGATCGTTTTCTAGGTCGGGCGGGTCGGGAGCTACGGGCATCCCGCTTGTTGCCACGAAGGCTTCGGCGTGGTGGGGGACGCGTGAGGGATTCGTCAGGGATCAGAATTATTTGTCGTCTCCCGGTCCTTCTTGCCTGGGGCGGGCCGTGAGTGCATCCGTTGGGAGGAGTTGCAGGATCCCGAGGGATCCTGCAACTGCAGTTCAGGATGACGTGTACACAACTGGGTAAGGAAATGAAGATACTGGTGACCGGGTTCGAACCGTGGGGCAAATGGCCCAGCAATCCGGCAGGTGATGTGGCGATCTCGCTCGGAGGTGAGCGGATCGGGGGTGTCGAGATCGTATCGGCACTGCTACCGGTTGAATTCGGTGAAGACACGGCAATCACCCTCCCGCTGATCGAGGAACACAAACCCGCGGCTGTTGTGTCACTCGGTCTCGCCCAGACGTCCTGTCTGAACGTGGAGCGGGTCGCCGTGAACCTGAAGAACGATGACCAGGCGATTTACGGGACCGGGCCGGATGCCTACTTTGCCACGTTGCCGACCCGTGCGATGAAGGAGGCGATCGAGATGGTCGGGATCCCCTCGAAACTCTCCTATCACGCGGGGACCTTCCTCTGTAACCACATCATGTTCGGTGTGCTCCACTTCCTGGCAGTGAACCAGTCCGACACGATTGCCGGATTCATTCACGTGCCCCCTACACCCGATCTTGTGGCGGCGGAGGGGAAAGATGAGCCCAGCATGAGTCTGGAGATGATTCGGGAGGGGACTGTTATCGGTCTGGGACACCTCGTAGATTATCTGAGCAACTCATAGGTTGATTGGTGTGGTGACGGGTGTTCTGAAGGAGAACCCTAATGAGATGATGGTTGATACTTCTGTCTGCCCTTGCTGTTGGACTCGGTTCACCAGCGGTCGGTGAAGTGATTGTCACCGAGGAAGCGGATGATGATATCGAGATTTTGCCGGTTAGGCCGATTCCTGCAGGGCGTCTCGAAATCAACCTGATTATGTCATTCCGGATGTCGGGGGGGGCGATGGTTTACCAGGTCGGCGCATCGATCGGATACGCAATCACACGGCATCACCAACTCGGCGGATCCTTCGTGATGGGTAACCGGCTCTACAGCCGGACAAACCAACGGCAGGTTGTGACTGCCACCGATGCACGAATCGGCGGTGTAGCGGGCAGCTTCTCCGTTGATCAAGGCTTTGGGTCTTCCCTGACCAAGTTCTATCGATTCAACCTCCCGTTTGAAGTCAGCCGGAAGACATACCCACACGTGGAGGTCTTTGCTGGTCGTGATTTCGGTTGGGGCGATTTCAGCAAAATCGGCGGGGCTTGGGTTTCAGGAAGTTCCTGAGCCGAACCACTGCACTTACTTCCCAATACGCTTACGTTCTTCTGTTTGCTGAAGGAGAGAACCTGAAACGACACGTCATTTCTGCCGGATTCACTGTTTTTATGAAGTAGCTGATCCAGGATCCTGCTGCCGATCCGGGCCGGTCTCCCCTTGGGGGCCGGCCCTCTTTCGTGCCTGTGTTGTTCAGCTATCCTGATTGCCTTATATTGGCCGCTCGATTTGGCCGGGACTCAACGCATAAGAGGAATCCAATGGATCTGTTCAGCCTGGAAGGAAAAGTGGCGCTTGTTACGGGTGGCGGTCGTGGCATCGGGAGGGGTATTGCCGAGGGTCTGGCCGGACAGGGCGCGAAGGTCGTCGTCGCAGCAAGGACGCGAGCGGAACTCGATGAGACGGCACAGGCCATCGAGAGCAAGGGAGGGAGCGCAGCAGTCTACGAGCTGGATATGACCGATCTCAAGTCTGTTGAGGGAGCCGTCGACGCGGCCATCGATACCTTCGGGCAGCTGGATATTCTGGTCAACAACGCAGGCACAAACGTTCGGGAGCCGTTTGAAGAGGTGACCGAAGAGCACTACGACCAGATCGCGGACGTGAACCAGAAGGGGTTGTTCTTTCTGACACAGTTTGCGACGGCCCATATGCGGCCTCGAGGTGCGGGGAAGGTAATCAATACCGGATCGCTGACGACAGGCATCGGGCTGCAGAGCATCTCTGTATACACGGGAACCAAGGGTGCCGTCGGTCAGCTTACGAAAGTGTGGGCGGTTGAGCTGGCACCTGAGATTCAGGTCAATGCAATCTGTCCAGGATTTATCCGGACACCACTGACCGAGAAACTGTGGTCGAACGAATCGATGCATGCCTGGGGCGTGAATCGGCTCCCACAGGGCCGGATTGGGAACCCGGAAGATCTCGCGGGGACCGCGTGTTTCCTGGCGTCGAGAGCGTCGGACTACGTGACCGGACAGTTGATTTATGTCGATGGTGGCTACATGGCCGGTGAGAGATGGCCGCTACCCTAGGGAAGGCAGAGGAGCTGTAAGGAAGGACACTGAGGGGGGAGAAATCCCTTCTACTGAGTGCCATTCTGGTATCATTCATGATCGGAGACAGAGCGTTGGCGGATTCCAGATATGTGGTGAAGGAGCAGGACTTCAAGGGGAGCCCTGTCGTTGTGCTGAAGGACAACAAGACGAGGCAGACGGCGATGGTATTGCCATCAGTCGGGAACAACTGCATCAGCTACAGGGTAGAGATCGGTGACAAGGAGATCGAACTGCTGTTCGCGGCGCCCGATGCTGAGTCCCTGCAGGGCCGACCGAGCGGGTATGGGATCCCGATTCTGTTTCCGTGGCCGAATCGTATCGAGTATGGGAAGTTCACGTTCGAGGGCAAGGACATACAGCTGAAGACGCCAGCGGAAGGCGCACATCTCCTGCACGGATATGTTCTGAGCCGGCCCTGGAAGGTCGTGGGCTACGGCAGCAGTGAGGCCGAGGGAGCCTGGGTGACCTGCCGATTCACGTCCGGAGATTTCGAAGAGATTAGCGCGGAGTGGCCGTTTCCGTTCGAAGTCGAAGGGACCTACCGCCTTAAGGACGGTGGTCTGGCGCTCGAGGTCTCAGGCAGGAACGTGGGTGATGCGAACATGCCGGCCGGGCTTGGTTATCATCCCTATTTTCCGCTCCCCCTCCTGCCTACCGGGGACCGGAGGACCTGCACGATCCAGTTGCCTTGCGATTCCTACTGGCCTCTTCGAGTGGACAGCATCCCGAAGGGAGAAGTGGTTGCGGTTTCCGGGGACTACGATCTCAAAACAAAAACCCCGATCGGGGATCGCTACTATGATGACGTCTGGGCTGGCGTACGCTTCGATGAGGACGGCTGGAGCCGATGTCACTTCGAGGACCCCGATGCCGGCGTTCAGGTCATCGTGGAGGCCGATCCCGCGTTTCGGGAGTGGGTCTTCTTCGCCCCGGACTCACGCCCCGTGGTCTGCTTCGAGCCCTACACGTGTACGACGGACGCCGTGAACCTGCAAGCATGTGGCATCGACGCCGGGTTGTCTGTTCTGAAGCTGGGCGAGTCTCTTTCCGGAACGATGCGCTTCATTCCTTCCGCGTCTGAATAGGATGTTGGAACTGGACGCGAAACTTGCTGAACAGCTCCGGTTTATCCAGGAGATCGACAAGATCAAGGGTATCCTCAGGCAAACGGTCATCCTCGATGGCTCTCGGCGGGAGAACGATGCAGAGCATTCGTGGCATCTTGCCACAATGGCGATGATTCTGGAAGAGCATGCGAATGAGGCCGTCAATCTGACCCGAGTCATCAAGATGGTGCTGATCCACGATCTGGTTGAGATCGATGCTGGAGACACCTTCGCGTATGACGAGGTCGGTGCCGTCGACAAGACGGAAAGGGAGCGGAAGGCTGCAGATCGGATCTTCGCCCTGCTACCAGAAGATCAGGCAAACGAGATCGATGCGCTCTGGACGGAATTCGAGGCGCGTGATACACCAGAATCCAGGTACGCGGCCGCCTTGGATCGCTTCCAGCCGCTGATGCACAATTACCTGACAGAAGGGATCGCCTGGACGAAGTATGGAATCCGGAAAGCACAGGTGATCGCGCGGAATCAGCACATCGCGGAGGGATCTTCGGCGCTCTGGGAATATGCCAAAGTCATGATCGATGAGAGTGTGGCCAGAGGGTATCTGGCACCTTAGGTGATGTCACGAAGGCGCGTAACGAAATTTCGTTTCAGCTTGGCATGAAAATTCTTGTAAGAGCTTTATTTACAGCAATTAATGTGAAATTTGATTCTTTGGTTTGCGTTTCGTTTCGGGTAACGTTCTGGCGAAAGAGGGCGTTTTGGAAGAGCTCAGCAATCTGAAAGTATTGATGGATCGGGTGTTCGAAGCGTTTGGTGACCGGACGGCCGTCCAGATTCTACGACAGTCCGACCAGGTGGGGAAGCGAGGGCTCAGATATGTGCCGATGACTTTCCGCCAACTGGGCGAGCAAAGAGACCGGCTCGCCACGGGATTTGCCGGTCTGGGTTTCGAGAAGGGAAATCGAGTGGCGATCCTCACGGACGGCGGACTCGAGTCGATCCTGGTGTTTCTGGCGTGCGATGCGCTGGGATTGTCCTCGGTTCCGCTCTGTAACAAGCTGCCCGACGATATTCTGATCCATAACCTGAAGCTCTCCGAGCCGCGAATCCTGTTTGTGGATCAGAAGAGTCTGGGGCAGGCGGCACGGGTACTCCCTCAGCTGGAATCGACGCCTCGTCTCGTGTTGACAGAGGGTCAAGCGGAGGGTGCGATGCCCTTCTTCGATCTGATCAAGCGTTCCGAACCGCCTCCCGAGGTCGAGATTGGGCCCGATGACGAGTCCAAGATTGTGTTCACTTCCGGATCCTCAGGTATGCCAAAAGGAGTCATCCAGACCCACCGCAATATCCTGGACAACTGTCGCTGCATCTGGGAAGCTATTTCCCCCACAGATTCCCTCATCTTCTTCAAGTCGGCACCAGACTACCACACGCTAGGGATTTTGAACATCTATTACCCCCTGGCGAAGGGTTGGTCGCTGGACCTAGCCAGGTCTCCCGACCACGTCCTGACCGACATCCGGCACTCCGAGCCGGAAGCGTTCCTAACCGTACCCCTGATTCTGGACAAGGTATACGGCAATGTTCGCAAGGCAATCGATTCGGGCGGCTTCAAGGGCGGTCTCGTGGCTCGTTCGATTCGCGCAAAGCAGAACATCGCCAGGGGGATCGGATCGCCGGTCGACTGGCTCGTCCACAATGCGATCGGTAAGAAGGTTATCGGCCAGATCAGGGAGAAGCTGTCAGCACGGGTCGGATCCCGCCTCAGGCTTCTGGTGGTGGGGGCCGCGAAAGCAGACCCCGAGGCACTCGATTTCTTCAGCGAGGTACTCGATATCACGGCCTATGAAGGGTATGGCGTGACCGAATGTGCGCCGTTGATCGCCGCGAACTGTCTACTCGGTCAGAAGACGGGCACCGTGGGGAAGCCATTCCTGGATGTAAGGCTCGTGACCGAATCCGGGGAGGTGATCGGGTCCGGTGAACCTACGACCCACACCTATGCGAGCAGCGACGGTCAGGCAGGCGAGCTCTGGGTTCACGGTTCGCACGTGATGAAAGGGTATCTGAACGATCCTGAGCAGACCGAGAAGGCGCTTGTGACCGATGACGAGGGTAAGATCTGGTATCGGACCGGTGATCTTTTCAGCATCGACACCGAGGGTTTCATGACTTTCGCCGGCCGTGTCGGTCGACAGTTCAAGCTTCGGAACGGCGAGTTTGTGAATCCAGAGAGACTCGAGCGGATGTATGCCGCTGTTCAACTTGTCGAACACGTACTCGTCTACGGGGATCAGCAACGGGACTTCCCGCTGCCTGTTGTGACGGTCAGCGTCGATGAGGCGAAGCTGATCGATGACATTCAGAATCTGCCGCGGGACGAAGAGGCGCTGCGTGCGCATCCCGAGGTCGCAGAACGGATTCGCAAGCTGCTGCTCGAGCAGGCAACGGCTGCCGGTCTGCCAAGCCACCAACGTCCTCAGAAAGTGCTGGTGATCAGCGAATCTCTGTCGGAGGAGTCCGGCACGCTGACGAGGGGTCTCAAGAAGGTCGTCCCGAAAGCGATCGCCGCGAAGTATATGGATCAGATCGAGGCGGCTTACGCCGGATAAGCATGCCTGTTCTATCAGCAGATGACATCAGAGAGAAAGTTTCGGCAATATATGCTGCTGCAGGTGCGACGGAGCGCGAGGCTGGCGTGGTCGCTACGCTCCTGGTCGAATCGAATCTGCTCGGTCACGATTCACACGGGATCATTCGCGTTCCGCAGTATGTGAAGGGACTGGAGGAGGGTCGGATCCAGGCCGGTGCAGAGACCGTCATCGAGAAAGAAACAGCAGCCACGGCCGTTGTGAATGGCAACTGGGGATTCGGCCACGTTACGGCGACAGATGCGATGGGGATCGCCATCCAGAAGGCGAAGGAGGCGTCGATAGGGATTGTCACGGTGCACAATTGTCACCACGTAGGCAGGCTCGGCGCATACCCACCCCTGGCGGCGGAGGAGGGGCTGGTCGGGCTGATCACGAACAACGGACACGGTGCGGATAAGGCGCTTGCCCCGTGGGGAGGGGTTGGACGGATTCTGCCGGCGAACTGTTTCGCTGCGGCCTTCCCGTCGAACAAGGATTGGCCTGTTGCTGTCGATATGACCATAGCCGTTGCGGCCGGCGGTAAGATGCGAGTTGCAGTGGCACGCGGAGAGAAGGTGCCAGAGGGGTGGGTCGTCGACGCTGAAGGGAAGCCAAGTGATGATCCCGCAGAATACACGACACACGGAGGCGCGCTTGTCCCCTTTGGCGGGTCTGTCGCACACAAAGGGTCAGCGCTTGCGATCGCGATCGATATTCTATCCGGAGCTCTGTCGCCCGCAGGATGCACGCAGGCGGATCCTCCGGCGACTGGAAATGCGCTGTATATCCAGGTGATCAATGTCGAGGCGTTTCAGTTACTTGATGATTTTAGATCGGAAGTCGGACAGTTTGTCGACTATGTGAAGGCGACCCCGACTGCCGAGGGATTCGACGAGGTACTGATTCCGGGAGAACGGTCGCATCGTACGAAGAAAAAGCGGCTGGCGAATGGCATCCCTGTCGAGGACGCGACGTGGGATCAGGTTGAGGCGCTGGCTGAGCGGTTGCTGTAGGTACACCCGTGGAGATACGTCATGGCAGATGATATCAGAGTGGCAACTCGGACAGCAAGACTGGCTTCGCGCGTGCTTGCTCAGGCGCCCGAATCGGAACGGAATGCGGGCCTCGAGGCGATGGCGCTCGCGATCGAGAGCCGTCGAAATGAGATTCTCGATGCGAACGCGGCAGACATGGAACTGGCCAATGCACTGCTGGCGGAC
>CAYYGZ010000066.1:13392-19418 GCA_964471275.1 uncultured bacterium | reverse complement strand
CCCCCCCCCCCCCCCCCCCCCCCCCCCCCCCCCCCCCCCCCCCCCCCCCCGCGAGCACGGCACTACTCATTCTGGGATTTCTGTGCTTCGACACCATTCGGGTCTGTGCGGCAGATCTTGTGGAGACAATCGCGCTACGGAAGGAGTATAACCGGGTCTCTGCACGGATAGACAGCATCGTTCGTGCGATGGAATCGATCGATGCCGGCACGCTCGATTCAGAGAAGCTACCTGAGGCGAAAGAAGCTCTGGGGCTGCCTGACGGTTCACAGGTCGTGGCGATCTTTTGGGCAGATGATGAGGCGAAGATCTGGATCAACGGCCACTTCGTCGGCGAGACAAGACTGACGCCTGTCGAGGTTGTCATCCCGGAACTCTACCTGAAGTCGGAGAATGTGGTTCGGGCAAAGGGGTGGGATACTGATTACGTTGAGAGCGGTCTACTCTTCGGGCTGTATCTTCGGCAGAACAGAGTCCTGCATCCGATCGTCGTTTCCGACGATTCCTGGCAGGACATTAACGGGTCTGTAGAGACGATCACCTACGCCCACGCAATGCCGAATATCCCACAAGCGGAGGTAATCTGGGGAGAGCAGACATTCGGGATCGTGGAGATGTTCGTGAATTTCAATGCGGGCGCTGTTCGACGAGCAGGCGATCGCGGTGGAGAAAGGCAATTTGCGAGTGGTGAGCGCCGCGAAATGTCACTCCACACGTTCGTCGCAGAGCTCTCCATGCTGGAGACAGAGCGGGATCGGCTTCAGATCGAACTCCAGCGGCGGGCACCGCGTTTATCGGTCCCTGCCTATCGCGGTGGGCCTGGCCAGGGATCGCTCACCCTCGGCAAGGCCGGGCCACTGAAAGAGGGTGTTACCCGGCCGATTTCGGAACGGGTCAAAGCCTGGTCAGATCGACTACCCCCAGAACAGAAGGCACTGATCTACCGGGAACGCCGCCGACTGCGTGGCGAAGGTGAGGCGACGGCCGAGGGTGAACGGGTGGTTGGCGCAGGCGGTGTAGAGGATAGGAAGACGGACTACTCGCCACCGAGCGATCGCAGGAATCGTGAGCCGGGCTCTCAGGATGGTTCAGCAGGTTCGGCCAGCGGCAGTGAGGGCGGCGACGGTGAAGCGACTGGCGCCTACTCCAACGGCGGCGGTTTTGCCGGCCGCGCATCACGATTGGGGCTGCTGATTCCAACACTGATTCTGGCGACCTATGCAGTCTATGCGACGCATGAATGGAGACGACTGAGTCGGGAAACATGAAGATGTGGAGATGTGAAGAAAGAAGATTGAGAATCATTGAACTGATGGGTGACCTGATGAGGAGTCTACGTGACGTGGCTTGAAATTGTAGTTTCCGTTGTTTTGAGTGCCAGTTGTGCGGTCGTGGGCGCAATGTCCCTGATGAAGCGGGCAGAGACCCTGGGCAAGGAGGACAGCCACTACGGGCTCGTCCGAGGGCAGTCCACGATCGTGGCAGCGATCATCGGGGGGCTGGCCGGGATGGGTATCGGTGTGCTCTTCGTTTATTATTACTTCCTTGCGGAGTCGGCGAGTGGTCCGATCGAGTGGCTTGGTCGTGGATCCTACGCGCTGATCGTGGCCGCGTTTTCCGGGCATCTTTTCGGGTTGATCCACGTGTGGATGCGTCTTATCGACGAACACGATGACCTGAGTGGGGGCTCAAAAGGTGAAGGCAGGCCTCAGAAGCCCACGCTCACGGTCAAGCGCAAGACTGAGCTGAAAGCGCTGATGTCGTCGGGCTATGATCCGGCGGCACTTCGTACGCGCGACGATGATGTCGTCGAGGAACTGATTGGTGTGGTTGGGGATCGGTTGATCGCGGGGCAGCGTGCGCTGTCGCGCCTTCCGTTCTACGGGTATCTGGGGACAGTATGCGGCATCCTTCTGATGGCTGATGAGTTGACGAACCTGAGTGAAGCGACGGAGTCGTTCAAGGTGCTGAGGGATATGGCGGGGGGGCTTGTGCTGGCATTCCAAACGACACTGGTTGCCCTGATCGCGTACTTGCCCCTGAGGAAAGGTTTTGATGCGATGATGTCGAAGGCAGGGCAGGTGGAACGGGCGTGGCTGGCGTGGCGAGATGAGGAGATGGGGAAAGGCAGTGAGGAGTAGGCAGTGAGGTAGTGAGTGGTGAGGTCGTGAAGGGCGGGAGACCCGGATTCAGAGGCTCCCAGCCTACGGCAGGCAAGATGACCGGAGAAACGGGTGGCGAGATTTCTGAAGAAGGCGGTTGCTGAGGTCGAGGATCATGATGTCAGCAAGGAACTGTTCCTTGGAATCATGATGCTGATGCTGACGCTGGGGATCATGATCTTGAACATGTCCCAGCCGGTCTGGCGAGTGCACCATCACGATCCCGAGGTCGATGACGTGGTGATCGTGTATACGTCACAGGGACTCGGTGTGTCGGCAGACGGGAAGAGCGTGCAGCGGATGCTCCGGGATGGGGAGTTTCAGACGATTCTGAGCGGGCTGGTTGCACAGCCTGACAAGAATCTGCATCTGTTTCTGAAGGGTGGAAATCGCGAGCGAATGGTGAACGATGCGGCCGTTGCGGATTCACTGCTGTCGACCGCACCGACCGGAGAGAAGATCAGACCGGCGGTTTTTGTGCACATGTGGTAGTGGACCGGGGCCCCCCGGTGCCCGCCCGACGGCCACCAAAGCGGAGAAAGGCGGTTGATCTTATTGAGATCGACCACCTTTGTACACATTGGGGGGTTCTAAGGCTAGTTCTTGTCTTTGAAGACGGCGAGGATGCGTTGGCCCTGGAGTGTGTCGTCGATGAAGGTGATCAGCGACTGGCCTGAAGGGCCCTTGCTGACTTCGTACTCCTTGCCCTTTTCCAGCTTGCCATGACGGTCGCAGATGGCCTGGAGTTCGCCCGCCAGGGCGAGCGTTTCGCCAAGCGAGATTCGCTTGATGGTGTTCGATTCGAGGACATCGGGAAAGTCGACAACGCGGTAGTTCTTGCTGAAGATCGCGGCGCGCCAGGTCTTCAGGTAGCCGCTCTCCTTTAGCTCGTCTTCCAACCCTGTGATGACGAGAACAGACTTCGCGGTTTCTTCGAGGGCCTTCTTCTCTTCCATTGCCTCTTCCAGGCTGGACTCGAGCCGCACCAGGCGAACCGTCTTGGTGTAGAGCGCGTTGTTCAGGCTATCCACCTCTGTCCGAAGTCCCTTGACTTCGACTGTTGTCGCTTCGTTGTCTGCTCTGACCTGTTTCAGTTCGGTGATCAGCTTTTCGTTGGCTCGTTTTTGCTCGCCGTACAGACGTCGGTATTCCTTCATTTCATTCGTGACTTTGCGTAGCGAAGCGATGAGCACTTTGTTGGATGCTCTTGCACTGTCCATCTGTGTGCGCAGCGTGTTGATCCTGCCGTTCAGCCCGTCAACGACGTTGTTCATCGAGTCGATTTGGGATGTATAGGTCGCGACCTCAGATTCGAGCTGGACGACATACGGGTCCACCTCGGGTTCGGTCGGCATCAAGGCGATGACAAAGACGACGGCCAGAATGATGGCGCCAGCGCCAACAGCAATCAGTACATTCTTGTTTTCCAAGAGGGCCTCCAGAAGATTGTTCGTAGATGCAGAAAGGTATTAACCATCTACAGCACTAAAGGCACCAAGGAAAGATACTGCCTGGTGGGGCCCGCAGCGCGGAATCAAGATAGCAGAACCACCGAACCTCGTGCAAGATCTTTCCCCCGCCCACTGCGTGTGTCTGCAGATCGAAGAGCAGCAACAGTCGAAGGAAAGCTCCGTTCTCCGGTTCAATCACTTGCCAGGGGGTGTTCTGAGGGCCTCGCCCGGCGCGGTGTAGAGACGTTTGTAGCGTTTGTAGTAGAGTGAGTCGACCATCGCTTGAAGACGGATCAGGGACTCGGTGTGTTGCCCTAGCTGGGCATCCTGGCCCTTCAACCGTGTTAGGAGCTTCTTTGCATTGTCTTCGGATTTCTCTGCTCTGGATTCTGCTTTCTCAACCGACTTCCTGAGTCTCTTGACGTCGCTGGTGAGACTCTTGGCACGTGCTTCGGTCTGTCCGAGCGAACGGCGTGTCCTTCCGAGATCTCCCCGTGTTTCCTCGTGGGCCTCCTCTGCGTTGGCCAAACGGTCTCTTGTGCTCGCGTGCAGCGATCTCTCTGTGTTCAGGCTGTCGGCGTAGGCGAAGTGCGCTCGTCGCTCTCTGTCGTGCAGGGCGGCCACAGTTTGCGCCTCCTGGACGGTCTTTGCCAGCTCCTCCCGGGCGAGCTTGTGCTCGGCACGCTCCTGCTGGAGGTCACCGCGAACTTCCATTTCAGAGGAGGTTAGCTCGGCCTTCTCTTCGATCTGCCCCATGAGACGTTCGGTTATCTCACCGAGCCGGATTCGGAAGTTGTCGACCTGCTCGCTCAGCAGCGTCTGTGTTCCTTCGAGTGCCGCTCTTTGCTGTGTCATCGAGGTATTGATTACGAGGAACAGCAGGAGGCAAGTCACCACGCTGGCGTATCCGCCCAGCCAGAGGATGTGCTTCTGCTCGATCTTCTCTATCCACTTGAGAAGAGCGCCGATACCTGCCCAGAGGAGCAGAAGTCCTGCGAGAACTGTGAAGAGTATGGTTTTCATGCTGAGACATTTCCCGGTTTTGGTTCATCTGCTGAGACCGCCGGGGTCCCGTTCCCCCGCCAAGCCCTAACTTCCGGCCAAGAGACAGTGGGGTCAAGATCAAAGCAGATAATCGTCTCGAGGCGGTGGCTATCACAAGGGTCGTGTCTCAGAAGCATGGTCCATTGCCACGCAATGCAAAGGGGACCGAGTTCAGGACTCGATCCCCCTCGCTGACGACTGACGGCTACGATCAGTTCCGCAAAGAGAAAAGGCGCCTTCCGGTATCCTTCTGGCGAAGCCGGTCGAGGGCTTCTTCCTTGAGCTGCCGGACGCGCTCCCGACTGACACCGAGGTGAAGACCGATCTGCTGGTAGGTTTTGGGCTCATCGCCATCCATCCCGTAGTGCAGAACCAGCACGGTCTGAAGCCGCGGGTTCAGCGTCTGGATCGCGGAGTGAACTTCCCCGTGGTTCTGTCGCCGATACAGATCCTCGTCGGGCGAGGCGACGGCCTCATCGGGAATCGTTTCCACGTAGGAGATGTCGCCCTGCTCGTAGCGACGGCTGTCGAGAGACAGCGTTTGGTAGGTGGCACCGAGCGTATGGTCGATCTTCGACCGGCCGAAGTCCGCTTCGGTTGAGAGTTCCTCCTTCGTCGGTTGACGCTCGAGCGACTGTGAAAGCTCTGTTTCAGCCCGACGAAGGCGTGTCAGGTCATTCAGGACGTTGGCCGGAACACGGACCGAACGGGTCTGCGTTTCCAGCGCTTTGTGGATGTTCTGCCGGATCCACCAGACTGCGTAGGTGATGAATTTGCAGCCCTTGTCTGGATCGAACTTACGTGCCGCCGTCATAAGACCCAAATTGCCCTCATTAATGAGGTCAGGCAGGCTGAGCCCCTGGTTCTGGAAGCCCTTGGCGACGTGTATCACAAACCGCAGGTTGGCGTTGACCAGTCTGTTGCGAGCAGATCGATCACCCTTGCTCATCCTCGTAACGAGCGTCTTCTCCTCATCCGGTGTGAGCAGCGGGTAGCGCTCTACATCTCGATAGTAAGCCGCCAAAGCTGTGTCTTGTCCTCGACGCATGAGACGATCCTCCTCTTCAGACTGGTTGGGCTACTCCAGGGACCGCGGATTTTGTGTATTTGAGATGCTGTATTGTCCCTGAGTGGAGGTATAACATGGTGCACATTTGTGCATTTGTCAATGGAAAAGTGAACGGATGTACAGTATTGAGATAAGTCCTGAAATACAAGAAGGTATGGAGGTAAGGCGGGGGGGGCGGGGATGGGAAGGCCGGAAAATCGGCAAAAAGGCAGGTAGGTAGGTCCGGCAAACCGGGAGAATCGGGGCGTTCGCCTGGCGGCGAGGGCGTCCCATTCGGAGGGAGAAGATCGTCTGGTTTAC
>CAYYGZ010000066.1:0-13382 GCA_964471275.1 uncultured bacterium | reverse complement strand
TCGGAGTTGTTGACTTTGATGAGGGCGAATGCTGCGCCCTGAGGATCAGAGGCTACGCAGGTGCGTCCGACTTCCGGGATGTCACGGGGTTGCTCGAAGATCCGGCCGCCAAGAGATCCAACCTGCTCGACTGAAGCGTCGCAGTCTTCGAGGGAGAGATAGACCATCCAATGCGGCGGGACTTCACCCCACTCCGGATCGATTTCAAGCATGCCGCCATTCGGACGATCGCCGTTCTTGAAGATCGTGTACTGCATTGGGCCCATATCCATCGTGTCTGCAGACCAGCCGAACAGTGATGTGTAGAAGGCTTTGCTGCCTTCAATGTCCCGGGTCAACAGTTCGTTCCAGCAAAGCGCTCCAGGCGTGTTGGCAATCTCGGCGCCGATGCTCTCGACTGGTTGCCACACATTGAATACGGCACCACCCGGATCCTGGATGACGGCCATCCGCCCGGCGGTCATGACATCAAAAGGTTCGGCCATCAAGGTCGCACTGAGATTCCTGGCGCTCTCTGGTGCATCGTCAAAATTCACAACCGTCACATAGCTCTGCCAATGCGGAGGGATGCCCATCGTTGCCTTCTCTTCGGGCAAGGTAAAGATCGCGGCGACGTCTTTCCCACCGATTTGCGCCACGCTGTGCTGTAGCAAACGCTGTCCCCGATCGGCACATCGATATTTTCCCAACCCATCAAACTCGCATAGAACGTTTTGGCCGCATCCTGATCGGATGTGGCGAGATCGATCCAACTGAATGTACCCGGCGCGTGGGATGTGAATCTTGCCATCGTGGGCTCCTGATCTGTCTGGTTTGGGGATGGAGACTCCTCGCGAGGAGGATGTCGTTGCCGATGTGCGACAAGGCAAATGTTCTCAATTCTGCGGCGATGTCAACTTGGGCAACTGAGAAATCTGCAGAAGCTATCACGAATACACGAGGAAGCTCTGTGAATCGAACGAGATACCATCTCCTTCGCTTCTGCGGGCTCAACTGACACTTATTACCACCCGTGGGTCCAATGCCCGCCGGTCGGGAACCAGACGAGATCGATTACCGAGGAGACCGCAATGCCGGTAACGTAGCCGATCGGGAGGCCGATGAAATACGGCGCGGTGCGGCGGTAGAGACCGATACCGCCAATGCGGAGGAGCATTGACTTCGATAGCCACGTGAGGAAGATTGAGAAAGCGTAGATTCGTGGGCCCGAGGTGTTCTGAAAGGCGAGGCCGATCGGATGAACGGGCCACCAGGTGGCGCGGTTTCGGAGGATAACAAAGAGGATGGCCTCTGCGGAGCCGATGAGCCACACGACCATCTTCGTGGGATCGAAAGATGTCGGCTTATCACCCAGGATATGCTTCGTCATGTTATCGTAGAGACGAACGGCACCGGAGTTTGATCGACCGGTAAACGGTGCAGTGTGCAGATTCTGGCCGCCTTCGTGATAGGCAAGGTAGACGACACTCGAGAACGAGGCGATCAGACCGATGATGAAGGCGCCAAGCGCGAGCCACACGATGGAAGGACGCGATCGATCCCCGAGCAGGCGGAGGTGATGGGGAAGGGCGGGCCAGGACGGGATCCGGTCGTTTCCGAAGAACTGGCTGGAGTTGATCATTTCGACGCCGACGAAATCGCCCGGAATCATGTTGCGCGTCCCCACGAACTGCTTCAGAGCGCCGCCACCCTTTGAGAACACCGGCAGCAGGTGTGTGAATCCACTCGCGGCCGTGAACTTGGCGACTGTCAGGTATGCGGTGTAGAGCAAAGCCGTCTGCAGAAGGGCGATGAATAGGGACATCCCGACGGCAGTCATCCATCCCACGATGAAGAGTGTGGCTAAGATGAGACCGAGCGCAGCCGTGCGGTAGGGGATGACACCGTCATTGTAAGGATGCGCAGTCCCTTCGCGAATGGCGATCCACACGCGACTCAGGTGGCCCCTGGCGACGACAAAGGTCCAGAGTGCGAGGACGATCAGGGCGCCGTGGCTCTCGAGAGCCAGAACACCGGCCCCATCGACCTGCTGGTCTTTAAGGCCGACGGTGAATCCCACTCGTGTCATCATCCCAAGTTTGACGATTGCGATCAGGCGGAGGAACCAAAAGCTGAAGAGTATGTCGAGATCGCAGAAGTAGGTCAGTCCAACGACTGGTGGCAGGATGCGCAAATAGATCGGCGGGAAGTTCCGTGCGAGATCGATCTGCTTCGCCAGGTAGCCGCCATAAACCGTGATGCGTGGAAGCGCGTAGTTGAAGTAGCCGAAGATGTTCCAGAGAAATACGGCGAAGACAGTGAAGAAACCGAACCAGAAGATCCTGTTCCTGAAGAGCGCAGGCACGGAGCCCGGCTCATCGAATCCCGAGGTCAACTCGGTCGCAAACTGGGCAAGGGGATAGGTCAGCCGCTCCGCATCTTCCCACTGGCGTTGGAAGATGACACACAGACACGTACCCGCACCGACGACTGCAAGAGAGATGGCGGTCCACCAGAAAAGAGGACGGAACCAAGCCTGCCACGGGATCGTCTGGCCAGGGCTCAGGCCGTCATAGAACGGCCGGATGACACCCGGGGCGCGATCCGTGAACATCCACCAAGGCAGACGATCGAAGATAATCGATTCCCATCGGTTTTCCGGCGAAGCATAGAAGGTTGGGACGCTGATGCTGCTGACGAGGTAGGCTGTCCAACCCTCCAGAGGGATGACGCCGGCGATCCACGACATCGCATAGATGACGAGAAGCTCCGTTGCCGACAAGGCGATTCGAGGTGCGCATACCTTGAGCCCAATGTTCAGGAAGATCCAGAGCGTGAAGGGCAGCAGCATTGCCATCGGGTACTGCGATTTGACGAGCGACGACGAACCCATCACCAGACCGGCGTGGTTTGTGTAAACGCTCAAGGCGATCACCGTCCCCAGCCCGAGGAGGATCGAACGGACCGTGATCGGTGAGCGGGCTTTGGTTGCGTCCGAGATGGGTGCGGTGGCGAGGGGCATTTTATTTGTGATCGAGGATGGAAGATTGAGGATTGGGAGTCAAAGGCGTGTGTGTCCTTCCGATGGATCCGGTTCTCAATCCTCAATCCTTGATACAAAGGGCCACATCAGGTCGCTGTAGAAGCGATGACCGGCGGGGCCGTAGTGATGTTCCAGCCGATCCGAGTGGCCGATGGCGTCGTAGATGCGACGCGCACCAGCGACGGCGCGGTCGACCTCGGATATGGGGAAGAGATTGTCGTGGCGGCCGTTAACGATGCAGAGCGCGCGAGGAGCGATCAGGCCGGCAAGATCCCAGATTTCACCCCACCGCATGATGCCTGGCACGGCATTGCAATCGCAGTGATGGATGAATCCGGACTCGCCGACAAAACTGGCGTATGAGCAGCTGGGCACGGCGCAGGTCACGCGTTCGTCGCAGGCGGCAGCATAGCACGTGATGACCCCGCCGCCCGAATTACCCATCACCAGAATCCGGGACTCGTCTATATCGAATGTTTCAATCCCCCAGTCGATCAGACGCATGACGTCCCAGACGCGCTCGCCCGTCGCGGTTCGCCCTGCGAGCAATGCGTGCATCAGCTGGCTGCGGCAGCCTCGCTTGCCGTGTCTGCCGCCCACGTCGGGGATGCCGATGTCACCACTGGTTCCTCGTGTTGCGGGTGCGATGGCAACATAACCACGCCGAACAGCCTGGACAGCGACATCTCGATCCTCTGCCTGGATCCTGGCGGCGTGCTCCGCGTTCCGGGGGAGACCGACCGTTGTGTCCATCCCGTATGGATCGTGTCCGTGAGGGAGCACTGTCAGCGGGTGCGGTCCCTCTGTTCCAGGCCGAAGCAGCCAGAAAGGAAGGTCGAATCCAGGCTCGGTGTCGATGGTACAGCGGGTCCGGGTGTAGTCGCCGAGGTCTTCGGAATCCGACAGGTCAACCGTCGGTGTATGGCTGCTCAACTCCTCCTGCATCCGTTGTAACCCGATGAGCTGAAAGATATCGTGTCGCGCATCCAACTGCCATTCGAGCAACTGGTCCAGAGCTTGAATCTGACAGCTCTGGTATGCATACTCTGGTGCATATAGTGATCGAAGATATGTTTCGGTCGAGACGCTGTATGGTTCATCAGGGTCAGGCATCAGCCGCCTTTCGGATTATGCTTCGGACTCGGCAGGGCAATATGAAGTTGGCACTCCGCGGGAGCAAGGGATACCTTCAGAAGAGAAGAGCGTAAAGCGTTGCGCGCAGAACATAGCACAGGGGGACAGGCAGAGGTGAGCCAAGGCACAAAGCACAGATGAGGTCGCCCCGCGCGGGAGGGTGATGTGCACGGAGGCCCAGCACATCTTGTCCACACAAACCGAATACGATAAAGGGAGATTCTGCATTGAACGAGCTACAAGAGCTTCTGGACTTCGCAACAGACGCGGCCTGGCAGGCGGGACGTATTACGCTGGGGTATTTTCAGACAGGGGTAGCTGTTGAGACAAAGTCGGATGATACCCCGGTTACGATCGCAGACAAGAATGCTGAACTAAAACTGCGTGATCTGATCAAGCACCGGTATCCAAATGATGGGATTATCGGTGAAGAACACGGCGAGGAGGAGGGTACGACAGGGAGACGCTGGATTATCGATCCAATCGACGGGACGAAGGCGTTTGTGGCGGGAGTACCGCTCTACGGGACGTTGATTGGCGTGGAGATTGATGGGGTGCCGACAATCGGCGTCGTGAATCTGCCGGGTGTGAACGAGATGACGTATGCGGCCAAAGGGCTGGGATGCTGGTGGAACGGAAAGAGGTGTCGTGTTTCAGATACAGACCGGATCGAGGATGCACTTGTAATCGTGACAGAACAGAAGTCGTTTGCAGAATACAAGCCGGGCAAAGCGGACGAGCTGATTGAGAAAGCCAGGCTGGTACGGGGGTGGGGAGACTGCTACGGGTATGTGATGGTTGCGACAGGACGAGCGGACGTGATGCTAGACCCCGTGATGGCGGTCTGGGATTGCGCGGCACTGCAGCCGATCCTGGAAGAGGCGGGAGGGACGTTTACGGACTGGCAGGGGAAGGCGGGGATCTGGGGAGAGGAAGCGGTCGGGACGAACGGGGTACTGTTCGATAAAGTGATGGGGTTGATCCAGTAGTGAACCGCAGATGACGCACAAGGATAAGCTGTTGTTGCCCGGCGCCTCTCGCGCTGTGCGGAAGTCGGACGAGGGGAAAGGAATCAATGATCAGGTTTGGAGAGCAGTTTGTGGCGCTGGGTTTTGAAGGACTGGAGTACAATCCGTGTGATGATGTGATCTTTCCGTGTGTGACGCGGGTGGATGACAAACTCGAGCAACCTCTCGGACGATACTACATGTACTATGCACCGCACAATGCACCCGGAGGGATCTGTCTGGCGTATGCGGATGATCTGCGGGGGCCGTGGAGAGAGGCGAAGGGGAATCCGCTGATTGCAAAGGACTGGGCGCCGCACTATGAGGTTGGTCACATCTCGAGTCCGCACGTGCTGTGGCGAGAGGATCTGCGGGAGATCTGGCTCTATTACCACGGAGACAACGATACGACACGGTGGGCGCGGTCGAAGGACGGCATTCAGTTCACCTACGGTGGTGAAGCGGTGAAGACGCCGGACATGGCGGACATGTCGGGGGCGTCGTATGCGCGTGTGTTCAATAGTCCGTTCAGCGGAACGCCAGGCCGCTTCCTGATGGTGTTGCTTCTGTTCAAGTATGAGGAGGACAGCTGGGAACGGTTCGAGAAGTTCGGGCTCTACGGCGCCTGGTCAGACGACGGTGAGCGGTGGTCGCTCTGTGATGACCCGATCGTAAGCCTGGCGGACTGCGGACCGATCTCGTTTGTCTGTTCCCCTTTTGTGCAGAAGCGATACGACAAAGCCTATCTGGTCTTCCATCTCGACGAAGTGACTGAGCGTGCGGTTGGGCGGAACCTGACGAATGTGAGTGCGGTGGAGATTGATGCTGATCTGCAGAAGGTCGGCGAGCTGTTCACCGTGTGCGATCGCACGTTCTTCGGGGAGGCAAACCAGCGATTTGCGGATCCCTGCATTATCGAGGAGGATGGGGAGGTGTTTCTGTTCGGAGCGATTGGGCCGAGGTTGAGACAGCGGATCGGGGTGGCTGTGGGGGAGTGGGGATAGGAGCGAGGTTGGGGAATCGGCAGGTGGCAGGTCGGCAAATCGGCAAGTAGGTGGTCAGGGGCGACGATGTTCGGTAGACTGGAGTCTGGGAGTCAGTTCAAGGCTCAGGAATACGTGTTGGCTAATGGGTAATGGCTGATTCCCAGTGCTTCTCCAGCATTGCACTATCAATGGCGAAGAGAACCGGTAAGGCGCACACTCATGGATAGTCGAATTGGTCGTTCTGTATGTCATTGCCTGTGTGACCAAGAGAAGATTGCGAGTCGGTACAATGGTTGAATCCTATCGCACGATTCCACTGAATTTCCGGATTCAGGATGAGGCGTCAATGCAACGTGCGTCACAGGCATTCTACGAATTGATGTCGAGACGACGGACTGTGCGGGAGTTTTCAAGTCGCGATGTACCAGAATCGGTGCTGGAGAATGCCCTTATGACCGCGGGAGCCGCTCCCAGCGGCGCGAACCTGCAGCCTTGGCATTTTGTGGTTGTCAAAGATGCAACGATCAAGGACCGGATTCGCGAGGCAGCCGAGATCGAGGAGCGCGAACTCTACGAAAACCGCGCGTCCGAGGAGTGGCTGGGGGCAATTGCGCCGCTGGGGACGGATGCCAACAAGCCGTTCCTGGAGGAGGCGCCGGCGTTGATCGCGGTCTTTCTGAAGAGGTTCACCGTCGATGAATCTGGTGATCGACACAAGACCTACTATCCCAGCGAGTCCGTCGGGCTTGCGACGGGATTCCTGATAGCGGCCTTGCACAATGCGGGTCTGGCCACGCTTACGCATACGCCCAGCCCGATGAAGTTTCTCAGGGATATCCTTGAGCGCCCGAGCACGGAACGTCCATTTCTGCTGCTTGTCTGCGGCTACCCGGTGGACGATGCTACGGTCCCGGATATCGAACGTCACAGCCTACAGGAGATCTCGACCTTTATTTGAGCTCGGGTGGTGGTCTGCATTCGGGTGAAACTGGGACCTACTACAAAAGACGCGAAAATCACGAAAGGGTCTGGCCAGGACTACGTGGATTCGCAAGGCAATGCTGATTGGATCGAGAGAGGGGCCGTCAGTTCGATTTACGTTGCCGCTCGTTGCGGGTATCGTCTCAGCTAGATGATAGGGCACATTCATCCGATTTTGCCCGCATTCAAGGACTGGCCGCATCTCAACACAGCCGAGATTCTACCCGATAGCCCGACCGCGTCACACGATGAGCGATTCCGACCAGGCAACCTGCTTGTGTGCGGTCGGCACATCGATACGGTGTTCGTGATCGATCAGGATACCAACGAAATTGTGTGGGCATGGGGGTCCGGTGAACTCCTCGGTCCGCACATGCCCACAATGCTGCCCAACGGCAATCTGCTCATCTACGACAACGGGAACAACGTGTCACGCCGCATCCGAGGCTATACCCCTATCCTGGAGCTGGATCCTCTGTCAGGCGGGATCCGGTGGACATACCAGTCTACGGGCAGTTTCTACTGACCATCTCGCGGATCCCCCGAAAGGCTACCAAACGGAAACTGCCTCATTGCACACTCGGACTCCAGATGACTTTTTGAAGTGACGGTTGGAGGCGACGTCGTTTGGGAGTTCCTCGGTGAGAGACGGGACAGGAGGAGGAACCGGGACCCGTTGAACAGGACAAGACACTCTCCGATCGATATCTTACCGAGCCACATCGCCCAGACAGGGCCCTGAGGTGAAAGTCTGTGCAGCGATCCACTGGTTTGATTCGGTGAAACGGCTCACTACGAAAGGCACGTAAAAAAACGAAAGGGTGGGGCTGAGGGAAGCCGGCAAGCGTGCAAGACACGGCCACGTCAAGACCGTCAGAAAGGCGTTATTCGTGATCTGCGGATGATCAACAATCAGGGATCTTTGTCGAGGAACATTATGACGTCAAAAGAGCGAGTATATGCCGCCCTGGATCACCAGGAGCCGGATCGTGTGCCGGTCGGTGAAGCCTATGTGGACTACCCGGTTATCGAGCAAGCGATTGGTCGGAAGACATTCTACCGGTCACACGCGCGGGAGGTATTTGCTCATTGGGAGGGTCGGCGCGATGAGGTTGTAGACGGTCAGAAGCGTGATCTGGTGGAATTCGTTCGCAAGACGGGTCTGGATATTCTGCCCGTGTGGCTCGTGCCTCCGCGCAACCGGGTCGTGGAGAAGCCCCGGAAGACGGGCCCCGATACGTGGGAGGATCGTGCGGGCAACGTCTACAAGCACGTGGCGGAAACGGAGGAGCTTACGCTAGTCGTGAGAGGTGAGGGCGATGCTCCGGAACAACCGCCACCGGATGGGACGGAGTGGGAGTTGTGGGATTACGTCGTACAGGAACTGGGTGAGACGCACTTTATCATCGCGTCCACTGGTCCCGGTCTGGGAATCGGCAGCTACCAGCCCACGATCGTCGAAGGTCGTTTTGAGCGGTTCGAGGATTGGATGACCCGGATCACGGATGACCCCGAGGGGATCGCGGAGGAGGAGACTACGCGGCTCGATGGGTTTCGGGACAAGGTGCGCGAGCTGGGGGACCGGGGTCTGGATGCGGTTCGCATTTCGCCTGACTATGGCTACGGCCGTACGACTTACTGCTCACCAGAGATGTTCCGACGCGCCTTCTTACCCGGTCTCAGGAAACTGTGTGAGGAGGTTCACGCGGGCGGACGGGCGGTGCACTTCCATTGTGACGCGAATATGTCCGATCTGACGTACGAGATGGCGGAGGCGGGTGTTGACATCTATCAATCGATCGAACCCCACGAGCCGATCGACGTTTACAAGGAGCAGATCGGCGATCGCGTGACACTATGGGGAGGCGTTTCCTGCCACGATCTGTGTATGGCGACGCCAGACGAGATCCGGGAACAGGTGCGCTTCGCGATTCGGAACTGTGGGCACGGTGGTGGGTTCATCCTCGGGAGCAGTCACAATATTCTTCTTGCCACACAGTATGACAATTTTATGGCCATGCTGGATGTTGTCTTTACGGAGGGGGGTTATCCCCTATCCTGATCTGTAAGCGGACCAAAGATAGCAGATCTTCAGCGCGGAGTGCACAACATGGCCTGCTCGACCGCAACCGAAGGCAGTTAACTGTCGACCCCACCGTGCGTTTCTAGGGAACTTGAGTAAGTAGTGCGAAATATGCCTGCAGCTCTGGCGTCACCAGGCAGGAGCCTGGCGACGAGAGATCGCGGTACGAAGGGGTCGCCGACCTCGGGTCAGCTCTTCTCTCCCGCCGGCGGGAGAGAAGAGCTGACCCGGTGAGGGTTGAGACGCGACGAGTTCCTTCTGATGCGCCCCGCCATCAGCGGGTCACTTGCTCGGCACAGGCTCCCGGCAGATGAACCACGAAGTGAAGTTACTTGATGGCCTACACCAATTGCAGCAGGACTGGGGCCGAATCGTTTGACAAGAGGCGGTGATTAATGTGCAGGGATCTATAGAAAGAGTGCTGGCCGTGATCAATGGTGAGATGCCCGATCGGGCGCCTCTCTTTGACCTGCTGAGGAATGATGCCGTCATACAGCACTTCACGGGTTGTGAGCTGACCGTAGAGAATGCTCCCAACGTCGTGCACAAAGCATACGAGCCTGCGATCGATGCGACACGACCCGTCGTAAGGTTTCCGGACAAAGAGGAGACGATCCGACTGCCGGATGGCAGAGAGGAGCGACGCTACCGCTGGACCGCATGGAAGGAACACAGAAGGTACCCGAATTCCGATGCGTATGCGTCGGTCAAGAAGCAGGAGATGGCGGCATCGGATCCCGGTGCGTGGGGTCCTGAGCGGCAGACGTCACTCGATGACTCACTGCGCAAGATCGAGGTGGACCAGACGAAGCTGGGGGAAGTGCTGCTCGTGCCCGGTATCGCGGGACCGGGACTCATGGGCATCTACGGCGAAGTGGGCCTCGAAGCATTCAGCTATTTTCTGACTGACTGCCCCGGTGTTATCGCGGAGCTTCTGGAGCGTAACACGATCAGCGCGATCACACGGGCCAGCCACTACCCCAGAGACCACGGGTTCGCCGTCGGGATGCTGGGCGATGACATCGCCTTCAACTCAGGCCCGCTTCTGAGTCCGGGCTGGTTCAGGGAGCATTACACCCCGCGTCTGGCAAGGGTCATCTCGGCGTGGCACGCACAGGGAATCAAGATTCTATTTCACTCAGATGGAAACCTGAACCCAATCCTCGATGATCTTGTTGAGGCGGGTATCGACGGTCTGAATCCGATCGAGGTGCTCGCAGGAATGGACATCGCCGATATTCACCGCCGTCATCCCCATCTGTTTATGGCCGGCGGAATCGATGTATCCCAATTGCTTCCCTTCGGCTCCCCGGGAGAAGTGAGGGACGTAGTCAAGCGGGCCCTCGACGCGGCCGAAGGACGCATCATGGTCGGGAGCAGCACAGAGCTGAACAACGACGTGCCCCTGGAGAACTATCTTGCCCTTCGGGACGTTGTCCTCGAGACTACATACTGATTGGCTACACTGGTCGATTGCGTCTGAGCCAGCTGCGAGGACTGGGGATATCACGGTGCACACTCTGACTCTTCGGTTTTGAACATCAGTGATCTGAACGTTGCATCTTGTGTCACACACTTGGATCGGGAAACCGAGCTATGACCCCAACACCTGAAATGAGTCGGCGCGACCGGATCGTGGCAGCGAGCCATGGGCAGGCCACGGACAAGCTGCCTTTCTTCCACTACTGGAGACACAGCCAGATCGGCTGGGCGGAGAGAGAATGCCGCAACCGCGGGATGGGGATGTGCTGGGCGAGACCGTGCTGGGTGGAGAAGATGCACGGTGTCGAGATCACCGAGAAACGGACGCTGGTCAAGGGCCAGAGTGGCGTCGAGCGGAGATACGACACCCCCGTCGGCACTGTCTCAACCGTGGAGATACACGATCCCGGCACCGGACAATGGCACGCGCAGCGCAGCTGGCGGGATGTGTCTCCCTGGCAGACGGAGCGTCTCATCAAGGAGCCGGAGGACTATCGCATCGTTCAGTATATCGTGGAGAATACGGAGTATGTCGCGGACTACTTCCCGATCGAACAGGCGATGGATTGGCTCGGAAACGACGGCGCTGTGCTCAGCGCGCTTCCCCACTCACCGATGCAGATGCTGATGATCGACTGGGTGGGCAGCGAGGGAGGACGGTTCTTTTTCCACCACGCAGACCATCCCGATCTGGTCGAGGGGCTCTACGAGGCCCTTTGCCGGAGCCGCAGGTCTCTGCACGAAATCGCCGCAAAGGCTCCGTCGCCCATCGTGCTCTGTGGCGACAACGTGGACGGAGTCCTGGTCACCCCGGATCTGTTCGAGAAATACTTCATTCCTGTTTACAAAGAGCAGGCCCAGCTGATTCACGAACAGGGAAAACTGATGGCAGTCCACATGGACGGGCGGATCGATGTTCTCAAGCACCTGATCGCCGAGACGTCAATAGACATCGTGGAGGCACTCCATCCTCCCCCTATGGGTGACCTGCCGGTCGGTGAGGCACTCTCGATGTGGCCCGACAAAGCAGTCTGGGTTGGCTTCCCGGGATCGGTGCAAATCCTCGGGACTGACGAAACGATGAACCACGCTCTCGATCTTCTATCTGATGTCGGGAGCGGCGAGAGGCTGGTGATTACGATGTCCACGGAAAA
Source organism: uncultured bacterium (assembly GCA_964471275.1). Taxonomy (GTDB): domain Bacteria; phylum Latescibacterota; class UBA2968; order UBA2968; family UBA2968; genus UBA2968. The sequence continues at coordinate 1,533 of CAYYGZ010000066.1, read as the reverse complement.
CCTTGTATCCAATGAGAATCTTCTCGCGCTGACCTCGGTCCTGGAACAGGCGGACATGCCCCTCACACCAGAGAGGGTCAGCGGAATCAGGGAATCTCTGCAGGGATGAACGGCGAATGGAAATGAACAGCTACGAGCGAGTCCTCACAGCGATGAAGCTGGGGCAGCCCGACCGGGTGCCGATTTTCGAGACGGTGATCGATCCAAAGGTGATGAGGGCGATCTCGCCGGATGCCCGTGACGTCGGTGAGTTGGCAGAGCTTCTCGACCTGGACGTGGTTGGCTGTGGCCCTGTCTTTCAACGTGTCTCAGGTGACGATCACAGGTGGGTCGACGAATGGGGCGTGCATTACCAGCGCAACGCAGAAGCCATGGCTCATCCGGTTCGCGGTGCGATCGGCTGTCTAGAAGATCTGCGAACCTATCGGCCACCCGATCCCGATGCCCCAGGCCGTCTGGGTAAGCTGCCCGAGTTTGTCTCACGATACCAGGGCAAGCGGGCAATCGTATTCCATCACCGCGCCGCCTTTATGTGGTCGTGCTATTTGATGGGCATGGAGAATATGCTGATTGCGCTGATCGAGGATCCCAGGTCGGCCGATGCGGTCCTTGATCTGGTCGTGGACGTGAACGAGCAGATCTGCCGCAATGCCGTCCGGGCGGGTGCCGACATCATAACGCTCGGAGACGACTACGCGATGAACACGGCCCCGTTGTTCTCTCCCGAATGTTTCCAGCGCCACATTCTGCCTCGCCTCCAACGGGTGATCGATGCCATTCACGACGAAGGCGGTCTGGTGATCAAGCATTCCGACGGCAATCTCTGGCCCATTCTGGATGCGATCGTGGAAACAGGTACGGAAGGACTGAACCCGATCGAGCCGTCGGCGGGTATGGACATTATCCGGGTCAAAGACGAGTATGGGAATCGTGTCTGTCTGATCGGAAACATCGATTGCGGCGACCTGCTCTGCCACGGCAGCATTGAGGAAGTCGAGCAGGCCGTGCGAGCGTGCATTGGGACGGCCGCGCCCGGTGGGGGATTTATGCTCTCCTCGAGCAACAGTATTCACTCATCAGTCAAACCCGAAAACTATGTAGCGATGGTTCGCACCGGACAGGACTTCGGACGCTATCCGCTGTCCTGCTAGCTCGTCAGATGGGAGCACCCGTTTGTGTTTGACGAGCGGTGCAGCACTCAGAAAGGAAAGGTGGAAGAATGGACATCTCGACACTCCTTGGTCTGATTGCGTCGGCACTGGTCTTTCTGAAAGCGGTGTCGGGTAGCGCCGAACGACTCTACGATGGACCTGGGCCACTTTCACGCCGCCATATTCCTTACGCCAGCGGTAGTAGGTCTGTTCGCTGACATCGAGATGGCAAGCAGCCTCGATGATAGTCTTGCCCTCGGATATCAGAATCTCAGCCTGTTGGAGATGACCGATGATCTGTTCTGCTGTGTAACGCTTCCTTGCCAGGATGACCCCTTTCTATGTCCCATATCCTAACTTTAGGACTGGTAACATTCTAGGG
>CAYYGZ010000065.1:0-19746 GCA_964471275.1 uncultured bacterium | reverse complement strand
CAGGAAATGGTTCCAGAAATCGATGGTATACCCGCGGAGCAGGCAGTGATCACTGTGTTCAAAAGGATGATGGTTTGAGTGCATCTGAGATGCTTTCACTGACGTATCGAGGTAATTCGCTCGGGGAGAGTGACCAGGATTTTGGCCAACTGACACGCTCCAACGACAGTGTTGAGGATCGTGAGGAGCTCTGGCGACGGTTTAATGAAGAGGGCTATCTGTACTTGCCCGGCCTGCTCGATCAGGACGAAGTGCTTGCGGCCAGGACCGAGGTGATGCAGCGTCTCTGGGATGCGGGCGTCCTGGACAAGACCCACCCGATGATCGACGGGATCGCTCTCCCGGAATCGCAGTACGACGGTGCGGCGACGGGTCCGTTCATGCCCCTTCTTGCGCGGAACAACCCCCTGCTCGATCGGGTGCTCTACGAGGGGCCAATGATGAAGTTCTATGACTTTTTTTTGGGTGGGCCGGCGAGCCACTTCGACTACACGTGGTTCAGATGCAAGAGACCTGGTCTGTCTGATGCGACGACACCCCACTGCGATGTCGTTTACATGGGACGCGGTACGCAAGATCTGTATACCTCCTGGGCACCGTTTGGTAATGTGCCCTACAACATGGGGGGGGTGATCTTGCTGGAAGGCTCACACCGCAACGTGGAGCTGAAGAGTACCTATAGTGCGACGGATGTCGACGTGTATTGCTCGAATATGGGTGAGCAGGACGCGGTGGTGCAGCTGGCAAGGAATGAAGGTCGTGAGCTGACGGCTGACGAACGGAAATCCATTCACTGGAACTCGTCGGGTGCCTACTCGAGTGACGCGATCGGTGTCCGGCAGGAGTTAGGAGGGCGGTGGCTTACGTCCGAATACGAGATGGGTGATCTTCTGATGTTTTCCGTCTTTCTGATGCACGCCAGTTCGGACAATCGATCGAACGCCGTTCGGGTTTCATCCGATTCCCGGTATCAACTGGCTGACGAACCACAGGATCAGCGGTGGATGGGAGATGACCCTCCAGCTCACGGCATCCGAGCCAAGAAGGGCATGGTCTGCTGAGCAATCTGATTGCGGTGCTTTCCAGGGAACGTGTCGGTTGCGTCCCCTTTTTTTATGTCTGCGCCCGGGGTAGCTTCGGAACTGTTCGAGTTAAAGTGTGTTGCCTGAGCAGTGTCGTATTGACAAGGGAGAGAGGCGACCCGATCATTCCGCGCGTTAGCAGACCCTTGCCCAGGAGGCCCAGAATGGCAACGAGCAAACCCGCTCTCAGGAACCGTTACAACCAACCCTCTTACACGATTCAAACCGACCAGGTTTCGTTGTCCATTGCCGAGATGGGTGGGTGTATGGCACCCGCAACCTTCTACCGGAAGACCACGCAGCCGGTGTCGCCTCTTGCGATCGCCCCGTGGTGGGACGAGAAGATCCCCGGCGATCAGCCGAACGTGATCAAGACCTTGCGGGGCGACTTCTTCTGTATGCCATTTGGGGGCGGGGTGACCCAGTACAAGGGGCGGGCCTATCCTCCGCACGGCGAGACAGCAAATCGCAGGTGGCAGTTCAAGGATCTCACACGATCGAAAGCAGGACGAGCCCTGCATCTGAAGATGAATCTGAAGTTACAGAAGGGGACCGTCCATAAGTCGATCGCCCTTGTGACTGGTGAGAATGCGGTCTATGTGAGACATCGGGTTGCAGGACTATCGGGCCCGATGTCTTATTCGCACCACGCAACCCTTCAGTTTCCCGACCGTCCTGGGGCAGGACGGCTGTCGTTCAGCAAGCCCAAACACGCGGCAACCTTCTACGAACCCCTGGAGAGCCCGGAAACCCAGACCTATTCGATCCTGAAGCCGAGTTCGGTAATTCGTGACCTTACAAAGGTACCCCTGATTGATGGAACGATAACGGATCTGACATCCTACCCCAATCGACGAGGGTTCGAGGATCTGGCGATGATTTGTGCAGATCCTGACCTGGACTTCGCCTGGTCGGCGGTGACCTTTGAGAAGGAGAGGTATGTCTGGTTTAACATCAAGGATCCGAAGGTCCTCGCAAGTACGGTGCTCTGGTTTACGAATGGAGGACGCTACTTTGCCCCGTGGAATGGGCGCCACATCAACGTGATGGGGATGGAAGAAGGCACGACCTTCTGGGGAGACGGTATCGAGGCGTCGGCGAAGCCGAACGACCTGTCACGGAGAGGAATAAAGACCTGTCACAAGTTCAAGGCCAACGCCCTTCTGGATGTACCGTGCATCATGGGTGTGGCAAGGGTGCCTCGGGGCTTCAAGGTGGTGAGGGCGATCAAGCAGATTGATGCGTCAACCGTCCGAATAGTCGGAAACGGGCGACTGCGAGTCGACATCCCGCTTCAGTTGGGTTTTCTTGAATCGGCGATGCTGGCAGGTCTGATCGAGTGAGCGGATGAGAGTTACCGAAGTCAAGACAATCCCTCTGGCGATCCCGTTCAAGGAGTCCTACTACTAAAGCCGGGGGGTGACCCAGGGGATCAACTCGGTTCTGGTCGAGGTGTCGACAGACGAAGGGATTGTCGGCATCGGTGAGGCCTGCGGCGACCGGTCCGTCCAGGCGATTCTAGGTGTCATAAACGCTACAGCGAGAGTACTCGAAGGGGAAGACCCTACGAGAATCGAGGCGTTTCTGCACTGTTTCTATCGGTATGCAAAGTGGGATGACGTGCGCTGTTTCGCGAACCAGGCGCTCGCAGGTGTGGAAACCGCCCTCTGGGACATAGTCGGAAAGTCGGCAGACCTGCCCGTATATAAGCTTTTGGGCGGGGCTGACACCGATCGAATCAACCACTTCGGTTTTCTGCAGGGCGACGAACCGGAGAAGCTGGCGGTGGATGCCCAATACTGAACGGAGAGGGGATTCACCGTTCTCTATCTCAAGGTCGGGCGCGGCCGGTCGCGTGACAGGGCGTGTGTGCAGGCGATACGCGAGCGAGTCGGATACGATGTTCGGCTGCGCATCGACGCAAACATGGCGTGGGAGGTCGGGGAGGCGATTCAGGAGCTCAACGCGCTTGCCGATTATGACATCGACTTTGCCGAACAGCCGGTTGACTGGCAGGATCTGGATGGGCTTGCCCGTGTGAGAGAAGCGGTTCCCATGCCGGTCGCCGTGGATCAGGGATGTTTCACGGAAAAGGAAGCCATCCAGGTCATCCAGAAGAAGGCAGCGGAAGTGATAGTCGTGGGGCTTCACGAAACCGGTGGTATAACGGGGATGAAGAAGCTGGCAACGGTCGCGCGTGCCGGTGGACTGCGTCTGTGTCGGCACGGTGTGATGGGAGAGACAAGCGTCAGTACGTTGACCGCTCTCCAGGTGTCCGCTTCGATCACGAACCAGACCGCCGGTCATCAGGCGATGCATCAACTCAACGAGAATGACATCGTGTCGACCGATCTGCTCCGATTCGAGGGAGGAGACATTCGCGTTCCGGACGGCTCCGGGATGGGGATCGAACTCGATACGGATATGGTCGAGAAGTATGCAAGGAAGTACGAAGAGGATGGGCCCTTTTGGCCCTGTCCGACCAAGCCTAATGACCCATGACAGGTGACAAGAGGTCGTTGCCGCCTCTCGTTGCGTTCCACTCACCATTTCACGAACCGATTGCCTCCCATGCTTTGGAAACCTGAACCCGAATTACTCGCATCACTGGACGCATCGATTCCCGACATCCTGGCTTCGCAGAATGACGCGGGGCGGTTTGGCGTCGAGCCCTGGGTATCGACCGATCAAAACGTCTTGCTCGCGCTCGCTGCCGCGTGGTCGTTGGAGACCAGCCACTATTATGGTGATGAGGCGGTGCTGTCGGCTATCGTTCAGGGCGGGCAGGCACTGATCGATGCGCAGGACGGTGATGGCATGTTCACCTTTCGGAAGAAGGACCATTCAACCTGGGGGCAGATCTACATGCCCTGGGCATACAGCCGATGGATGCGAGCCTACTGGCTGACGCGTGAAGCCTTCGGAAGTGAAGACCGGACTCGGTGGGACGATGCGCTTCTCTTCGGCTATACCGGAATCTCGGAAACCTGCCTGAACCGTGTGCACAACATCCCGACACATCACGCGATGGGCCTGTATTTCGCGGGGATGACTTTCGAGCGCGAGGACTGGACCACCCAGGCTGTCACCTTTTCGTATCAAGTGATCGAGGCTCAGTCTGAACACGGTTGGTGGCCCGAACACGAGGGTCCTGTCGTGTCCTACAACTTTGTCTACATCGATGCCGTCGGGACGCTCTATTCGATGTGTCAGGACGATCGGCTTCTCGAAGCGCTGGACCGGGCTGCCCGCTTCCACGCCGCATTCGCCTATCCGGACGGGAGTATGGTGGAGACCGTCGACGGTCGGAACTGGTATCACGATACGGTGCGTCCGGGCAATCCGGGGTTCAGCCATACGCCCCAGGGACGCGGATTTCTTGCGCAACAGCACGAACGAATCATCGCAGCCGCCGGTGAGGATGATCCAAAGGATGGCGAGCGCGCGAAGGTGAGGCTGACCGCCTTCAATTCCGGACAGTCCTTCGACGCGGACTACGCCGCATCGATGCTTCTATTCGCCGCAGAAGGCGAGCTTGATCCAACTGCCGCTGCGAGTGAGGCACACACATACCGGATGGGGGATCTCGCCACCGTTCGGAGGCGCAGGCCCTGGTTCTTCTGTGCAAATGCCTTCCGGCAGGATCCACATGGGAACCGGTGGGGACAGGACTGGCAGAACTTCCTGAGCGCATACCACGATCGAGTGGGCCTGATCCTGGGGGGTGGGAATACGAAATTGCAACCGTTGTGGAGCAACTTCACCGTCGGCGATGTCAGTAGGATGAAGCACAAGCTGGGCGATGAGGAGCCGGAGTTTCTCGTGAGTGACCTCCGGCACGTACCGGACGAAGCTGCGATCGAGCAATCTGAATCTGAACTCACGGTCAGGTTGAGCTACGGAAATGTAGAAGGATCCGTCACGCTGATGGATCGGAGTGACGACGAGCTGGGTGTGATCTACACGATCGAATCGGGTGGCGACGAGTCGGTTGAGGGGCACCTTACGCTGATGCCGAGGCCTGGGGGCCTCCTGAAGCTTTCGGCTGGTGATGCGATCCCGCTTGGCGAGCAGCCGTTTGCCTGGTCGGTCGCGGGGCAGGCTGGTTATGTCGAGCATAACGGATGGCGTCTCTTGCTGCCGGCCGGTACACGCGTCGAGTGGCCCGCGATCCCCCACAATCCGTATAAGAAGGGTGGCGAGGGAGATGCCGCAGATGGTCGAATCGTGGTGGTTATGCCGTTTGTGGAAGAGAGAACCCGATTTGAGATGGTGCTACAGATTCTGTAGATAGGCAGTAGTAGACAGGAAACCAGGGATTGAAACCAGGAGAACTACGTGGCTGAGTTAGCAATCAACGGTGGTGAATCCGTCCGGACAGAGCCGTTTCCGGGGAGGAAGCCTTTCGGGAAGGAAGAGGAGGATTTGCTTCTCGAGGCGGTGCGGAGTCAGAATTTGTTCGGGAAGAGCGGGACGTTCGTTCCCCGGTTCGAGAAGGAATTTGCTGAGTTCTACGGCGTGAATCATGCACAGTCGTGTACGAGTGGAACGGCAGCGATTCATCTAGCAGTGGGTGCCGTTAACCCAAATCCGGGTGACGAGATCATTACGGCGCCGATTACGGACCCGGGCAGCGTGATGCCGATCCTGATCCAGAACGCGATTCCGACATTCGCTGATGTCGATCCGCTGACGATGAACATGACGTCGGAGTCGATCGAAGCAAATATTTCCGATCGTACCAAAGCAATCATTCTCGTGCACCTGTTTGGCCGGTCCTGTAACACGGACGAGGTCGTTGAGATTGCGAAGGCTCACGATGTGGTGTTGATCGAAGACTGCAGCCAGTGTCACGCCACCATGTACAAGGATCGCTATGCGGGCACCACCGGCGACATGGCGTGCTTTAGCATGCAGCAGTCCAAGCACATGACGACCGGAGACGGCGGGATGGCGATCACGAATGACGAGGAGACCTACATCCGGCTGAAGCTGTTTTCTGACAAGGGCTGGGACTACAAGTATATGGGCGAACGAGACCACGCGTTTCTGGCCCCAAACTACCGGATGACGGAGATGCAGGGCGCCATCGGGATCGCACAGCTCAAGAAGGTCCGGGACGTGACGCTTCGGCGCATCGCTCTTGGGAGACAGCTTACTGATCTGATCGGGGATGCGCCCGGAGTGACGGTTGTGCCCGCGGAGGAGGATCGAGAGACCACCTGGTGGAACTACATTTTCCACGTGACCGGTCACGATCCGGACAAGTTTTGCGAAGCCGTCCGGGCCGAAGGTGTATCAGTGGGAGCTCACTATATCGGCGATCCGATCTTTATGCGGGGCGCGTTTCTGACGAAGAAGAATACCTACGGGACGAGCGGCTTTCCGTTTACGAGCGAAGTCGCCAGCAGGGAGTACGATTACAGCGCGGAGATTGTTCCGGGGGCGGTGCAGGCCCTGTCGACCGTGTGCGTGATGGGGATTCATGAACATATGAGCGAAGAAGATATCCGGGATATGGGGAGGGCGATCCGGAAGGTTGCTGAGAACCTCTAGGTTGTACTGATTCAAAATGGTGTTTACCGTTCAAATTCGTTGGCGTCGGATGCTTCATTGCATCGGATCGAGGCCGTTGCCCGCACGCACAATGTTTGTACGATTCGCGCCGAGGGCATTCTTTTTCGGGTTCCGGGAAGTCATCGCGACCGTCCCCCAGGCTACCGACGGTCGCCCTGTTCCGGGGCTGAGACAGATCCAGATTCGAGACCGTGTCATCAACAGTGTGTAGAGAAAGCAATGATCCCAAATCAACTCGACCTACTGGTTCAATGTGTCAGCACCATTGTGACACTGGGCACTCCAGGTGTTTCGCGTATCGGCTCCTCCTGGTCGGCATGGATCTCGCCTTGGATATCGAAGGACGCGGTGTGTATGAAGTTCATCAACTTCCTCTTGAATTGTCGATTATCGATCATAAAGGCAATCTTCCTTATCCACACAGACTGACCACGGCGGTGTCCACCAGTACTCCTACTGCACCTCGGACTTCATCAGCGGTATGCTGATGGTGGAAGCGCGGGAGCGGGAGGAGTGGATGGCGATCAGTTCCCAGAACCGATGGGAGGGCGTGATCTTTTCCGGACATCCCGATGCGAGAATCGTTCCTCAGGTCTAGGCCGAAAACAGTTCCGTCTGCTACAACGGGTCGTGGTCTGTGCAAGCAAACGGAATGCTCATCTGCCAGAAGCTCCGGACCAGCACCGGAGGCGGCAGGATGCAGGTCTGGATCTCTGAAGCTGGATTGACTGGGCCGACTGAAGCGGAGGGCTGGGCCATTGTCGAACACCGCGATGCCTATGCGGGAGCGCGGTCGGCCCACGGAGCGTTTTCCTGGGATATCCAGGCCGGAGGAAGAGTGACTATCGGGGGCCATTCGGGACTTGCCAAAGCCATCAATAATCGGCCGAGCGGTCGGTGGATGCTACTGGCAGACGAGTGGTTACCCGTCATCGTCGAGGTTGCCAGAAGAGCGGATTACTCAAACGGCGAAGCATTCCAGGCTGCATTAGCGAGAAGTGCCATTGCGTTCGAGGAAGATACGCTCACCTACATGGGGCTTTCGGGGGATGTGCTTATCTTCGACGCGAGCCAGGCCCAATCGCCCACCGTCAACGGTGCTCCGATCGACTACGCACCGTCGAAGGCTTCTTCGAGTCTTTTCGTTGACGCTGATTGGAACTCCGGCGTCGTGCACGTCCGGAAGGGAGATCGAGAGAAGGTTCTGGATTTCAACCTATGAATCACCGCAGCAGACTCCAGGGATGAGGCAAGAATGATCCGAAAGCCAGAAGATCACGCAGCAACCGAGTCGTGGAAGCTGTACGACGAAGCGTGCGGCGTGACGCCGATGGGGAGCCAGACACATTCAAAGGTGCCGAGAGAGAGCCTACGTGGGATCGAGCCGTGTTTTCTCGAACGTGGATCGGGATGCCGTGTCTGGGATGTGGATGGCAACGAGTATATCGATTTTCGCGCGGGGCTGGGCCCGATCACGCTCGGATACGCGTACCCCGAGGTGGTTGAGGCGGTACAGGCTCAGGCCGCGGAAGGCTTTGTCTACAGCTATGCACACCCGCTTGAAGTCGCCGTGGCGAAGGATCTTGTCGAGCTGATACCGTGTGCAGAGCAGGTTCGCTTCTTGAAGACGGGCGGCGAGGCAATGGCCGCCGTGCACCGTCTGGCCAGGGCCCACACAAAGCGGGACGTGATCCTGACCTGTGGTTACCACGGCTGGGTAAACACGATGGGGCGCCCCGGTGTTCCCGAAGCGATTCAATCCGTCTACGAGAAACTGCCCTGGGGAGATGTGGAAGCCTTTGAGGCCGCGCTGAGACGCTATCCCTTCAATGTGGCAGCCATCAGCGTGGCGTGTGACTATGTGGGGATGGGGGAGGCGAAGGTGTTTCTCGCAGACCTCCGCCGTCTGTGCGACGAACACGGCGCTGTTCTGATCTTCGATGAGATCGTGACCGGGTTTCGTCTTCGCACCGGGGGCACGCAGGAATTGTTCGAGGTCACGCCAGATCTCGCTGTCTTCGCGAAGGGGATTTCGAACGGGGCCCCGCTGTCCTGTTACCTTGGGAAACGTGAAATCATGGAGACGGTTCGTGATGTCGTAATCTCATCGACCTTCGGTGGCGACACGCTCGGACTCGCAGCAGCCAGAGCCGTGATCGGCGTGTATCAGACGAACGATGTCATCGGCAGGCTCTGGGAACGAGGTGAGCAGCTGCACAGTGGCGTGACAGAGATCGCCGGCCGGCTCGACGTGGAGGCCTCGTTCGCGGGATTCCCGCCAATCGGCGTGTTTGCTTTTCGGTCTGCCGACGCCGTCCGCAATACCGAAAACTACAACCGATTTTGTGGTGAGATGTTCTGTCGCGGCATCTTGCTCTACACGGTGTGCTATCCGAGTTTTTCGCACACCGAGGACGATATCGGGGAAGCGCTGTCCGCGTTTGAGGACTCGCTTCTCGTGATGAAGGCTGATGGTTGCTTCTCGGGAGACGAGACGTGAGCAGATACGAAGAGCTCGGTGTCCCGGTTTGTTCGGTCAACTGGGTCAGACCACACGCAGGTGTCGATCCATCGGGAGCAGACCGGGTTTGGACGACGATGGGCCAACAGGCGTCAGGTTTCTTCATACTCGACATCGATCCGCTGACAGGAGAGTGCCGTCAGGTCGCTGTGGAGAATCCCAAGGCCAATTATCCGACGGCGACCTGTCTGGCGCAGAGCGGAGTTCTCTATTTCGGTTCCGCGCACAACGGTCACTTATATGCCTACGACGGGGAAGCGCTGACTGATATGGGCGCTATCCACACGGAGAAGGCGATCTTTCCGTGCCGGATCGATGAAGATGACGGCGGGAAGCTCTGGATCGGCAGCTATGCGAGCGCGGACCTGACCGCGTTCGATCCGGCAACCGGCACGTTCGATCAGTATGGTCCGGCTGACGATGTGGATATGTACTGCTACCCGCTTGTCGACCATGAGAGTGGTATGATCGCCTGTCTGATCAAGATGACACAGCAGCACGTCGTCCTGTTCGACCCCGAGACGTCGGCGCGTATGTCTGTCGGGCCTTCCCTGACGAAAGAAGAAGGTGCTGTCGATCTGCTCCGTGGAGCGGACGGTCGACTCTACATCACGGCGGAGGCGGAGACCTACGTGATCGAGGGACGGTCGGTCAAGCGGTTCGAGGGGGAGGTGGATGTACCGGTCGCGCGACTGCAGAGCCTGGAGACCTTCGAATTTGGGGATGCACAGACGTTTCTCTACAAACAGCTGGTTCTGACCGATCCGAGTGGAAAGACCCGGTCGGTGGCTCTGGACTATGCGGCCGCGGGCAGCAGGATCTTCATGCTTCACGAAGGGCCGGACCATCGCATCTACGGATCCAGCATCCTGCCCCTGCACTTCTTCTCTTACCCCTCCAGCACCGGTGAGTGTGTCGATCACGGTAAGGCGTCGGAATCCGGCGGCGAGGCCTACTCGATGGCCAACCTGGATGATCGGATCTTCATTTCGTCCTACCCTGCGGCTCGCGTCTCCGTCTACGATCCTGGCCGGCCCTATGTATATGGCGAGGATCCCGAATCCAATCCGAGAGAGCTGGGGCGGATCGATGAAATCTCCTACCGGCCTCGGACCACTCTGACGGGGCCTCTGGGACGGGTCTGGACGGCGTCACTTCCAGACTATGGTTTGTGGGGGGGGCCCCTCGGGTGGTTGGATCCGAAGACGGGTGAGCGTGCCTCTTATCGAGACGTGGCTGGCGAGGGGAGCTGCTATACACTGGCGCATCTGGAGCAGGCGGAGTTGATTGCCATCGGTACGACGACATTGGCGGGCACGGGAACGCAACCGCGGGATCTGCAAGCGCGCTTGATACTCTGGGACTACCTGAAAGAGGAGGCGGTGTGGGAAGGCACACCTGCCGAGGGGTTGACGTCCATCAATGCCCTGGTGTTGGACGGGGTGGCCGACAGGTTGGTCGGTACGGCTATCAGTGAGGAGAAGCGGATTCTCTTTGGTTTTGAGCCCGGAACACGCCGCTTCGAGATCCTGCAGGGCGGGCTGTCGGGGCGCCCCCTCGACAACGGGCTTCAACCAGGTCCAGACGGTCTGTTCGGCTTTACGGAATCAATGCTCTATCGTGTCGCGGGGGAGACGTTTACCACGATTCACGAAGAGGAAGACCTGTTCGATGTACCCGGTCCCATCGTGGACGGGTGGGCCTATTTTGCGACGAATCACTGTTTGCGCAGAATCCAGATCTGATTCACTTCCTCGAATCAACAACCCTTTGCGCCCTGCCGGTTTTGGCTGACTTCACGATTGCGGCGACGATGTCGACCTGACGCAAGGCATCCGACATGCCAGGCAGCGGTCCAAACCCCGGCAAATCGGGATCGCTCTTCCCGTGAGCGATTGCGGACAGGTAGTAATGCAGCGCCGTGTCCCAGTCCAGCGGGTTGTCTTCACCGTAGAATTCCATTACCTGGGGTGACCTGGCCTTTGGGTCCGAGACCACCTTCCCGCGAATTCCCTGGTTGTTCAGCTTTCTCATGTGTCTTTCCAGACTCGTCCGGGATTCGCCCGAGGTGTCCAGCCTGAGCCCCCGCTGCGACCGAAACGCGGGATGCTTTCGGTATGCGATCCCGCCTCTGTCCCCGCTGAAGGTCAGTTCGAACTCCACGAGTGCGTCGAAGCGCCGGGTCCACTCGGCCTTTACCCTAACGGTCATCCCCGAGTCGAAGGTCAGGTAGGCGTCGTAGAGATCCGGTGTGAATCCGAGCACTCGGTTCTGGGTGATCGCGAATACTTCTGCCACATCGGCAGGATGGAAATACCAGCGCAGCAGGTCCACGACGTGGCTGAGGAGAAAATGTGCGGTCGACGAACCGCCAGCCCAGGCTTTGCTCCGTTTTCCCCAAAGATTGAGCGGCACCGAGATGTTGTCATCCAGGCGGACATCCCCGTGGACCGGCAGTCCCAGCAGGCCGGCCTGCACTGCGTAGTGCACGACCCGGTCAAGTGGATTGAACCGATTCGGGAACAGGATGTGGAGTTCAGATGTGGATCTGGCAACGGCATCGCGCATTCGTCGTGCGTCCGACACAGTCGTTGCCAGCGGCTTCTCGGTAATGATGTGTGGTATTCCCGCTTGAGCCGCGGCAACAACGGGATCCCGATGTAACGGGTCTGGTGTTGCGATGATCACACATTCCAATTCCTCCAAGGCAAGCATCTTCTTGTAGTCACGATAGTGTTGGCTGTCGGTTTCCGCAGAGACCTTCCGTCCAACCGACAATCGTGTGTCTGCCACTGCTGATAGCGTGACATCCGGATGTGTGATCGCAAGTTTGGCGTGCTGCGCACCCAGCAGGCCCACTCCCACGATTCCAACTCTCATGGCATTCTCTCTCTCGGTATGTCGATCCACATCCCGAAGGCCCATGAAACGATACGCTTGTTTTCAGAAATTAGCAGGTTGCTGAAGATTGATGATTGGAATGCCGAATATACCACTAAGGCCCAGTGGGGGATGTGCACAAATTAGGAGGTGATGACGATGTCGGCATCAGTTCAGGGGGTGGCTAACCTGGCGGCGGACCTGATCGTCAGATCTGTCCAGAAGGTGCCAGTGCCTCAGTCTGCCCCCGTAGTTGCTAGCGGGGAGGGAGCGCACCGACCACGCAGCTTGCCGACACGCCTCAGATGGACACGCATCACGTGGACGTGACCGCATAGGTCAGCCCAGGTTTAGCTACAGATCCGTCGCACGTCCCACAAGCAATGACAAAAGACCTTCATCTGAATGACGGAGGTCTTTTTGCGTATGCAGCGATCTATCCCGGAACTACCGCGTTTCGCTTCACCTGTCCCTCCGTAGCGGAAATATCCTCCCTAAACTGTCCTCGTTTTGGTCCTGCTTGACCGTCTAGCACTTTCTGTAAGTTATGGTTTAATAGCGACATATAGAAATTTTTGTCGGTGCGTATCTGTGTCTGGCATAGGCGTTGCTCTTGCAGGACGTGCGTAATTTCTCGTCCACCCAGAGGAGCAGCAGCAGATGCCTCTTCGCGTAAATAACAACATTACAGCCATTACGGCCAGACGTGCGCTTGGCGTCAACAGCCGGACCCTCGCAACCCGAATCGAACGTTTGTCCACGGGGCTGCGGATCAACCGAGCGGCTGACGATGCAGCGGGTCTCGCGATCAGTGAAGGTTTGCGAGCCGAAATCGGCGGGCTTACACAGGGCGTTCGGAATGCCGAGCAGGCGACAAACCTCTCTCAGGTTGCTGAAGGTGCGCTGAACCAGATGTCCGCAATGCTCGTCCGTATGCGGGAACTCGCGGTACAAGCAGCATCCTCGACCGTAAACTCGAACAACCGATCCAACCTGCAGGCTGAATTCGCTCAACTAATCGCTGAAATCGATCGCGTTGCGCTTGCGACCTCCTACAACAACACGGTTCTGCTGACTGGCTTTGGCAATACGGTCAGTGCGAACGCCTCTACAGCGATAACGGCAAGCGCTACCTCCGGTGTCACAGGGATGACGTTGACCGGTGCCCCTGCGGGCACTTATACCTTCCTAGACGTGGATCCGACCGACAATCAAATCACCGTTGGCAACGGCGTTGCAACGCAGACTATAGACATCGGATCCATCCTCGATAACGATGCCGTCGGCGGCGTTGTGGCTTCGGGAACGACTGCCGTGGCGAACTTTGACCGTGTCGGACTGATCCTGAACCTGGATGACCGCTACAGAGACGGTGATCTGGACGGATTGACGCTGGAAGTGACGCAGGGAACGGGAGGGTCTTTCCAGGTTGGTCCTGACAACAAAGTTGCCGACAGGATCGAGTTCGGGTTGGATGACATGCGGGCAAGCGGTCCGGAGCTGAATCTGAACACAACGTCGATTGGGTCGATGATCAGTGCCAGGTCGACGATCCCGATCCTGGATCTGGCAATCGACCGCGTCGCCTCAGAGCGTGCGGATATCGGCGCGATCCAGAACCGTCTGACCTTCACGATCGTCTCTGCTAACAACGGAATTGAGAATATCCAGGCTTCCGAATCTTCCATCCGTGATGCGGATGTGGCACAGGAAGTGTCCGAATTCACTCGGGCTCAGATCCTGACCCAGGCTGCTACGGCCGTCCTTGCGCAGGCGAATGCCCTCCCGCAGACAGCTCTGTCACTCCTCCAGTAACGAGGAGATATATAAATGTATGATGCATTCAAGAACTCGATCGGGGAAGAGCCGCGATTCCGGCTGACGGCTCTGAAGCGATCCAAACCGAGCATTCGAGACATCCTGATTGCTGCGCCGAATACCAGACACGCCTTCAATACCGGAGCAGCAGCAGCAGAAAAGACTAAAGGCGAATCCATTCCGGGCGATACTTGGTATACAAAGTGATGCCAAGTTGGATTATGCTGGATTCATATATTGTTCGAAATGGCCGTTGGCACCGTGAAAACCTCCTGATCTCGCCGACGTGGGAAGGCCAGTTTGGACAACAGGAAGAAATCCAGAAGAAGTAACTCGCCAGGAAGGGCTCGATATCGAACTTTGACATCCGAAAATGTGGCATGGTGACCTCCTCGGGGATCGCCGGAACTGCCAGCCAACCCTTTGCGTTTTTCCGCCTCTGTTTTGGGAAAAAAGGTTAAAGGTTGTTTCCTGCAAGGTCGATACATAGACAAAAGGAAACATCCGTACTATTCCAAAAAAGAGTGAGGAGGTGAAGCGTAGCAGCACCAAAGTTAGGGTTTTTGGCCGGTATTCCGGCTAATTGTGTTTGAATAGCAGTCCCCTGACCAATCTTCAACCGAGCTTCCCACGGGCTCGGTCATCGGCAAGGATGCCGTAACAGTCTCAGAAATTGGTGAGACTAACAAGGAGGTTTTCACGATGCTACTCCGCGTCAATACGAACATTCCGTCAGTAAACGTTCGACGGATACTGAATATCAACAACAAAGATCTTAGCACCCGAATCGAGCGACTCTCTTCGGGTCTTCGGATCAACCGAGCGGCTGATGATGCTGCCGGCCTCAGCGTCTCGGAAGGGATGCGGGCAGAGATCAGCGGTCTTTCGCAGTCTGTCAGGAATGCCGAACAAGGAACCAACCTCATTCAGACGGCTGAAGGCGCGCTGAACGAGGTGAACGCGATTCTCATCCGGATGAGAGAGCTGGCCGTTCAGTCCTCTTCATCCACTATCAACAACTCGAACCGTGAATCGCTGAACGCCGAGTATACGCAGTTGATCAACGAGATAGACCGCATTGGAACGGTCACGTCCTACAACAACCAGGTCCTTCTGACCGGATTTGGTAACGTGGTCAGCAACGATCCGGCCGTCTCAACGTCGCTGGCTTCACCCACGACTGGTGTTGTCGGTGTCGCAGTGTCGGGTGCTTCCGCTGCAACGTATCGTTTTATCGATACGGGCAGTGACAACGAGGTCACGCTCGGCAACGGCGTCGCAACGCAGACCATCGACCTTGGGGCGGCATTGGACAATGACGGCGGTGCCAGTGCGGGCGTCGTGGCGAGCGGCAGTTCAATCATCGCCAACTTCGATCGGATCGGTATCCAGCTGACACTGGCAGGTAATCGTTCGGCCGAAGGAATCAATCCCGCAACGGATGGGTATCGCGACGGTGATCTGGACGGGCTTGATCTCGTGGTCGACTCCGGGACGGGTGGTCAGTTCCAGGTCGGTCCGGATGACGGTGCAGTGCACCGTATCGAGATCAACATTTCGGATATGCGCGCATCGGGTGTGGTCCTCAACCTCGGAAGCACGACGGTTGCCGACCAGCCTACGGCCCAGTCCTCGATCTCTTCGATCGATCTGGCTATCCAGAACGTCGCACAGCAGCGCGGCGATCTGGGTGCTTTCCAGAACAGGCTGGCCTTCAACGTCCGGGCAAACGAGAATGCGATCGAGAACATCACGGCATCTGAGTCTTCAATCCGTGATGCCGACATCGCCTACGAGGTCTCGGCATTCACGAGATCACAGATTCTCGTTCAGTCTGGCACGGCTCTGTTGGCGCAGGCCAACGTCTTGCCGCAGAACGCTCTGTCGCTGCTCGGATAGTCGCAGCGATTCTAGTGAAGTCTATCTCGAAGCTCTGAGAATCGTGGCAAGACTCGCCGTGATTCTCAGAGCTTGATCGATACGCAGCAGTTTTGAAGAAAGTCTAGCGAGGTAAAGGGACATGAAAATCGCACTCAGTGCCTTGCCGAGAGTCTCGCCGCGTTTGCCGCGAGCCGAAGGTTCCTCTCTGGCCTCCGATCGAATGGATGAGGAGACGAGGGTCCAGGAGAGTCAGCTTCCACCCAGCCGAGTTGAAGTTAAGTCGGCCGCGGATCGTCTCAATCAGGGCCTGGAATCCATCAACCGCGATCTCGCGGTCTCTGTACACGAGGATTCAGGTAAGCTCTTCGTAAAAGTGACTGATTCCAGTACGGGAGAAGTCGTTCGTCAGATTCCGGCCGAACAAGTCTTGGAGGTCGAGGAGAGAATCGAAAAAATCGTCGGGCTGTTTGTCAACGACATCGCCTGACCAATAAATCTTCAGATGGTGAGAGCGGGCAGGATGCTAGCTCTTAGCCACCACGCGCTGCATGGAGGCGGCGGGCATTCGCGGGATTCGGTACCCACTCAGGCGAACTGTCCGCTTTACGCTGTACAGAACTTGACCCCCCCCCCGCCTCTCTCGAAAAACCAGATTTGCCATTAAGGTTTCAGAAGTTCTGACGATAGGAAGATAGAAGGCTTCAATCCAAGGAGATGTGGCAATTGCGGAGGATGCGATTGCTAATGGGAATGCATCTTCGCCGATACCGCTTGCCGTTGGAGGTACTATGAGTACCGGTGTCTCGTTTGCCGGACTGTCGTCCGGCATCGATTCAGGACAGATTATTGAGCAGTTGATCGCGATCGATCGGCGCCCTGCCGTTCTTCTGAAGAACCAGAATGCGATCGAGGAGCTCAAACTCCAGGTTCTACAGCAGATCAACACGGACATGCTTGCCGTCAAGACAAGCGCAGACGTCCTCTCGGACGGGTCTGCCTTCGACGCGTTCTCGACAAACTCCAGCGACACCGACCTTGTTTCCGCATCGGTCAGCGGTTCAGCCTCGCCCGGCTCGTTTTCGGTCGAGGTGCTCAGCCTTGCCCAGGCGCAGAGCAGGTCCTCCCAGTCATTCTCCTCCGCATCGGAGGATCTGGGCCTCGCCGGGGAGTTTGTGATCAACGGTCAGACGATTTCGATCTCTGCTGGTGACTCGCTCGTTGATATCCAGGGCGCGATCAACGCAGCCGATGTCGGCGTGGCGGCACAGATTCTGTCGGTTTCCGGTACGGATAACCGGATGATCCTGACGAGCACGTCTACCGGGTCCGAGGGGTTCTCGCTGCTTGACGCGAGCATGACAGACATCCTGCAGTCCCTCGGGTTTATGGGTTCGGGAACCTCAATCAAGAACAGCGTTTCCGGCGGCGGCCAAACGGACAAGCTGTTGAGCGGGACGACCGATGTGGGCACTCTGATCGGGCTGCCAAGTGGGTTGAGTGGGACCGTCACGATTGGCAACAAGAACGTGTCCATTGATCTGTCGACTATGTCATTGAGCGATATCAAGGATGCCATCGATGCGGCCAATCCGGATGGCGTGACGACGTCTATAGTGAATGAAGAGGAAGAGGACGGGACGACCAGCTTCCGACTCCAGATCGAGGGTACAACAACTTTTCTGGACGACAACAATGTTCTGGAGGCGATCGGACTCCTCGAGGGAATTTCGGGGGTGACGTCCGCAGTTACCGAGGTTCAGGCGGCCAGCGTAGGGAACACGACGAATGGCTCTGATCCGATCGATGCGAATTCGAATTTCGTCGATATCTTCGGCGCCTCCGCGTCGAATGGTGACACGATTACGATCACGGGTACGGACCGTGACGGCAACTCGGTCTCGGGAACCTTTACGATCAACAACGTCAACAACGATGACATTCAGGATATGCTGGATGAGATGGAAACGGTTTTCGGCGGCGCCGCGACGGCATCCGTCAACAGCCAGGGCCAGATCGAGTTGACTGATGACACGGCCGGTGACAGCCAGTTGTCGATTTCGCTGGCGGCCAACAACGAAAGTGGCGGCGCTTTGACCTTTGGCGCCTTCGCCGCGTCAATCGAGGGCCAGAACACACAGATGACAGAGGTCGTAGCTGGACAGGACGCCGTGTTTCGCGTGAACGGCGTTTCCCTGACTCGGTCGACGAACACGGTGACGGATGCGCTCGAGGGTGTGACGCTCAGCCTCGTGAATGCTGAGGCTGGAACGAATGTCTCGATAAACGTCGCACAGGATACATCTTCGATAAAGGGGTCAATCCAGTCACTGGTAGACAACTTCAATACTGCCTCCTCATTGATCAGCGACCAGTTCGTTTTTAACGAGGAGCTTCAGACATCCGGACCGCTTTCGGGCGATGCCACGCTACTTACGTTGCAATCTCAGCTGCGCTCGCTCGTCCTCGATCCGGTTACGGGTCTGGCGTCTGATGAGAATTCGCTCACGTTGTTCGGAGTCTCGTTCAACCGCGATGGTTTGCTGGAGATTGACAGCACGACACTGGATGCGGCCCTGGCCAACGATCTGACCAAAATCAAGAACGTGTTGTCGGAGAGCGGCTCGACCTCAGATACGGATATCGAGTATGTCTTTCAGACCGCAGACACGGTGGCAGGCACCTACGATATCGACATTACGGCCGCGCCTGAACAGGGCGACATCACGGGGACTACGGATATCTCCACCGGAATCGCCAGCGACACGACTGTCACGATCACCGAAGCCATATCGGGCAAGTCTGACACGATCGATCTCCTGACGGGCGACACGACTGATGAGGTGGTCGACAAGATCAACACGGTCCTGGCATCCAACGTCGCCGAAGTGAAAACGGGATCGGTCGTGAACACGACAGACGGTATCACACCGGTCACGGCAGCAATGACGTTCGACGGCATCAATGGCGCGGGCGTGATCGCCGGTGACACGATCGATATCCAGGCAGACACACATACTGGCGAGCGTGTAACCGGAACCTTTACGATCACAGATCCAACCACGCAGACGATGGACGACCTGCTTTCAGAGATCAGAAGTGTCTTCGGCGGCAGCGTGTCGACCTCCGTAGACGCGAACGGACAGATTCAGGTGACCGACAGCGACATCGGGAACAGTTCCATAACTCTGGTCCTGATGGAACGGAACGAAGGGGGCGGAGGCCTCGATTTCGGTCAATTTGACACGACAGAAGAAGGTCGTTTCGCGATGTCGATCACGGCAACAAACGAGAGTGGCGCGATTCACCTGACCTCGGATGCCTACGGATCCGACGCTGGGTTCACGATCAGCCAATCGGTCGATGAACTCGGGATTACGAACGCCGAGTATCTCGGTGTGGATGTTGCCGGGACGATCAACGGTGAAGCCGCCACGGGTGATGGCCGCGTACTGACCGGTGACGCCGACAATTCAAACACAGACGGTCTCGCGATCCGGGTGACTCTCACCCCCGCTCAGCTGATCGCACAGGGCCAGGATCAGGGAACGGTGCAGGTCGTTCAGGGCGTGGCCAATCAGCTGAGCCGGACGCTCGCATCGATGACAGACCCGCTCGACGGTATGATCGCTACTCGCGAGGGTGCGATCGAGGCCACAATCGAGGCCAACAATGAACAGATTGATCGACTTCTGGAACGACTGAAACTCAAGCAGAGCATGTTACAGCGTCAGTTTACTGTGATGGAAACCACCCTGGCAGAACTGAACTCGATGGGATCATTCCTCGGGTCGCAGCTCGCCTCTCTCGCGGCCACGACCGGCGGGTAGTCCGCACTACTCCCGGCAGGCAGCATAGGCTGACAGCCATCCCATAACCCAACAGACGAGGACCTATGGCTCAAGCGAATGTTTACGGTCAGTATCGCCAGGTGCAGATCAGCACGGCATCGCCCGGCAAATTGATCCTGATGTTGTATCAAGGTGCGAT
>CAYYGZ010000064.1:0-20117 GCA_964471275.1 uncultured bacterium | reverse complement strand
AATGCCGACCTTGTGGTTGTGGAATGCGTATCCGTGGTAGAGCGGGAATGCGTCGAGGTGCACGTGTCCCTCGTCTGTCAGAACCTGCTCGACACGACTCAGCAGGGCCTGTGCAACGGATGAGAACTCCGGCAGGAAGCTGAAGTAGCGGATGATTCCACACGCAACGGAGTTCGCATCGATTTCGGTGTGACCCGCGGCGAGGTGAGCGAAGGCGACTGGATTCCGGCCCGAAAGTGCAACCATCAACTGTTGTCCCTGGTTGGTGGCCAGGGATTCATCATCTGATTCGTCGGAAAGGATCCCGTGAGCGAAAGCCGTTGGGTCCGCAACGTAGCAGTACGGGGCATCAGCCGTCGATTCACACCAGAGATGGGACAGGCGAGTGGCGTCGCTGAAGGACCAGGATTCGATCACAGCGCTCATAGGCTGGACGAAGCTGCCGCCATTTGTGTGGTGGGGACGGTTTTCAAGATTATCTCCGTCTGCGATGGAGGGGTGTGGTTAGTTCCCTATCGGGCTGCGCTCGATCTGGTTGCGTTCGATTGCCTACATCTGGGCGAGCGCTACAGCGATTTCACACGCCGTTCGGAAGCGATCCAGATCCAAGATCTCCTCAGGCGTGTGAGCATTGCCCTGACCGACACCGAGGGTTATGGCCGGGATGCCGTGGCCGACAATCCAGTTTGCGTCCATCCCGCCATCGTTTGTCACGCAGGCTGTCTGAACACCGCACTGTTGGGCAGCTTGCTCGACTGCCAGGACAACGGGCGCATCCGCCTCCAGCGAAAAGGGTTCGTAGGCGGGGCCGGGGCTGAACGACACAGATCCAGACGCACCCAGAGAATTCTGGACGGATGCAGCTGCACGCGTGAACGCGCGCTCCCACTCATCGATGATCGTTCTGCGGAAGGGCTGACTGTGCGACCGGGCCTCCGCCAGGATGTGCACGTGGGGCATCGTCACGTTGGTTCCCGTTCCGCCATCAATTGCTCCGATGTTGGCAGAGCCCTTGCCCTCGCTCCGGTCGATGCGACCGTTCCATCCGGTCTTCTCCAGTTCGGCGATCGCGAGCGAAGCGATCGTCGCGGCGTTCACGCCCTGTTCTGGTCTTGCGCCGGCGTGAGCAGTGATCCCGTCTACGTGGATGTTGAATCGCTCCGTACCGATAACGGCGCTTACGATTTCGTCCGGGGCGCCGCCATCGAAGTTGAAGCAGAGCGAGGGAGCCGGCTTCCCGAGTTTCTCGAGGTCCATCCCGCGGGCACCGACGAGACCGACCTCCTCCTGGATGAAGAAGGCCAATGTTATGGGTCGGTGTCGTCCCTCCCGGGCAACGAGCGATCGTGCGACCTGGAGGAGCAGGGCGCATCCAGCGCGGTTGTCTCCTCCAAGCGCCTTGCCCGTGACATCACTGGTGATCACGTTGCCCTCAACACGGGGTCGGGTGCCAACCGCTCCCGGCACCGTGTCCATATGAGTGCTGAACATCCAGCGCTCGTCAGCATCGCCATCGTCCAGGGTGACGAGCAGGTTTCCCGTGTCGTCACCGTATTCGCTCTGGTCCTGGGCGTTGTCCGTGGTGATGCACGAATCGGGTATGCCAATGTCGATCAGCTGTCTGCGAATGTGCGTCGCGACCTCTGATTCGCAGGCGGGCGGTCCCGGGATCGGTATCAGTTCCAGCAGATCGTCCAGGGCTCTGTTGTGATCAACAACCATCGTTCCTCTGATCTGTTCTTCCCTTTTTACGGGTCCACGAAGTAACGGGTGAGACACGCTGCGAGACGCAGGTGTCAGATCTTGTTCTTCTCGATGTAGTCGAAGTTGATGTTCATCCCAAGACCCGGAAGCTGCGAAACCTGCACGAACCCCTGGTCGTCCATCGGATCTGCGAGTTCGTGCAGATACTCAGCAGGCTGTTCGTAGTCGATGAAGGGATGCAGGAGACCGCGCTCGTAGAATTCGCCGTTCTTCATCGCACAAAGCGCAGCCAGGTTACCGAACCCGCCTCCGTGGATTTCACAGCGCATTCCGAAAGACTCGCAGAGATGGATGGTCTTCATCAGCGGGGTCAACCCACCGACGTCACCGACACCGCAGCGGCTGATGTCACAAGCGTTGTTCTTTATCCATTCTGCGCGGACATACATCTTGCCTTCGCACGTCTCGGGACCACAGATGGCGAGTGAGGTGTGTGAGGTGAGCCAGATGTAGGACGACATGCTGTGCTCGTCCATCGGCTCTTCCATCCAGTAGTAGTCGAGCGACTCGAGCCCTTTTGCGAGTGCGAATGCGGCTTCTCGATCATAGTAGTGGTAGGGGTCCAGCATACACGGTACGTCGGGTCCGACGACATCACGCACGGCTGCGCAGGCCTCGAGATCGCGCTTTACACTGGGCGCTCCTTCATACGGCGGCTGCCAGGTGTGGAGCTTGAAGGCCGGATACCCCCGTTTCATCGACCACTCTGCGAACTTTGCGTAGTCTTCCGGAGTCGCGAGCCCGTTCTTGAGATCGTCTCCGCACATCGTGCTCGCATAGGCAGGAACCTTGTCGCGATATCCACCCAGCATCTTGTAGACCGGAATGTCGAGTGCCCTGCCTGCGAGATCCCAGAGCGCGAGGTCGACCGAACATAGAACCTTGTCCGACATCGTTCCCATGTTCAGACGCTGGCGCTCGTTCAGGTCGTGCCAGATCTTCTCGCGGAAGAACGGATCTTTCCCGACGATCGCGGGCTTGATCACCGTTTCCATCACCGAAGCGTTTGCGCCGAACCAGTATCCACTTACGCCTTCGTCGGTGTCGATCTGGAGCATCGTTGATGTGGTTTCCCGCTCTGGCCCCGGATGACCGTGGCCGTCCGTGTCGCGTTCGGATCGGGTGGTGGTCTTGAATGATGTGGTCTTTACGTCTGTGATCTTCATCTGCTTCCTTCCGGGTTCGTGGGTTCTCCAGGTCTACGCGTGGGGCGGTCTGTATCTCGTGTCCCCACCTTCGGCAATCTGTCGCTTGTAGTCGGCTTCCAGTTCCTGCCGCAGCCAGTATTGGGGCGCGTTCACGGCACGGGAATGTGTGGCCTGGCAGTCGAGACTATGCTCGACCAGTTTTGTCTTCAGATCACTTTCGATCCGGGCATAGTCAGGGTTGTCGGCAAGATTTGTGATCTCGTCAGGATCGGTCGTCAGATCATAGAGCTCGGATGATCCGTCGCTGTAGTGTGCGTACTTGTGGGTCGCCGATCGAACCATCATCCGACCCTCGATCTCGCAGAAAGCGTGCTCGCGGATCGTGGCTGTAGGATCAGCGAAGAGGGGGCGAATGTCTTCGCCCTGAAGCGTGGCAGGTGCAGCAGCTTCGCAACTATTGTAGAAGAGAGGGACGAGGTCCAGTGTGCTGACCAGCGAAGATGATCTGGCGGCGGAAATACCTGGTCCCTTGACAATCAAAGGTACCCGTGACATGCAATCGTAAAAGAACCCTTTGAACGGCATCCCGTGGTCGCCGAGGGCGTCACCGTGATCGCTCGTGAAGATGATGAGGGTGTCGTCCAGAGTGCCCGTCGATTCGAGCGCCGCAAGCATCTTGCCGATCCCTTCATCGATCAGCGAGATGTTGGCGTAATAATGCTTGCGCCACTTGAGGTAGTTCTCGGTGGTCGCCAGTGAAAGGTCCAGGCGAAACATTGAGTTTCCGAGGCTTCCCGCTCCGCGTGAACGCTGTGCAGCTGGCTTGTTGACCAACTCTTCCGGGGAGCCGATGGGGTGAGGAATCGGAGCATCGGCATACATCTCGGCCATATCCTCTGGCGGGTCATAGGGGTCGTGTGGTCCCGGGAAGCTCACCCACGCGGCAAAGGGCTCCGAGCCCTTCTCGCTGATCCATTCTGCGGCCCGGTCCCCAACAAAGCCATCGACGTGAAACCTGCGCTCACGGGGGGATACCGATGCACCCAGGTTCTCGTAGTAACCGGGAAGCGTGGTCGGATGCTGCCGCTCCATTCCATGAGCGGCCAGGAACTGGACGTGGTGGTCGGGCAGATAGGTGTGCCGCTTGTCTTCGGCGGTGATTCGCTGATCGAAACCCTCAAGCGAATCCCAGGGATTGAAATGCATCTTGCCGATGGCTGCCGTGTTACGTCCCGTCTGACTGATCAGCGAGGGCCAGGTAGGGACGTCAGGCGGAAGCCAGTGTCCGTTGCCTAGGACGCCTGTAGACGCCGGATATTGCCCGCTCAACATCGCCGCACGGCAGGGCACGCAGACGGGCGATGGGACGATGCAGCTATCGAAAACCATCCCCTCGGCCGCGAGATGATCGAGGTTCGGGGTCTGCATGAAGTCCAGCCCGTAGCAGGGCAGGCTGTCCCAGCGCTGTTGATCTGTCGTGATGAAGAGCAGATTTCTCGACAACAGTTCCTCTTTCGACACGGGTTCTGGTTGCAACTGCGAATGTTACGCTGTGCCTCCTGGTTCGTCAAGATGCGTCGGCGTTGCGTTGGGGATACTGTGCCTCTATCATGCGCGTGAAAGGAGATCTGATTTGGCACTGAATGCGCTAGACCCTGACCTGGAACTCTCGGAGGACCGTGAGCGGGATCTCCGTCCTGACAACGACCCGATTTCTGTCAGCCGACTGCTCAAGCTGGCTGACGGGCAGATTGTTTGTGTATACAGCGCGTGTCCTGAAGGCTCGGAAACACGCGCGTATGTCCTGGATCCCAGCGGCGGACAGGTTGCTGTTCCTGAACTCAAGGATCAGGATAAGATCTGGAGTGCGGGAGACGATCTTCTCGTGCTGAGAGATGACGAGATACACCTTGTTCGACTGGATGGCACGAGCAGCCAGCTCGTGTCTCTGCCTGAAGGTACAAATGCTGTCGATACCGCCTGGACAGACGGTGGCGTGCGTGTGGCGGCGATCGTGACCGGAGAACGGGTTGACGATCCCGTTCTCTTTCCCACTGAGCGAGAAAAGGATACGCTCTGGACATATGGTCCGCGATCGGGGTGGAAGGAACTGACTCCGATCCCCGCTGGGTGCTGGAGTCTGAGTTTGTCGGCTGATGGGTCGCACTGTGTCTGGCGTGTTTCCGTCAACACGGTCCCGGAGGAGGCGATGCGGGGCGAGTTTTGGGTCTGTAAGCTCGAAACCGGCAAGATGACGGAACTAACGAGCGGTGCAGGCAAGACGTTCACGTGTATCGCTGCCCATGATGGGTCCGGAGTCGTGTATGAAGCGAACTTCGAGAAGAATCGGCCGATAACCACACACACCAACCTCTGGTGGCACGCCTGGGAAGACGAGCCGGTGTGTCTCACGGGTGACGGTCGGAATGTTGTCGATTTCGGGTGGCTGAATGCCCGAACGCTGTGGGTGAGCTTTATCGATGGCGTCGAGCGGATAACCGAGGCGGTCGAATTGAATGGAGATTCACGACTGCTGTCCGTTCCCGCTCTGGGCGAATGTGTGACGAGTGACCAGGACGTCTGGTGCGAGTCCAGCGACAAGGATAAGCTGCCCTACCTGGCGCTGGGCAGCCGCGTATCCGATATCCCCTGGACAGAGGAAGTCGACGATCTTCACGTTCGTGTCGTAGACTGGAAGGCCTCGGACGGGCTCGAGATTCAGGGCGTCGTCTACGAAGCTTCAGGTACGCTGGACGGCGCGCCCTTGCTGGTGAGGGCGCACGGAGGACCGGCGGGAGATGTGGAGGCAAGTCGCGGTGCGGCCATTCGATACCGGTACTTGCTGCGCGCAGGTTACCGCGTCTTTGAGCCGGCGTTCAGAGGGTCGCTGGGATTCGGTGACAGCTTTCTGGGTGCCAACATCGGATGCCAGGGCGTGAAAGATTTGGACGATATCGTGACCGGGATCGACAGGCTGGCAGAGATGGATATCGCAGACACCCAGCGTGTCGGTATCTACGGTGGATCTTATGGTGGCTATATGACGCTGAGAGCTGTAGCCGTGACGGATCGATTCAGGACCGGTGTGGCGTATTACGGGTTCATCGAAAATCGTCGGATGACGCTTGAAACGGGTGATTTCACGTATGAGGACGAATACATCGCACCGGTGACGTGGCCGATGCGCGATGACGCTGTGAACAGTGATGTGTTCTCGCATCTGCACGAGATCAACTGTCCGCTTATGATGATGCACGGCGACCAGGATCCAATCTGTACGCTGTCGCAGAGCAAGATCGTCTACAGGGCGCTCGAACACCGGGGGATACAGACGGGGCTGGTTGTGTATCCGGGGGAAGGGCACGGTTTTCGGAAGCCGGAGCATCGGCAGGATTGTGCGAGACGGACGCTGGCGTGGTTTGAGGAGTTCTTGCCGGTGTAGAGGCAGAGGCGTGTCAGGTTCCAGGATACAGGCAAACTCAAGCGGAATATCGAACACCGAACACCGAACACCGATCACCGATCACCGTATATCGAAGGGTGATGGGTGATGGCGCGGATGCTAGCGAATGAATATCGGGCTGTCTACGAGTCGCGGGATCCGAAGCGGATCTTTGCGTATACGCCCGGGATCTGTTGGTTGGCGTCTGGGCGCTCGTGACGACGATGAATCAGGGGTGGGTGTCGAGGAACTGGCCGAGCCGAAGCCCTCGCGTGTGTGGCGAAGGTCGTTGAGGTCGAGGATGGGATGATGTCGTCGTCGCTCGAGTCTTCACCGACAGGAGATTCCTTTTTGCACGTGCCCTGTCCAGGCGGGCAAATGCGTTTCCATATCCTGTTCGACCAGGCGACGGCACTGTTCGGCTCCTGTCGAGCATCGCCACAGACAGCGCCTACCGCCCGGATCGACTGCCTGCAAACCGCTACAATCTCCCGAACAACGAGCGGCACGT
This sequence comes from uncultured bacterium, assembly GCA_964471275.1. Lineage (GTDB taxonomy): Bacteria > Latescibacterota > UBA2968 > UBA2968 > UBA2968 > UBA2968. The sequence continues at coordinate 13,252 of CAYYGZ010000064.1, read as the reverse complement.
TCTAGGACTGCACTATTCACGAAACTGTCTGGACTGGGTTCCCGCGGGGATCGTGGCGAAGGGGAATACGCCACTGGAGGCGCGTCATTATGTGAGCATGGCGATCGATGGTGAAGATCTGCACATTCTGTCACGGTCGGGTGATCATCGCGCCAAGACGGCTCACGACGGAAATCTGATTTCCTTGCATACCGTCAGCGGGTTCCGTGATCTGGTGGTCTTGTAGAAAGACGTAGGCGAAGCAAGGCGGGCAGTAGGGGTGAGGGATGTGCAGAAAAGAGAATCTCTCAGAAATGTCGAATGTCCAATTCCGGATAGCGAATATCGAAGGCGATGACTTGCGCCTACGCGCCAAGTGGAGCGACCTTCAACGGAAGACGAAACATTTTGCCGACAGAATCCTTCGAATCTCTGACCGAGGGCGGTGTTTTGGGCAATGAAGAGCAGGGCGGCTGATCTGGAGCGCGTAACCGGTCTTTGGATGTCTCAACCCCTGGGCTCACCAGGAACCGGGAATCAGCGATTCACCATCGACTCTTGACGAGTGGCAAGGCAGGCTCACGATGAAGGTGATACTTTCGATTCTTGCATTCAGCCTCTCCGTGTTAACCGCATCCTATCTGATGTCATCTGTGCAAGTGACAGGGTTCGAGATGGCGATCACGGTGGCCGTGGTCTACGGGCTCCTGAAATACTTCTTCTACAAGATTCTGGTGTTCCTGTCGCTCCCGTTTGTCCTGCTCTCTTTGGGTTCCTTCCTTATCGTGATCAATGCCGGGTTGTTGTGGGTAACAGAACGGCTGGTCGATGGATTCGCTGTGGACGGTGCGCTCAACACGCTTCTGGCCTCTGTATTCATCTCGCTGCTCGACATGTTGTATCGCGCGGCTCTCAACCTGATTGCAGGTATCGACGACTGATTGGAGGGTGCCCTTGTCGATCATTATGTCCGTACTGGCGTTCAGCCTTTCCGTCTTCATCGTTGCGCATTTCATGTCGTCCGTTCACATCCGTGGGTTTGGTTCGGCGATCGGCGTGGCAGTTGTTTACGGGCTGCTCAAGTTCTTCTTCTACAAGATCCTTGTGTTCATGTCACTACCTTTTGTCATCATTACGCTGGGGCTTTTCCTGGTGGTCATCAATGCAGGACTGCTCTGGACAACGGATAAGCTGATCGATGGGTTCGAAATCGATGGCCTCGTTAGCACACTGGTCGCCTCCGTAGGCATATCCGTCCTGGATGTCCTGTTTCGGTGGGTGCTGCCGTGGGTTTAGATGCAGTGAGATAGGGAGATAGTCAGGTTGTGAGGTAGCCGCGTGTCCTCCGGACCCGCGATGTGCGACCCATTTCCGATTACAAGAATGCCCCATCAGGGAATCAATCAAACGCTGTACCTAAAAGGCGACAAACACAGTGAAGAGCAAACCGAACGTTCTGTTTATTATGTGCGACCAGATGAAGGCGACTGCCAGTCATCTGTATGGGAATACCTTCTGTGAGACACCGTCGCTGGAGAGGCTGGCGAAGCGAGGGGTGCTGTACGAACACGCCGTGACCCCACATCCGCTGTGTGTGCCCGCGAGGATCTCGACGTGGACATCGCAATGGCCGCACACGCACGGCGGACGACGGAATGAGACGTTGATGCCTGAAGATGCAAACCACGCGTTCAAGGTCTGGAAGGAGAACGGATTCCACACGGGTCTGATCGGGAAGAACCACTGCTTCGAGGAGAAGTGGGATCTGGATCTGTTCGATACGTGGTGCCAGATCAGCCACGGCGGTCTGACCCGGGGCGAAGCAACGAAAGGGATGAACTGGTTTCGTTCGGTCGATCAGATCAATGAGGGACACTCGGTCCGACGAAGCATGCCGAAAAGCAGCCCGCGGTTCAGCTGGGCGGTCACGGACCATCTGCTGGAGGACTATTCGACGGGATTGGTTGGCGGCCAGACGCGAAGATTTCTCGAGCAGCACAAGGAGGATCCGTTTGCGCTCTGGGTTTCGTTTCCGGACCCGCACGAGCCCTGGGAAGTGCCTCGGAAGTATGCAGAAATGTTCCCCAGGGAGAAGGTCGAACTCCCTCCGTGGCGGGATGAGGAATTCTCCGATGGAACGGCACCGGAGCGGAACGTGGCGCTGTATGAGATGGTGGGGATCCGGGAAGACTCGGATGAGGATGTGTATGGTGTGATCGGCGCCTACCATGGGATGATCCGATTTATAGATGACGAGATCGGAAAGATCCTGGATACGCTCGCTGAGACCGGTCTCAGCGAGAACACCATCGTGATCTTCTGTTCCGATCACGGTGATTTTATGGGTGAGCACGCGATGCAGTGCAAGGGCGGCGTTTTCTACGATTGCCTGACGCGTGTTCCTTTGATCGTCTCGTGGCCGGACAAACTGCCGACCGATGTGCGTGACGACAGCATGGCCAATCTGATCGACCTGGTTCCGACCTGTTTCGAGCTTCAGGGCATCGAAACACCCAGAGCAATGCACGGTAAGCCGCTTCCGACGGTAACCGATGCCACTCCTCGTGACACGACCTTCTCTGAGTACGGATCCGGGGGGCCTCGATTCAGACTGGATCACCTGGAGCAACTCGAGAAGCCCTCTGGACGACGGGCGCTGATCCGGTCTCTCCAGTGGCGAGAGGCGGAAGGACGCCGGAAGATGGTCCGGACGCGCGAGTGGAAGTATGTACACGACCCTATGGGCGATCAGGATGAGCTATACGATCTGACGAATGACCCGTGGGAGTTGACGAACGTTGCGACCGACCCTGCCCACGCGAGCGTGATCGCGGATCTGCAACTGCGGTTGGCCGACTGGAGCATCGACACAGAGGATAGTCCACCGGTGCCGCTGCCTGTTCAGGAGAATTACGAGTAGGTGGCAGACCGGATATCGAAGGCATCTGTGGGTTCACACCCGGAGAGTGTTTTTTGCTCGCCCGATCGGGAGTACTCTGACACAAACCCAAACCTGTCCCTCTCCCGTTTGTTGGGAGAGGGATTTGTGCATTCATTGAGACCTATGAAGAAACCAAATATCATCGTGATTATGGCCGACCAGATGAAGGCGACCGCGAGCCACCTGTATGGAAGCTCGTTCTGCGAAACGCCCTCTCTTGAACGGCTCGCAAAGCAGGGCGTCCTGTATCGTCACGCCGTGACACCCCATCCGCTCTGCGTACCCGCGCGTATCTCCTTCTGGACATCACAGTATCCGCACACGCACGGGCGGCGCCGGAACCAGACCCTCATGCCGCCAGCTGCAAACCACGCATTCAGACAATGGAAGGATGCGGGCTACCGGACAGGGCTGATCGGCAAGAACCATTGCTTCGTCGATGAGGCAGATCTGGATTTGTTCGACGTGTGGTGTGAAATCGGACACGGTGGACTACCAAAGGATGCGGAGACGAAAGGGATGGACTGGTTCCGGCCGACAGACTCGGTTCACGACGCTCACTCGATCCGGCGGAACATGCCGAAGGTGAGCCGCCACTTCTCATACGCGGTCTCGGATTATCCGCTCGAGGACTACTCGACAGGACTCGTGTGTGGGCAGACGGTCCGCTTTCTCGAAGAGCAGGGCGACGATCCTTTCGCGTTGTGGGTATCGATTCCCGATCCGCACACGCCGTATGAAGCGCCGCGACAGTACGCGGAGATGTTTGGTGAAGACGTGGTCGACATGCCGCCGTTTCGGGCCGACGAGTATACCGACGGGTCGGCGCCGGAACGTAATCGAGTCCTGTATAATATGATCGGGATGACCGACGACGGCGAATCCGACAAGAAGGGCGTTGTCGGCGTCTACCACGCGATGGTGCGTTTTATCGATGACGGCGTGGGCCAGATCCTGGACGCATTGGACAGGCTGAATCTGCGTGAGGATACGATCGTCGTCTTCTGTTCGGACCACGGTGATTATTCCGGCGAACACAACATGATCTCGAAGGGGGGCGCCTTCTACGACTGTCTCACGCGTATTCCCTTGATCGTCTCCTGGCCCGGTCACACACCTGCGGGAAAGACGGATGAGAGCATGGCAAACCTCATCGACATCGTCCCGACTCTCTTCGAGCTTCAGGGATTGCCGCAGCAAGCGTCTTTCGAAGGTTCTCCGCTTCCCACGGTGACCGATTCAGAAGCGAGAGAAGCCGCATTCTCGGAGTATGGCGCAGGTGGACCACCGTTTGCGCAAGCGGATCTTAACAAGATGGATGGGCCGTACGGTCGTATCTCGATCGGGAAATCTCTCCAGTGGCGTGAAGCCGAGGGGCGTCGAAAGATGGTTCGGACACCGGAGTGGAAATACGTTCACGATCCGATGGGGGATCTGGATGAGCTCTACGATCTGGTCGGTGATCCGTGGGAACTGAAGAACATCGTTGATGAACCGAGACATGCAGATGTGCTGGCAGATCTGCGGCTCAAGCTGGCGGATTGGAGCATCGAGACCGAAGACGGGGAGCCGGTTCCGCTCCCGGACGAGAGGAAGTACTGGTAGGCGGAGAGTGGGAGGCCTGCTGAAGGCTTCCGATTCTCGCTGGGATCAACAGGACTGTACGACCGGGAGGCCAGCCGTCCGATTCGCTTCACCGGAAGCAAAACCTTACTCGAGATGAATGGTGAAGGCAAAATCAGATCGAATGTTGCAGACCTGGGAGGGATCTTTCACCTTCGGTTCAGGATGACATGGGGATGACCAAATGAATTACAAGAGACTCGGAAGGTCGGGCGTCAAGGTTTCGGAGATCTGTCTCGGGACAGCTTTTCGCGGGCAGAAGGATGACCTGGTCTGTGAGAAGGTGATCCACAGGGCGCTCGAACTCGGGTGCAACTTTCTGGATTGTGCGAACTACTACGGACAGGGGAGATCGGAGACGATCGTCGGGAAAGCACTCAAAGGCGTCCGGGACGATGTGGTGCTGACGTCGAAGGTCTGGAGCCCGATGGGGGAGGGTCCGAACGATCGAGGCACTTCACGGTTCAGTATCGTGCGAGAGGTCGATCGTAGCCTGAAGCGTCTGCAGACTGATCATATCGACATCTACCTGCTTCATAACATCGATGCTGATGTCCCCACAGATGAAACCTTGCGCGCGATGGATGATGTCGTTCGACAGGGGAAGGCGACGTATATCGGGAGCTGCAACCACACGCCCTGGCGGCTGATGGAACATATCGGACTCTGCGATGCCGGGAATCTGGCGCCCGTGGTTGTCACGCAGAACCCATACAGCCTTCTGAGACGCTACCAGGTCGAGGGTGAATTGGCGGAGGTGACCGAGAAGTATGGGCTGGGCGTGATGACCTACAGCCCGCTGGCAGTCGGTCTGCTTTCGGGTTTGTTCCGCAAAGGCCAGCCCTCCCCACCGGGCACGCCCTGGTCAGGAGGGCGGATGGATCTCGAGGCAACGCTGACAGATCAGGTTGACAACATCATCCAGATCCTCATCGACATCGGAAACGAAGTCGGAAGGACGCCTGCCCAGGTCGCCATTGCGTGGATTCTGGACCACGAATTGATCACGGCTCCGATCATCGGACCGGATACGCCGGAGCACGTCGATGACGTGTTCGGCGGAATCGGCTGGAACCTCGACCCCACTCATCGTACGGGTCTCGATGATGCATCGGAACTACCGCAGAAGAACTTCCTGGCATAGACACCTGCTGCAGACACGCAAGTGGTAGTCGACTTCAATGCCGACGGCGAGGTGGGGTTCTCTGACTTTCTCCTGTTTGCCGCGGCCTTCGGCAGTCGGAATCCCGCCTACGATCTGGATACCGACAGGACGGTCGGCTTCTCAGATTTTCTCGTTTTCGCGGCGGCGTTCCCCAGTAACGATGGCGATATCGGGCCAACCTCCGACCCCGCATCGGCAATCGATGGTCCGATCGTCATTTCGTCACCCCAGGATCTTTCGGATCTACTTGCGCGCGTGACTCCGGATCGTTTCGAGATCCTTGGCAGCCTTCGAGTATCGGGCAACAACATCACGGATGATGTGACAATCGTGACCGGCAGCTTCTTTGCCACCACGATGGCCGAGCTCGAGGAGTTGGGATCGCTCGCGGCGATCGGTTCATGATCGACGGATCGCTCGTGGTCTCCGGCACAGGGATCATCCACGTGGAACCCCTGCAGCGCCTTGCCGAAGTCACGGGGTCGGTGGGGATCGAGCGAAATCCACAGCTTGTGAATCTGGACGGCTTTTTCAGCCTTCGCTCTGTGGGCAAGAGCCTTGACGTGAAGGGGAGCACCGGTTTGCGCTCGTTGACCGAGCTCTACAAGGTTCGAACGGTGAGTGATCGCCTTGTGGTGTTCCGGAACTCTCAGCTTGAAACGCTGAGGGCCCTGCGGAGGCTGCAATCCGTTGGGGAGGCTATCTATATCCGAGAGAACACGGTCCTTTCCGACTCGGTGATCACGGTGTTCCGAGACACGATGATCGTCCATGGATTCAGAGGGCAGTTTACCAGTATTGACAACGGTCGCTAGCCGGATGGGATTCCGTCCGGTCTGAGCACACTTGAGAAGGAGTCCATTTTGATTGTTGAGGAACGGCATCCTCATCCGCACGTCGACCCCCGTTTCCCGGGTGACGGTATAACGATTACCACCAATCCACCTCACTTCTCGTGGAAGCCTGTCGATCCGGGGCCATACAGATTGCAGGTCTCGCTGAATGATGGTTTCCAAAATCCGACCATCGGCCTGACGCTCGACGATCCTGTCTTCCTTCCCGGGAACGCGCTTGCCCCGGGGACCTACCATTGGCGCTGGGGTGATGGCCAGGACTGGGCGGAGTCGTTCACTTTTCAGGTCGCCGAGTCCTCTCTTGTGATCGAGATCCCGTCGGCAAACGAGTGGCTGGCCCTCACACCCGAAACGCACCCGAGGATATACCTCACGGCGGATTCAGTGCCTGGCTTCCGCGACCGGCTCAATAGCGACCGAGAAGCGGAGTTGGGTCTTCTAGTAGAGGATGCGGAACGGCTGCTGAAGGAAAGCCAGGAGACCCAGGAGCCCGAATTCCTGCCGGACCGCAGCCGGAACTACGCTGGCTTCTGGGCGGTATGGTATCCCACGATGTGGGGGACGCGACAGTTTGTGAAGGGGGCAGAGGCGCTGGCACTGACCTACCAGGCGACAGGCGATGCTCGGTTTGGACGGGCTGCGTGCGAGCGAATGGCTTCCGTCGCGAAATGGGATCCCGAAGGCGCAAGCTACCTGGGGCACAACGACGAAGCGCATATGTCGGTGATCTGGCACGGCCCGCATGCGTGTGACTGGGCGTGGGATCAGTTTACCGTGGAAGAACGTGATTCGGTGATCGAACAGTATCGGAGGCGGGGCCAAATCACGTTCGAACACATGCACGACCACGGCCACTACGGCATCACGCGGTTCGATTCACACGCCGGTCGCGAGATCGTCTTTCTTTCGAATCTCGCCTTCGTGTTCCACGAACACATCGAGGAAGCGGCCGAGTGGCTGGAATGGCTTAGGCCGGTTCTTTGCGGGATGTGGCCGAGCTGGGCAGATGACGACGGGTCCTGGGCACAAGGGCTCTCTTATGGCACCGCGTATGTGACGATTATGACGATGTTCGCATCGATGCTCAAGAGTACCACAGGTGTCGATCTTTATCAGAAGCCGTTCTGGAAGAATCACGCCAGATGGCGGTATTTCTGCTTTCCGCCCTACATCGAGTGGATGGGGTTTGGCGATCATTCCGAGAAGTGGGCGGATACCTGGAAGAACAATGCCAACCTGGTGGATATCATCGCCAGACAGACGGACAGTCCCGAATTTGGTCACTACATCGATGCGTTTCGGGAAGAAGCCAGGTCGCTGTCGCAGGTGGAAGAATGCAAGATGCCCGGTGTCCTGTCTCAGCTGTATACGGCGCCGGATCTGGCGGACACAGGCGGCACCATTAACGGTCAGGACAAGGTACTTAACGTATTCGCAGATACGGGGTGGGCGGCATTTCGATCCGATGCCGAAGATCGCGAGCGCGATATCGCAATGGTCTTCCGATCGTCTCCGTATGGGGCGATCAGTCATTCTCACGCGAACAACAATGACTTCATCCTGCACGTAGGCGGCCAGGTGATGGCAATGCCGAGCGGTTACTATGCAGGCTACGGGTCCGCCCATCACGCACACTGGGTCTGGCACACGAAGTCTCACAACTGTGTGACTCTGTCGGACGCCTCTCAGCTGATGCGGTCGCCGGACTCGGCCGGTAAGGTTGTCCATCCGTATGAAGACGACCTGATCGCCTTTCTGTGCGGCGTGGCGGACGCCAGCTACCAGGACCGGGCGGATCGGTGTCGGCGGCACATCGTGTATCTGAAATCGGCAGGCTGCTATGTGATGATTGATGAGTTCGTCGCAAAGCAGGGCGTGGACTCATCACTGCAGTGGAATCTACATTCCTGGAATCGCTTTGATGTGGATGAGCTCAACAAGCGTTTCGTCCTGAGTCGAGAGCAAGCGACCCTGACAGGTACATTCCTGTGCCAGTCGAACAGTTTCTTCTCGATGACCGAAGGCTGGGATCCGCCGCCGACCGCCCGCAAATCGAGCGATGCCGAGTGGCAGATGCAGTACAACCTGCGTTTCACACCCGTTGGGATGGCGCCTTCGCGAAATCTCGGCGTCATCCTGTCGGCAGCGCACGAGCATCGGGACGGCGCGGAAGTGAATGCCGGGGTTGACGGGGGAGTAGAGACGGCAACGATCGGCGATGATAGCGTCCGAATCCATCCGCCCGGTGAAGGTCACATTGCTGAGCTGAGGATTCAAGGAATGAACTACGTGATCGACGATGAAGGCATCAAGCTCACGTAGACCGTGGGAGCAAGGCCGTGGGCGTCCTCGTGCTGATGATGCGCGGCGGCTTATTTGTTGAGAGATAAACCATTGAGACTTCTCTGGGGAGACATCCACAACCACAATGAGCTGGGCTATGGTCAGGGATCTCTTGACCGAAGCTACCGGATCGCGCAATCTCATCTCGATTTCTATGCCTTCACGCCTCACGCCCAACACGCTGACGGCAACGCGCCCGACGGCTATCCGATCGTAAACGAGAACTGGTCCGCAATTCAGGACGCTGCCGCCTCGTACAACGATCCCGGTTGTTTCACGTCATTTCTCGCATACGAATGGCATTCCGCTGCGTGGGGGCACGTCCACTGTGTGTATGAGGAGGACGGGCGTCCCCTTCATTTTGCACCATCGCTGGCCTCGCTTCGTGACACACATCGGGACGAACGGTCGATCCTTGTCCCTCACCATATCGCCTACAACCGCGGGGTCGACTGGGAAGAATTTGACCCGATCCAGTCACCAATTGTCGAGATATTCTCGGAGCACGGCAGTTCCGAGCGCGACGGGGGATTGCACCCCATGCTGGGACACAGCGGGGGGCCGGGTGCAGCGTGCTTCACCGCGCAGGGCGGGCTGTCGATTGGCAAGCGATTCGGTTTCTCGGCAGGAACGGACAACCACGATGGCTACCCCGGCGGGTATGGACTGGGTCTGACGGGCGTCTGGGCGGAGGAGAACACCCGGACCGGCGTGATGCAGGCGATCCGTGACCGCAGATCCTACGCAGTGACGGGTGACCGGATCGCCGTCCAACTCAGAGTCAATGGACATCCTATGGGATCCTGCGTGCAGCCCGGAGACGCGGAGGTGTCGTTCGACGTTAGCGCCTGGGATGAGATCTCGCTGATCGAACTCGTGGGGAATGGACGTACGATTCAGACCTGGTCACCGATCGCGTCCAGTGGGCCGGATACCGATGACGTCTACCGGTTCCGTCTCGAATACGGCTGGGGACCGATGAAGGGCTATCACATCTACGATTGGACTGGCTCAGTCGAGGTCGCGCGGGGATCGTTGGAGGAGTCCATTCCCTGCTTTTCATCCGACCCCTTCGATGAGCATCGAATGAAAGTGATCGAGGAGTCCTCCCCCAGCCGTAGCCGTTGGAAGTCGCACACGTCTCGGGGTGGCGTGTTCACGACCCGAAACTCGAATACCGTAGGCTCGGCGAATGACGCGATCTGTTTTGAGGTGATGGGGAATCTCGACACCGAGGTCGAGATCAAGATGACCTGTCACGCCGGGAACAGTATCGTGGCAACGTCCGTGGATTGGGGGACGGCGAACCATCGCGGTAACATTAACAGGACGGTAACGATCGGGGAGTTGCTCGGGGGAAGAGTGGCCATTCGAATGGGCAAGCCATCGTCCTGGATCGTCGTGCACCGCGCACAGCCACGGAAACGTATCACCGCATCGGAAAGCGTGATGCTGAAAGATTGCCCGCCAGGGTATGTCTATCTGCGTGTGACACAGGCGAACGGCCAGATGGCGTGGTCGAGCCCTGTCTATCTTGGTGAAGGCGAATGAAGCGAATCGATCCCGTGTTCTTCTCTGTCGGATGGGTCGGCCTGGTTCCTCCGGTCTGGGCTGGTCTATCCTACTGGGTATTCCTTGTCTTTTCGGGGCCCCCCGGCTGGTCTGCTGGCTACTCACTGGGCGTATGCCTGCAGATGTGTCTGCCATACATTTCGGGCAGCGTCCTTGGGGCTGCCATTCTGGGGTACTTCTGGCGGTTTCTGCCTGATTTCCGCGGAAACCGCCCGTTGCTCGTGGTTGTCGGTGCACCTGTCTCGGGACTTTTCGCCTGGGTGCTCGCACACGCTACTTCGCCATCACTCAACCACCTCTTATTCCTGGCCAGCGATGCGCTGACTGCTGCTGCACCGTGGTGGTTGATCCTGGCCATCCAACCCTACGCTCTGTATCTCTTGTTCCTTGGGGGGCGCTGGACGGTCGGTCGTCTGAAGGTGAGGCGTGCGACGGTGCTCGCCTGCCTGTGTGTGACCGTGTTCCTCGGTTGTGAGACTCCTTCGGAGGTGACGACACGGCCGCATCCCTTCCTGGCGTGTACGCCACTTGAACTTCAGCGTCTTCGAACGTCATACAGCACAGATGCAGACGGTGCCGTAGGGAAGCTCGTGGATCGGGTTGAATCCAGGCTGGCGGCGGATGTTTCGTTTCCTGCGAGGGGAGGGCAACACAACCAGTGGTATCAATGCGATGCTTGCGAGATCAATCTGGAGACACGATCCGACACGACACACGTGTGTACGAATTGCTCGCGGGTCTACTCAGGATACCCATACGACGACGTCATCTACGCACGCAAGCATGCAGCGAACCTGCGTGCAGCTCGAGAAGCCGGTTGGGCCTACGCGATCACGCAGGATGAACGATACGCCAGGTATACGCGAGATATCCTTGTCGGGTATGGCGAGCGATACCGGACATATCCCTACCACGCGAACGGTGCGGACCATTTCATCTATGCCGCGCTTTCGGGCGGCCGCCTCTTCGAACAGACGCTGAACGAGGGGTCGCGTCTGGCCACTGACATCGGCCCGGCGTATGACCTGGTTTATGGCTCGGAGTCGCTCACCGAACAGGATCATCGAACCATCCAGAAGGGCTTGCTCCGACCGATGGCGGGCAACGTGTGGAAGGCAAGGTTCGGGAAGAACAACTGGCAGAGCTGGCACAACGCCGGGATCTTCTGGGCGGGCGCACTCCTTGGTGACCGATCGATGATGGTTTCGGCCATCGAAGACGCACATAACGGGTTTCACTACCAGATGAAGCACGCGGTGGGATCGGACGGAATGTGGTATGAGAACAGCTGGGCCTACCACTTCTACACGCTGTCGGCGATGGTCAATCTCGCAGAGCCCGCGCGACGCGCTGGTTTCGACCTCTGGTCGAGCCGTCCACTGCAGAAGATGTTTACGCTTCCGGCCAGCTATGCGATGCCGAACGGATATCTGCCCAGGTTCGGTGATGATGTGAACACGAAGATCACGTCTCATCGGTCCCTGCTAGAGGCAGGATACGCGCAAACGAAGGAGTCCTCGGTTCTTGGTGCAATGGCAGGTGGCTCGACCTGGGAATCAATCCTGTATGGGAGAGACATTGTGCCCGTCGCGGTGGCGTCGTTCCGACAGAAGAGCACTGTATTCGAGGGAGCTGGGCACGTTATCCTCAGGTCGGCAGGCAAAAAGGGCCTCGTGGCCGCTGCGACCTACGGACCCTACGGCGGCTTCCACGGTCACCTGGACAAGCTTAGCTTCGTATTCTACGGATTTGGACGTGAACTCGGCGTCGATCCGGGGCGGGCGAAGAGCCAGGCCTACCGTCTGCCGATTCACAGGAACTGGTACAAGGCCACGGTCGGGCACAATGCGGTCGTGGTCGACGGACGTTCGCAGAAGGGCACTTCTGCTGAGTTGACGGCCTTTGCGGCGAGCGAGCAGTTTGCGATTGCTCAGATGACCTGTGAGTCGGCCTACGAGGGTGTGACTCAGGTCAGAACACTCGTGTTGACACCGGAGTATCTGCTCATATCGGATCGGTTGGCGTCGCAGGAAGCGCACGAATACGATTGGGTCTACCACAACCGTGGCGTTCTGAGCGATCTGGCCGGGGAGGATGCCAGCGACTTGGATTTTCTCGGTCACGAATACATCGACGCACCCGTTGACCTGAAGGAAAGGAATGCGGCAGCGTTTCTGACTGAAGGTGTGATGACTTGCCTGACATTGAGCGATATCGCCGAGCGATTGACCGTGGCAACGGGGGCGTCGATCATAGATCGCGTGCCTGTTGTTATCGCGCGCCGGTCGGGTAGCAATGTGCAGTTCAACGCTGTGCTGGAGCCTTTAGAGACGCAGAATTCTGCACCGTCTCGGTCGATCCTGGCGGAGGGCGGCACTTTGACGATCAGCGACGGGGTAACCCATGACGTGATCGATATTTCCGGAAACACGGTCCGCGTCAGCCGGAACGGATCGACGGTTCTCGAAGCAGCTGGCGGCTGATGGAGGTTCTGTTGATTCTGCAAGACACCGCGCTAGTGGGACCGCACGATGTAGAGGTCGTCGGTGGGGTATGCCTACGTCGCGGGGAAGTGGGGTACCTTCAGCGTAGTCGATGTATCCGATGTGAGGTCTGCCTGCCTCGTTGGCTCCATCGTCGAAGGCGTTGATAACGTGCAAACCGTTCTGCTCTCTGACGGTACCTGCTTTTTCGGCACGAACCATCTCCTCACGATTGGCATTTCTGAAGCCCCGGATTCGCGTCCTGTTGCCGAGCTAAGGGATCCGCGGGTCA
>CAYYGZ010000063.1:19681-20281 GCA_964471275.1 uncultured bacterium | reverse complement strand
TCCGAACGCTGAAAGCTGGTCATATCGATCGGACAGGCTTGGTTCGGACGACGACACCTGATCGCAGGGCCCGGATCACCCGAAAGTTGCTCGAGATCGGGCACACGCTTCTGAAGACGCTCTTCCTGCGCATCGGGCTTACCGGTCGGACGTCCCATTCCCTGACGAAGAAGATCGAGAGCCCGATCCTTCAATTTGTACGCATACGTCGGACTTATGTCCCACTTACGGCATATCTCTGAATGCGACAGCATTCCTGAAACGAACTCTACCGCTATTTCATACTTCTGTTCTTCAGTGAACTTCGGATCTCGTGCCAAGGACACCCCCTTATGATTACAACACTATAAGAGGTCTCACTCATTCAGGGGGCCAATATGCCACGCCCACCCCTCCTAAAACCTCGCCCTCAACTCCATCCTCCCCAGGTGCAGCGCAGGACGCTCGGGTCTCACGGTTCCGTCGTACATCACAAAAGCATCCACGTAAGTGCCTAACCGATAGTCCACCCCAAGGCGCCATCGATAGTTCTGTCCGCGACGGTGTCCCTTGGCCAGCCCGAGAAACAGCGGCAGCGCATCGTTGGCGTCTACCCGAGTC
>CAYYGZ010000063.1:0-19671 GCA_964471275.1 uncultured bacterium | reverse complement strand
CCAATCAAAGCGGCTCGTGAAACGCCCGCGTCCTTTAAGAGCTCGACGCAGCTCCGGACCGATAGCGATCCGCCTGACGTCGAGAGCTCGGTGGTCCTCCCGATCATGCCCCCACGCCAGTGCCAGACCAGTCTGCCATCCGTCAGGCAGTCGCACCCAGTTCCTTACTTCCAGACCACGTTCCCTTACACCGTGGGCAAAAGCACCTTCACCGGCTCGATCGCGAAACTCCGTCTCCGCACGAGCCTCCACATCCCAACCTTCCAGGGGACGCAGCTTCCCGATAAACACCCAGCCCCGAACCTGAGTCCGACCCTCCTCGCTCAGTCGCCTGTTCAGATCATCTGCGATACGACCGTCCACGCGGATCGATCCCTTACGATTCCTTCGGAACAGGTGAACGGTCGATCGGACCTGTCTCCTCGCTGAGACGACACCGATCTCATCCACAAAACCCAGATGTGACCACGGCGTCGTGGTCACCCCATCCGCTGTCCTGCCTCGGCGATCCGACTCCAGGGCCACTTCGAGAGCCACGTTTCGAAGTCCGATAACCTGGCCGAATCGACCTCTCCCAAGATCAACCATCGTCCGAAGTCCCACCGAAGACTCCCTTACGGGTTCGAACGACGTGGGCACCCCGTAATACGGCTCGTAATTACCTCCCGATTCAGGTGTAAACTCCTCATCGTCTGGGAAGCCATCCCCGTCTACGTCTTCCCACACATACGAACCGCTTCCGTCTGCGACCTCCACGAACACCCGATCTCGATCCGCGACGCCAGTGCTTGTCACGTGATACTGTACCTGCTGGGAAAACACCCCACTCCCAGGCCGGTAGCCAACACGAACCCGGCCCAGATTCACCGTCTCAGTCCCCTCGCTTTGTCCACGATCACGTCGAACCGTCTGGCCGAACAGACCACTGAACTGGAACCCATTCCGTGTCGTCGCGTTCAATTCGTTGGTGTGAGTCCACGTGCGCGCGCTGTCTCCCCACGCTGTTGTGAGCTGATCGACTTGCGACAGGGTCGCTGAGGATCGCATCGTTAGCCTGCCCGATCCGACTTCCGAGGTCAGATGTGCTTCTCTGATGCGTGCACCTTCGGGCATGTCACCCGCGCTACCATTGTAGAAAACTCGAGAAGCCTGGATCGCTGTCCCGCTGGTGGATTCGGACGAGAAGCGAAGGGTCGGTCGAAACCAGCCCAACACGCCTGCAGCTGAACTGCCAAACCGCTTCAACTCACCCCCCGATCGATGGACGTGATCGAACGAAACACTCGCACGACCGTGCTGCCCGCCTTCCAGTTCGAGCGACATGCCTTTCCGATGACCGGCCACAGAACCGGTACGATGTCCCATCTGAACACCGACAGTTGCGAAGGACATCGGCGTATACGAAAGCGCCAGTTCACTCACCTTTCCGGTCCCCGATATCGCGGACGACTCCCATCCCCACGCACCCTCGGACGTGATCGGATCTACGCGATCGAAGGGCTGGAACGACTCACCGATCTGCCTGAGCGATCCGGTCAGCCGGATTGCCCCCGGTCCACTCATCTGCTCGCGGGCTTGAGCCGTCTCAAGTGTAATCCCAACACGCGCCGCGTGACCTGCGACCGCCTCGACCTGTGAGACCGACCTCGCCCAGGCCACCTCACCCTCCAGGTGAACGCTCTCTGAGGGGTTGAACGCCCCGTCCACACTGGACAGCAAGGCGCCCGGCCCTTGCGGCGGGTGGCTGGGAAGCGTAACGGTTCCGCTGGCCACCGGCACCCCGGTTCCTCTCGACTCCCGGATCAGTGTCGTTCCCAGACGTAGCCGCCCATCTCCCGTCGCGAGTTGTCCGCGCAGCCCCAGACTGCGTATTCGACCGGCAGGATCGACGGTTTGAAATTCGGCCGTCACCCGGCTCTCTCCCATAATCGGTCGCCCTGGCATAAACGTGATCAACCCACGATCATAGTCGATCACGTAGTCCTGTCCCTCACCACGGCGCAGTTGCACCCCGTTCAGATACAGACGCTCACTACCAGCAGAGATCTGGTGTGGCCCTGCCGAAAGTCTGTATGGGCCCTGGTAGCCAGCTCGGACATCGATCCGTCGCGTCTCCCGCGCCCCCTCTGACACGGCACCAAACAGATCGACATCACCGCGCCTTCCTTTCATCTGCAGGCGAGCACCCTCGAGTTGACGGTGATACCGACCAAATGTCGTTCCACCGAAATCGACATCCACATCACCCAGCCCTGCCCTGAATGTCGACGAGGCCACCTCCAGATGCACACGATCCAGATCCTGAACTGACTGCGATCGTCCTTCGGCCTGAACCGGCAAGCTCCGATCACTCAGGAATCCCTTCACCCGGACACCATCAGACAGCATCCCAGAGATCTCAAGCTGAAGCGACTGGTTCAGCGCAGCCTCGGATGAAGTCCCGATGGCTACCTGAAAACGTTTCACCCCGGACACTTCGATTCCGTTGCCTTCCCGGCTGACAGGGGGGAGCGATTTGAGTTGCCGCCGGCCTGCAGGCTGCACCGTAGTGAGAATCTGCCTGTGTTCATCGGAAGGACGTTCGCGTCTGCGAACTGCAGTCAGAACCTGGATCGTTCTCTGTGCGGCGAACGTCAGTCTGCGACCGCGAGCAAGAGGTTCCGCCAGGACAAGAGTTGCGTTCTCTGTGACCAGAGAGTATTCCGAACCCCTGACGAGAAGAACACCGTCTACCCACACGGAATCCGTCCCGGAAATCAGCCCGGTGACACCCAGAGCATACGGACCTCGCGAGCCGTCACCAGCGATTGCTCGCTTGACATCAAAACTGCCACGAGACCTCGATTCAGCGAAACTCAGGAGTAAAAGAGCGGCCAGAACGGCCAGAAGAGTCGGACGCAGGAAAGAAGACAGAGATGTGCGCCGTGAAGAGATCGGAAAGAGCATCCTGAAAGGTGTCCCTTCCCACGCGCAAGAGCAAGTTCCTATGCGCAAGATACGAGGGTCAGCCGGTCGTCCTGCCCTCAGCGCCCCACCTGCCCGTCGACATTCTATTTACGCAGAATCAGAACTTTGTACTTCGAAACACGATGATTACCGGAGTCAACCACGAATAGGTGG
The DNA here is from genome assembly GCA_964471275.1 of uncultured bacterium. Taxonomy (GTDB): domain Bacteria; phylum Latescibacterota; class UBA2968; order UBA2968; family UBA2968; genus UBA2968. The sequence continues at coordinate 16,551 of CAYYGZ010000063.1, read as the reverse complement.
TCTCCTCGACCGTATGCCAGACCACGCGGCGCGTGAAAGCGTCCCTTCGCGGACCCCGGTTTCGGGCCACCCAGTCGTCCTGCTATTTCGCCGTTCTCGAGATCGAATGCGAGCATCCGGTGCGATTCCGTATCCGACACAAACAGGATGTTTTGTGGCCCGACAGCCACACCGGCAGGCTTTCTCACCACGTCCACTCCGATCTCACGGTCATAGTTGCCGAACCGGTCGAACACGACCACACGATCGTTCTCCGTATCGCAGACATACACCCGGCCTTCTTCATCCACATCCAGCGCTGATGGGGCACGGAGCTCGCCCGATCCGTATCCATACCCGCCGAACGACCTGTCTGACCGGCTGAACGTGCTGATCTGCATCACCTGGTCGAGATCCTGATCGGTCACATAGATCTCGCCCTCGCGTGTCGATACGATGTCTCCCAGCCGGCCCATCGCCAATGCACCCTCGACATCCCGCCCCCCGACCAGGGCGATCAGCTTCATGTGCTGGCTGTATACGGCCACACGCTGATTCTGCCCGTCTGCGACATAGATCTCCAGCCCCGTTCCGGCAGAAATCCCAACGGGCTCGTTAAACTGACCATCGTTCCACCCAAAACCACCCACCTCGGTCAGATACGCGCCCTTATTGTTCAGTTTCACAACCCGGTGATTCCCTGTATCCACCACCAGCACATTCCCCGATGGATCCAGCGCCAGGTCTCTGGGCTCCAGGAATTCCCCAACCCCGCTCCCCTTGTGCCCGTAATCCGCCACGTGCCGTAACGCCACGTGCGCCTTCATCTTCGCCTCGGGTTCCTCGGCGACAACGCCTCGTCCGGCCCCAGCCAGACAGACCATCATCGTCAGGACACACCCCAACGCCCCCGGAACTCTACAATCTGACTGCTGCACGTTACGCTACCTTTCGGACGAATCCTCTGGGAGATTCCTACCGATGAAAAAAACTACGATCAACACCGCTTCTGCGGTACCCCACCCCAACACCCCAGCCCCTAGATTTCAAGCTTCCCCTTGATGCTCTCGACCGCCGTGGCAATATCGGCTTCGTTTCCGAAAGCGCTCAACCGAAAGTATCCTTCGCCGCTTGGTCCAAACCCGGACCCTGGTGTTCCCACCACGTGTGCCTCGCTCAACAGCTTGTCGAAAAAATCCCACGAGCTCAGACCGTTCGGAGTCTTCATCCACAGATACGGTGCATTCGACCCGCCAAAGACCGTAAGGCCGATGCTCTCGAGTCCGCTCTTGATCGTCCGCGCGTTCACCATGTAGTAGCCGACCATCTCCTGCGACAGCTTCCGGCCCTCTGGTGTGAGCGATGCAGCTGCACCTCTCTGCACGATGTTGGATGGTCCGTTGAAGAACGTATTCTGCCGGCGGCGCCACATCGTGTTGAGTTTACCCGGAACGGAATCCTCCACGATCAGGTCCTGAGGCACAACCGACCATCCCAGCCGCACGCCGGTGAAGCCGTTGTCCTTCGAGAAACTGTTGATCTCGATCGCACAGGTCTTCGCCCCCTCGATCTCGAAAATCGTTTTTGGAAGATCCGGATCTGTGATGTAGGGGGCGTATGCTGCATCGTAGAAGATGACAGCGCGATGTTTGATCGCATAGTTCACGAACGCTTCCAACTGCGCACGAGATCCGACGGCGCCCGTCGGGTTGTTCGGCACGCACAGGTAGATCAGATCAACCTTCTGACTCGGGACATCGGGGAAGAACCCGTTGGCCTCTGTACACGGCATGTATATGAGCCCTTCATACTGGCCCTCAACCGCATCTCCTGTTCGACCTGATATCACGTTGCTGTCAACATAGACCGGATACGCGGGGTCCTGCACCGCAATCACCGCGTCGTGTGAGAAGATGGAGGAGATATTCGCCGAATCCGATTTCGCCCCGTCGCTGACGAACACCTCCGCCGCATTGAGCGTGACCCCGTAGTCGGCATACTTCTTCGCGATCGCCTCACGCAGATCCACATCCCCTTCCCCGTCGCCATACCCGGAGTAGGTATCCGGTTGCGAGAGCCGCTCGACACCGGCGTGCAACCCCGCGATCACGGTCTCCGTCAAGGGCTCAGTTGTGTCCCCAATCCCAAGCCGCATCACCTTCACCCCCGGGTTGCTTTCCAAAAACTGGGCCGTTCTCCTGGCGATCTCCGGGAACAGATATCCCGCCGCCAACTTATCGTAATTCGAGTTTATCCGAGCCATTCCGAATCCTCAATGTTATAAGTCTTCCGCCTTCACTGGGCCGCAATACGGTGCAGCCGAACGCAGACACATATTTCGTCGCCAGGCACTACCCGCTAAGTATCAATCCTTGCTCTCAAATAGAAATGCCGCCTCACGGCTATGGCCGGAAAGCGGCAATCTCTATTGCTTCTGTATTCGGCACAGCGGAGGCGCCTACACTTCCATGATCTCGGCTTCCTTCTCCTCCAACATCGCGTCGATCTTCTTTACGTATTCGTCAGTCAGTTTCTGGGTCTGCTCGGAGGCCCGCTTCGCTTCGTCCTCCGGGATTTCGCCTTCCTTCTGCCCCGTCTTGAGCATATCGTTGGCGTCGCGCCGGTGATTCCGGATCGACACACGACACTCCTCACCCATGTGACGAACGACTTTGACCAGCTCCAGACGGCGTTCTTCCGTCAACTGGGGAATCGCGAGCCGGACCACATTGCCGTCGTTTGACGGCGTCAATCCAAGCGTGGACGTCTGTATTGCCTTCTCGAGCTCGTGGATGACCGTCTTGTCGAATGGCTGAAGAACAATCAGACGGGGCTCCGGGATCGTGATGCTGGCAACCTGATTGACCGGAACCTGAGAGCCGTAGTACTCGACGCGAAGCGTATCGAGCAGTGAGGAGTTCGCGCGTCCCGTCCGGACCGTTGCAACTTCACGGTGAAAGGCATCCACGGCTTTGTCCATCTCGCTCTTAGTTTCAGCAAGGATCTCGTTCACCATGGCGTCCCCTCCCTTTGCTTGTCGAGTTACGGAATAATCAGGTCTCTGAGCCGAGCACAAAACGCTCGAAACGACGAATCGACACGTTCTCACCGCACTTGGCAACCAGTTCGTTCAACAGATCCTGAACCGTCTTATCTGGATCCTTTACAAAAGACTGTTCCAGCAGGCAGACTTCCTGGAAATACTTGTCGACACGTCCCTCGACAATCTTTTCCACGACCTGCTCCGGCTTGCCTTCCTGCAGAGCCTGCTCGCGATAGATCGACTTTTCTTTGTCCAGGAGCGTCTGGTCCAGATCTTCTCGGCTCACGACAAGCGGAGCAGCCGCGGCAATATGCATCGCCACGTCCTTTGAGAAGCTTGTGAACTCATCTGTCCGGGCAACGAAGTCCGTCTCCGAGTTTATCTCGAGCATCACACCCAGCTTTGCTCCCGCGTGGATGTAAGCCTCGATCAGACCTTCCTTCGCCGCGCGACCGGCACGATCCTGAGCCTTCGCGATACCCCGTGTGCGCAGAATCTCGATCGCCTTCTCCATGTCGCCGTCGGCTTCGGTCAGCGCATTCTTGCAGTCCATCATTCCGACATTGGTCCGCTTGCGAAGCTCCTGGACCTCACTTGCCGTAATTGCCATCTCCTAGCCCTTCCTCTTCAGTATACCGTCCACAATGCTGCTTGTTGATACGGTTAAAGTCGCTATTTGGATTCTTGGGCCGGAATCTCGGTGATCTCCGGACCTGCTGGAATATTGGCAGGTCCTGCCGGCGCCTTCTCGCTCTGCTCTTCCTTGTCCTCACGAGCGCTTCGGCCCTCAAGCACGGCATCGGCCATCAGTTTCGTGATCAAGGTAATCGATCGGATCGCATCATCATTCGCGGGAATCGCGAGATCAACCTCATCAGGATTGCAGTTGGTGTCGACGATCGCAACGATCGGCACTTCGAGCCGGCGCGCTTCGGCAGCCGCGATCCGTTCCTTTTTGATGTCCACGATAAACACGAGACCGGGGAGCTTGCCCATATCGCGGATACCGCCGAGCGACTGCTGCAGCTTGCCGCGTTCACGCTCGAGGCGGATCACTTCCTTCTTCGTCAGGCGCTCGTAGGTGCCGTCATTACTCATCTTGTCGAGCGATTCGAGACGCCGGATGCTCTGTCGAATCGTCTGATAATTCGTGAGCATCCCACCCAGCCAGCGCTCGGTGACGTGAAACATCTCACAGCGCTCAGCTTCGCGGCGCACGACGTCCCGGGCCTGCTTCTTCGTTCCCACAAACAGGACAGGCTGGGCTTTCTCTGCCGCAGTGCGGACGGTCTTGTATGCCTCTTCAATCTGCTTCAGCGTCTTCTGCAGGTCGAGAATGTAGATTCCGTTCCGTTCCGTGAAGATGTACTTCTTCATCTTCGGGTTCCAGCGGCGGGTCTGGTGACCAAAGTGGACGCCCGACTCCAGAAGCTCTTTCATCGATACGACTGCCATACGATACTCCTCCGGGTTACCCCTATGTGCTCGTCAACTCGGCTTCCGAAACAGGTTGCCTACCACCGCGCGTTGCGGCGGCCCGACTCACCCGCACCCTTCGGATCGATCGGAGCACACGTGAATTCGGTCTCCACCGTAAACGATGGAGACCGTTGAAATTCTGTATAGATGCGAAACCCTAGCGCTTCGAGAACTGGAACCGACGACGGGCACCCGGGCGCCCCGGCTTCTTCCGCTCGACCTCTCTCGGGTCGCGGGTCAGAAGTCCGAAGTCACGGAGTGACTGTCGATACCCCTCGTTGGCTTCGATCAGACTACGCGAAACACCCAGCCGGATCGCGCCGGCTTGTCCGCTCAACCCACCGCCCTTTGTGTTGCAGACGATATCGTAGGTGCCGATCGTTTCCGTCACCTGAAGCGGCTGCTCGACCATCATCACAAGCACGTCACGCTTCAGATACTCCAGCGCGGACTTCCCATTCACTGTGATCTTCCCGTCACCGGGCATCAGCTTGACGTGTGCGGTCGATTCTTTGCGACGGCCCGTGGCCGATGCGAGTGGCTTTGCCAAAGTGAATCCTCCTCCGAAGCGTGACCTGACTAGAGGTCGATCGACTCCGGCTGCTGGCTTTCGTGATTATGCTCTGTTCCTGCGTAGATCCGAACCTTCGTCATCATCTTGCGACCCAGGGAGTTCTTGGGGAGCATCCCCTTAATCGCGTGTTCTAGAACGTATTCCGGTCGGGTCTCCAGGACCTTCTCGAGTGTCCGCTTGCGCAATCCCCCCGGATACCCGCTGTAGTTCGTGTAGATCTTGTCCTGCAGCTTGTTACCCGTCACCTTGATCTTCTCTGCGTTGATCACGATAACGTGATCACCGGTGTCAACGTGAGGCGTATAGACCGGCTTATGCTTGCCCTTCAGAAGTCTCGCAACTTCACTCGCGAAACGACCGAGAACCTTGCCTTCGGCATCCGCGATAAACCACTTGCGGGTCACTTCCAGAGGCTTTGCGCTCTGTGTCTTCATCTGTTCATCGAGCCCCGCTCGGGGCCCCCTTTCACTATCTGTAGTCCGCTCGGGCAACGGCAAAACAAGCCCGGCCAGAAAACGCGCACGATTGAGCCTCAAAACTTATAAGAGAAATTAAACGATGTCAAGCAAGGATGTAAGCTGATTGCGGCAGGATTGCTGGGGTTTTTGAACCGGATCTACTTCACTTCTTCGCTCGGCAAGGCGACGGTTTCCCGCACCTTGTCGAGGAAGGATCGCAGATCCACTCTATGCACGCCAGCAGAGGTGGGTTTGAACAAGACTCCCTCAGGAATCGGCGTCATACCGCGCTGAAAGTGAACGGACCGACCCTCCGTCTCATCCGTGACCACCCGGTAGCATCCCTGACCGAGCCCGATCGGCCACGGTGAGCCGGATCCGTCTGGTCCGGTCAGAAATATGACGGTTTCGCGACCGGCTGTGAATGTCGGTATGCCGGCGACCATCACGTGCTTGGCCCCGATCTGCCCGCCCGGCAGGGCAATCTCGATCTCGCGGCTTGCATCGCCCTTCACCCCCTCGATCACACGGAACAGTGTTCGCGTACGAACTCCATCATCTGTGATCACAGGTTCGGTTTCCACGCAAATCACGTGAGCGATCCGAACCGAGTTCTCACAAAGCGAATCAAAGGAGAACCGCACAACGGAGGTTGCCGACGCCGGGGAGAGGGCCACCATCCCGGCCATCAGAGTCGCTACAAGGAGTCGATACATAGGTCCAGGCCTCAGAGACACACGCAATGGGTTAATCTGCCTCTTAAACGCAGTGCTCACCCTTTCGTTCCTTCCCCCATATCCTCTTCACCCCTTGGTAATCCTGCCTGCGCCTTTCCAAGCCCCCTGCGCCTCTACTGAAACACAAATCCTTGAAAATAAACGCGCTTAACAGCTGAAGGGTTATTCTCGGGACTCAAGAATTCGTTCAGCTTGGCTCGCATCTCGACCTTCAGTATCTCGTGATACCGGGGGTCGAGCTGCTCGATCGTCTTGCTCGCCAGAATGCCGATCAGGGTGTCACGGATTCGTGAAGCCAGACCTCGCTCGTCTATAGCAAGCATAACGGCCTCCGATGTCAGTCCGAGATTCACGTCCACACTCGCGAAACGCAACCCCTTGGTCCCTGCGGGATTGATCACGATTGGATCCAGCTTATCCCAGATTACCTCGAGTTCGACCATCGCGACTTCAGCAACTACCTCTTCCTGCTCGGCCGCGGCCCCATCCTCCCCCCCCGCCGCTTCGTCCGCGGAAGGGGCAAAGAACAGTGATCCGATCACGTAGCCGATGATGATCTGAACGACAAGGACACCCCCAACCAGGGGAAGATACTTCATCAGTGGAGAGCCACCCTCACCTTCTTCCTCTTCACCTTCCTCATCCTCCATCTCATCCATAGAGCCTAGAAGATCATCTTCATCAGCCATCTCTTAACTCCTGATGTGTGCTCGTGGTAATCTGCGGGCTTACTCGATCTGTGAACTCGGCAGCTTCAGTGAGGCAAGATGCCACATTGTCTGTCTGCCCTTTGCCCGGGTTCCTCTTCATAAAATCGGCGGTTTCACCGTCGGCTTAACCCTCGGCTGCAGCCAATTCACGGTCCAGGACGTCGCTCGCCACGCGAAGTGCTTCTTCGGACCCGCTCAATGACCCGTCCATTTGCCGATCTTCTACCTCGGTCAATGCGACCTTGAAGGCCGGTCCCGGCGTGTAGCCGATTGCGATCAGATCGTCTCCCGTGATCAGCGGGACGGGCCTGATCTCCTCCGGAGCCATCGTCGCCTGCGCCTCCAAACAGAAACTATGGCTTTCAAACTTCTGATGACTGGACAGACAGTCCAGCCGATGGAGCTCAAGATGATCTTCGAATCGCGGTGTGCGGAGAAATCGCTTGAGCGTGCTCTGGCGCATCTCGTGAACGCTCGCAAACCGATGGTGATCCGCGACGAGTCTACGAACGTGTTCCTTCTGATCGTTGGACAGACGAAGTCGTTGACAGATCGATTCCGTCATCTCGGTGCCCACCTTGACGTGGTCGTTGAATCGGATACGATCAAGAACCTGGTAAGTCGACGGTTTCCCAACGTCGTGCAGCAACACGCCCAATGCAAGCTCGGGATTCGGCGCCCTCATCAGACCCAGCATGATGAGTGTGTGAGTCAGCACATCCCCTTCGGGATGAAACTGCGGCGGCTGTGGAACGCCATCCATTGACAGAATCTCCGGCAAGATGCGGGTGGCCAGCCTGGAATCGATCAGGTAGCGAATACCGAGTGGCGCGCCCCCTTCTGTCAGGATCAATACCAGCTCGTCGCGGACACGTTCGGCACTGATTCGGTCGATACGGTCAGCCGTCGCACTGATTGCGGCCATTGTGTCGACGTGTATCGACCAATTGAGCCGGCACGCGAAGCGGACTGCTCTCAACATTCTCAGATGATCCTCGCCAAACCGATCAAGCGGCTCCCCGATCGTACGGATCACGGCGAGGGCAAGATCCTGCTGACCGTGGACATAATCGATTATGCGACCGTTCAGCGGATCGTAGAACATCCCGTTTACCGTGAAGTCGCGCCGCTGCGCATCCGCCTGCTCGTCCGATGCCCGAACCGACCCCGGACGCCGGCCATCGCGATAGTCGCCTTCCTCGCGAAACCGGGCCACCTCGTATTCACCCGCGCCAGACCGCACACGCACAACCCCGAACGCCTCGCCCACATACTGTGCTGCCATCCCGTCCCGTTCATCAAACAGAGCGATCACGTCAGGGGGATCTGCATCTGTAGCGATGTCGTAGTCTTTCGGCGCTTTGTTTAGAAGCAGATCACGCACACAGCCGCCTGCCCACAGCGCGCGATACCCTGCCTTGTTCAGTTCCCGAACGATTTCGAGGGCGCCCTCTCTGAGGACGCCCCCGCCACCTGATCTCATCTTTGCCATCTCACCACGATCCGGGCAGCGCGCCGACCCTGAGAGTGAGCTCTGCCTTTATCGTGCCTTTCGTGTCTTTCGTGTCTTTCGTGGTAGTCCCTTCCTAGTCGCTCACCCGCTCGATCTGCGCACCCAGCGCCCGAAGTCGATCGTCGATCCGTTCGTATCCACGATCGATCTGTTCGATGTTGTTAATCACGCTCTTACCCCCGGCACACAGACTCGCGAGCAGCAATGCCATACCGGCTCTCACGTCAGGGCTCGTCAGTTCCTCGCTATACAACTTGGACGGTCCCACGACAACGGCACGATGCGGGTCGCACAGGATAATCTTCGCGCCCATCTCGATCAACCGGTCGAGCCAGAACATACGGGACTCGAACATCTTCTCGAAGAACAGCACCGTCCCTCGTGACTGAGTCGCCACAACGATCGCGATGCTCATCAGATCCGCCGGAAACCCCGGCCAGGGATCATCATCGATCTTCGGGACCGCATCTCCGATATCGGGCACGATTTCGAGCTTCTGGTACTCGGGCACCACCAGATCACAACCATCGACCTCAACCTCCACACCGAGTCGCCGGAAGACCATAAGCGACCGCCGCATGTTTTCGGGCGCGGCGTCCGCAATCCGGATCGCGCCGTTCGTTACGGCCGCCAGTCCGATAAAACTCCCGACTTCCATGTAATCCGGTGCGATCGTGTGTGTTGTGCCGTGCAGTTCGGACACACCCTCGATGTGTAATTCGTTTGTACCAATGCCGGTGATGCTCGCACCCATCTCGTTCAGCATCCTGCATAACTGCTGGACGTGCGGCTCACTCGCTGCGTTCTGTATGATCGTCGATCCTTCCGCCAGAACGGCCGTCATCACGGCATTCTCAGTTCCCGTGACGCTCCGCTCATCCAGAAAGATGTCGGCTCCCCTTAGTCCGTCGGGGGCGCGCAATTCGTAGATATGGTTGGTATGAACCTTCGCACCCAGGGCCTCGAGTGCCATGATGTGCGTATCCACGCGTCGACGTCCGATCTTGTCGCCGCCCGGTCGAGGAACCGTTGCGCGACCGTGACGGGCCAGCAGCGGACCAGAGAACATGAAACCGCCGCGCACCTTCCGGCAGAGATCCCTGTTCAGAGTCGTTGAGTCCAGAGATCCCGCGCAAATCGTGATTGTGTGAGGATCCGGCTCCTCAACCGATATCCCGCATGATGGCGAGAAGCGTCGCGCGGTCATTCGTATCCGGTACGTTGTGAAGAGTTATTTCTTCGTCAGTAAGCAGACTGGCAGCAAGGGCAGGCTGAAGCTCATTCTTGTTTCCCGCCGGTCTGATCGTCCCGGAGAGGGGGTGCCCTCCTTCGACGATAAACTGTGACATAGGCGCGTCGCCTCCAACATCCAAATCAGGGACAAACAGAGGGGGGGGTATCCAAGGTCTAAGTCGAACTATAACATATCCTTGGGATCTATTCAAGACCTAATTAGGAATGGTCGGAAATGCAAAAATTGCATCACTTCTCATCCCACTTCTGATACAGTTGGCCACATCCGGCAGCGATCTCGGTGCCCTTGCTGTATCGAACCGTCACCGTCATCTGAGCATCTGCGACCGTTTGGACAAACGCATCGATCGTGGACGGGTCGGGCCGATCGCAGTCTCCCCCATCGATCGGGTTCCAGGGGATGACGTTAATCTTGCAAGGAATCCGCCGGACCAGCCGAATCAGGTCGCGCGCGTGATCGATAGAGTCATTCAGCCCGGCTAGCAGGACGTATTCGAATGTGATCCTTCTGCCGTTAAACACCTGGTAGTCTGCGGTCGCGTCCAGAAGCTGTTCGATCGGCCACTTCCGGTTGATCGGCATGATCCGGTTACGGAGATCGTCGGTTGTTGCGTTCAAAGAAACTGCCAGCATCACCTTCTGACCGTTCTCGATAAGCCTGTGGATGCCGGGAACGTGACCGGCCGTCGATACCGTGATCCGCCGGTTGCTGATCGATGGGCCGTAGTCCAGGTTCATCAGTCGTGTCGCGGTCGTTACCGCATCCAGATTGAGAAGCGGCTCACCCATCCCCATCATCACCACGTTCGTCAGGTCGTCACCCCGGTCCGCCAGGTGCTTCCGCGCCTGGATTACCTGGTCGATGATCTCGCCTGGCGTCAGATTCCGGATCAGACCCATCTTGCCCGTCGCGCAGAAACTGCAGTCAAGGGGGCATCCAACCTGCGAGGAGACACAGAGGGTCCGTCGCCTGCCTTCCCGCATCAGCACACTTTCGATCCGACGACCGTCCGTCATCTGTAAGAGAAACTTGATCGCCGACCCATCCTGGGCTTCCTCGGCTGCCATACGCTCGAGATGCAGGATACTGAGCGTCTCCGCGAGCCGCTCACGCGCAGATAGCGACAGATTGGTCATTTCACCGAAATCCGTGGTGCCGTGGCCATACATCCAGTGGGCAATCTGGCGCCCCCGGAAGCGCTTGAAGCCGCGCTCCGCCAGCATGTCTTCCAGTGCCTGCGGAAGCAGACCCTTGATCTCTGTTTTTTCCTCTGCCAAAACCATCTCCAACCCTTGTCGATAGGTGGCCAGAACAGTATCCTCACGGGGTATGATCAGCAACTTAAATCTATTGACACCCATCTGCGATTGGCCTATTTTTGAGGCCGGGAATCATCACATAACTAGAAATAACATTAACTTACGCTAGAATCATTTCCGGCGAAATGACACGACAGCTGAGCGGTTTCATCCTCTTGGATACGGATTCTGCCGGACCCCAAGGTGAGCACGGTTCGACACGATTTTGTGACGAGCCCTAACCAGCCCGAGACGACCTTCTCCCCGAAATGCCCAGTCTAGACTTCAAGAATCCGCGTCGCACCGATGAGGCTCGGCGAGCCTTGCTTGCCGGGCCCGGGAAGTTCATCATTGCAATCGGAGTCCTCGCAACACTTGCCCTCACTCAGCTCACTCTGAGCTCTGAGGATCCTGCGCTCACGGCATCTGATGACCCGCCTCCGGCCGAGTACGTTCCAATAGACGCCCCCTACTTGCCGCGTCTCCCCCAGTTCGACACGCGATCCGGACAGATCGGGCGCGGGGAGGCCTTCTCTGAGGCGCTCAAGTCTGCAGGAATCTCGCACGAAGATGTGTTTGAGCTCGTGAAGGCGCTGCGCAAAGGAATCCATCGCGCAGACTTCAACCCGAACATCGTGCAGAAGGGCGACCGGTTTTCCGCCCGGCTCGACACGGCTGGGACAATCCAGACATTTGAATACATCAAACGCAGTTCCCTCGATTTTCGAATTGTCGCGGATCGCGAAAGTGGAAGGCTGAAAGCGTGGAAGGAGTCGATCCCACTCGATCGCCGGGTCGTCGTGGTGTCAGAGCGACTCGATGATTCCATCTGGAATGCTCTCCGGGCGACCGGCAAGAATCCCGACGTCCTCAGCCATCGTCTGATGGACATTTTCGAGTACGAAATCGATTTTATGGTCGACTGCCGACCCGGCGATCGCTTCTCAATCGCATTCGAAGAGTTCTACAAAGACGATGAATTTGTCCGCTACGGTGAGATCCTGGCCGCCGAGTATGCATCGGGAAGCAAGCGGCACCGGGCCTACCTGTATGAATCTCCGACCGGTGACCGGGGCTACCACGATGCCGAGGGAAAGTCGCTTCGCGGCATCTTTCTGAGATCCCCCCTTGACTACAAGCGTATCAGCTCAGGCTTCACGTCCAGACGATTCCACCCGGTGCTCAAGAAGTACCTAAAACACCACGGCATAGATTACGCGGCCAACCACGGGACACCCGTCTGGGCAACGGCGGACGGCACCGTTTCTTTCATCGGCCGCAAGGGAGCGCTGGGGAATTACATCGAGGTGAAACACAAGAATGGATACAAGACCGGATACGGTCACCTGAGCCGGTTCCGGCGGGGTCTGAAGAAAGGCGCCTACGTCAGCCAGAAGAAAGTGATCGGCTACGTAGGGGCGACGGGAAGGGCCACGGGATCCCACCTTCACTACAACTTCTTCACCCGCGCCAAAGGTGAATACCGTCTGACGAACCCCTCGCGGGTTGTGAACCGGCCGACGGGGAAGCCGGTGCCCTCGGACCGGATGCCGGACTTCTTCGCAAAACGCGATGCGCTCTACGCACTGTTCGATCAAGAAAGTGGATCTGTCGTTACGGCGCTCCTCGAAAACAACGAACCGACGCTCGCGGAATAGTATGCTCGAAGAAGAGACATCCTTCTACGACCAGATCGACGCGATTTCCGATCAGGACACGAAATTCAAGCGTGAAGCATATTTCTTCATCTACTCAGCTCTCGACCACACGGTTCGGAAATTGAAACGGGATCAGGAAGCAACGGCCGTTTCGCGCCACGTTACGGGGCAGGAGCTGTGTCGGGGTATCGCGGAATACGGCCGTGATCGGTTTGGCCCGATGGTCCAGAGTGTTTTTGACTACTGGGGTATCACCGAAACAGTCCACTTTGGCGAGATCGTCTTCAGCCTTGTTCGTAACGGCCTGATGAGCAAGACCGAAGAAGACCGGCTCGAAGACTTCGAGGACGTATACTGCTTCGCCGACAGGTTCGATCCCAAGAGCATCCAGGACGAACTCCGCGGCCTCGATCTACACTCCTTCTAGATGCCCGCAACAACGACAGCTTGCCGACGTGCCTACGTCGATTGCTTTGCGGGAGCCAGCGGTGACATGCTGCTAGGTGCTCTCGTCGACGCCGGGCTCCCGTTCGAGCAGCTGGAAGCTGAGCTCGCGAAACTCGGACTCACCGACTACACCCTCTCTCGCCAATCCGTGTCCAAGCACGGAATCTCAGCGACAAAAATCGATGTCGATGCTCAGGAAGATCACGTCCACAGACACCTGAGCGACATCGCGTCGATCCTCGACAACAGCGACCTTGACCCGGATGTCAGGAGTCGCGCGCTCTCCGTCTTCACGCGTTTGGCAGAGGCGGAGGCAAAAGTTCACGGCACAACGGTCGAGAGCGTTCACTTCCACGAGGTGGGCGCCGTTGACGCGATTGTCGACATCGTCGGCACGATCATCGGCTTGAAGCTGTTACGTATCGGACGTGTCCAGTGCTCGGCGCTGTCGGTCGGCACCGGCGTGACGCGGGGATCACACGGCGCGATGCCCATCCCCGTCCCCGCTGTGGTTGCGCTCTGTACCGACGTTCCGCTCAGACGTACCGGCATCCCCAGGGAGCTCCTGACACCGACCGGAGCCGCATTGCTCACGACGATCGCCGAATCCTTCGGTCAACCGACCACATTCACGGGGGACCGGGTCGGATACGGGGCAGGCACGCGTGATCTCGATGACATCCCCAACCTGCTGCGTATTGAGATCGGCGAGGACTCGTCGATCTCTGGCACGCGAACCGATCAGGTCATCGTTCTGGAAACGAACATCGACGACATGAACCCCGAGCTGTTCGGGCACGTCGCAGACCGTCTGTGGGATGCCGGTGCCAAAGATGTCTACCTGACGCCGACCCAGATGAAGAAAGGACGGCCAGGCACCCTCTTGACCGTCCTGTGCAACGCCACGGCCTCCAAATCGCTCATACACATCCTCCTTACGGAGACCACCACCCTTGGCGTCCGTCAGACCTCGATGACCCGCACAATCCTCCCCCGCCAATCGGGATCCGTCTCCACCCCCTATGGCGACATCCGAGTCAAGATCGCCACCCTCGGCAAGACCACCCGCAGCACCCCCGAGTACGACGACTGTACCAGAATAGCCCGTGAGCAAAGCATCCCGATCTCAGAGGTCTACGCAGCCGCGCTCCGTGCCTCCTCCCCCACGCCCCAGGCATCTGTATAAAGAAAGACCCGCAGGTGCCAGAACACCCACGGGCCAAGCTCGTGCTGCTCCCGTCCTCAACCCTCTCTCGTCAACTGTCCATCATCAATCTTCCCGATCCTCACCCGACAGAACCCGCATAAGATCCTCGAGAGTTGTCACCTCCCCGCTGTCGTCATAGTTCTCTGGATATTCGGGCCCATCCTCCTCAGGACTGCCGAATAGAAACATCTCCATTTCCTTGAGCAGCTTGAGACAATGCCACTGGACCGTCTTTTCGTAGTCCTCGCTACACAGTTCCCGAGGGATCGGGCATCCATCGTAGAGCTCGCGTGGGCACGGCCGTCTGACTTTGGGCACTACAGCACCCTGAGATACTGCTCGAGCTCATAGGTGGTGACCTGAGCCCGGTATTTGTCCCATTCGATCTTCTTGTTCTTGATGAATTTCTCAAAAACGTGATCCCCAAGCGCAGACCGCAGTAGCGTGCTGCCCTCTGCCTCCTCGATTGCCTGCGACAGATCCGTGGGGAGAACGCCGATCCCGGCCTTCCTCAGCGCTGCATCATCCATCTTGCCGACATCGAGATCATTCTGAGCCTGAAGCTTGGTCCGGTTCTCGATTCCGTCCAGACCACTGGCAAGCATCACGGCGAAAGCCAGATACGGGTTACACGCCGGGTCGGGGGATCGATACTCGACACGGATCGCGCTCTCCTTCCCCGGTGTATACGACGGAACCCGAACCAGATCTGACCGGCTCGTCGTCGCCCACGTCTTGTAGACGGGGGCCTCATATCCCGGCACCAGACGCTTGTACGAGTTCACCCACTGATTCGTGATCAGAGTCATTTCGCTCGCGTGGTTGAGCAGACCGGCAATGTAGTACCGTGCCGTCCGTGAGAGATGATCATCGGCCTTCGGGTTGTAGAACGCGTTCCGTTCTCCCTTGAACAAGGACATGTGTGTGTGCATCCCGCTCCCGTTCTCACCGAACAGGGGCTTGGGCATGAAAGTCGCCCAAACACCATTTTGGATCGCAATCTCCTTTACGACAAGCCGGTAGGTCATCGCGGCGTCGGCCATCGTCAAGGCGTCGGTATACAGCAGGTCGATCTCGTGCTGGCTGGGAGCCCCTTCGTGGTGGCTCGATGCGACTTCGATCCCCATACTTTCCAGCGCCAGAACTGTCTCGCGCCGGAGATCGCTGGCTTCATCGAGCGGCGTCAGGTCGAAGTATCCACCCGTGTCCAGAACCTCGAGTGGCGGGTTCGGGCTCTTGAAGTAATAATACTCGAGTTCGGGACTCACGTAGAACGTGAATCCGAGGTCGGCGGCACGTTTGAGGTTTCGTTTCAGCACATACCTCGGGTCACCTGGATAAGGTTTGCCGGAAGGCAGAAGGATGTTGCAGAACATGCGGGCCACGGCCTGTCGGCCCTGTGGTCGGAACGGGAGCACTTGGAAGGTCGAGGGATCAGGCATCGCGATCATGTCGCTCTCATCGATCCGGGCAAAACCCTCCACAGATGAGCCGTCGAACCCGACGCCCCCATCTAGCGCTTCCCCAAGCTGCTCGACCGGAATGGCGACGCTCTTGAGGAGGCCGAGAATATCGGAGAACCAGAGCCGGATAAACTTGACCTGGTGTTCCTCTGCTGCACTGATAACGTAGTCCCTGCTGCACTGATTCATTTTAAGCTCTTGTTTTTAAAGTTTTTAGCTTCTGCTTAATCGATGCTGAAGGCGTAAGTTATGCCTCGTATGTTTCGGGAACATTTCAGGAACATTTCATGACAATTAAATGGGGTTATCGCAGTTCGTCCGGGATCTGCCCGTCCTCCCCCACAAACGAAAAGCCCCGGAGTGGCAGACTCCGGGGCTCCCGACAACGTCTGGGTAGAAGACGTTTTAGTTTACAGCGTCCTTCAGTTGCTTTCCGGCCTTAAAACGCACATTCTTGCTAGCCGCGATCTGGATCGTCGCACCCGTCTGCGGGTTACGGCCCTGCCGAGCGGCGCGCTCGCTGATCTGGAACGTGCCAAAGCCGGCGATGGCAACGCGCTCACCCTTGGACAGTGCGGCGGAAATATCGCCGAGCAGTGCGTCAAGAACGGCTCCGGCCTGTGCCTTAGAAAGGTCGGCTGCGCTGGCAATCGAGTCAATCAAGTTTGCCTTGTTGGGCATCGGTTCACCTCCTCTCCACGCTGCGATGCGTGGATCGTGCATGTGATGG
>CAYYGZ010000062.1:6636-20451 GCA_964471275.1 uncultured bacterium | reverse complement strand
CTCGTATCCAGATGCGAAATCGATTCCTTCAAAAACGTATCCACCAGCTCTCCCGGCTGCATCTCCGAAGTGTCGATCGCAAACTTCCGCATAATCCACGTCTTCCGGTATTCCTGATCAAACGCCGTCTGCATCTCCTCGATATCCGCTTCCGGAACCACCTGGTAGGTATGAGGGTCTTCCTTCATCCGCTTCGCGATCACATCACGCGTCGCCGTCAGGTGGACCAGCACCGTATCCTCGGGCATCCCCGCTTCCCATGCCCGCGGTGTCTCCGCCAGCCTCCCGATCTCTGGATAGTAGTACTTGGGTCCGTAAACGGCCTCCTCAATGTGAAAACCGCCCAGCACGATGTGTTCATACTTATTGATCAGTCGGACGTGATACGCGATCTGGAAGCGCTGAAACCGCTCCTTCAGCGCTTCTGGAAGCCCGGTCATAATCTCCTGATGCTCCTCCGACTTCAGCATCTGACAATCGGGGATCGAGAAATGATCATCCAGATGATGGTGGATCCCGTTCGCGTGTCCCCAGTCCATAAGCCCCTGACACAACGTCGTCTTACCCGAGTATTCCGTCCCGATCAAGATCAACCGCATACGACTCTCCTCTTGCCACCCCTGTTTTGGGTGATTGGCTGATGATTAGCTGGTTACTGTCCGGTGTCGCGTTCGTGAAATCCTGTGCCATTGGCACTGATCTATACCGTCCATCTCGCACGCCCAAACAAATGAGGTAACGCTTCGGCCTGACAGAGACCGGTCACCCTTGAATCCTCTGCGCTCTCAGCGCCTGTCCTGAGCTTGACGAAGGGTCCTCTGCGGTTAGAGATTGTCGAACTGAGGCTAGCTCCCGATCGGTTCATCATAGAACACCTCCGCATCGTGCTCCGGTACATACCCAATCTCTTCCCTCGCCGTCTCGATATCAAAGATGCTGTAGGTGTTGTCTGATATCACGTAATAGTGCGCCCCGCTCCGCAGCGTCCCGGCCCGATGTGTTTTGAAGCACGCATCCACAAACCGTGCTGCATCCTCCTGATGACACCATACCGTGAAGAACGCGACCTCCGATGTCATCGCGTTCTGCGTGTTGATCCCTCCCCATCTCGCAGCCACCGCGCTCTTTCCGACCGCCCCGAGGCGCTGGCACCACGCCTCCACATACGCCTTCTCCAGCCCGTAGTCTCCCGTTGGGCACGGGTCCAGCGTTGCAGGCAGACGCTCCGGCCAAGGATCGACATCATCGAACCGACGCTCCGCGATGGACGCGTAGGGTTCCTTCTTGAAAGGAAAGTAGGCGCCACCGGTCGCGTGAACCGAGCTCGACCCGACAATCAGGGCATCCGGGCAAACCTCCATCACCGCCGTAAAGACGCGATCGGTCATCCCGTTCATCTCGCCGAGACCACCCTTTCGGGCCAGGTAAACCACGAGATCGCGTCCATCGAGCGCGTGCCGCAACCCAAAATCGTCATCCGTCACATCGAGATCCACAAACAACCGGTGCGCATCCGGATCCGTTGCCCGATCCATCGCACCAGGCAAATCCACCGACGTCACCCGATAGTCCGGATTCAGTCTCGGCAGATAGGTCCGCAACCCCGATCCGATGTTCCCTTTCCCCCCGATTAGCAGCACATCAATCAAGCATACCCCTCCTCTACGCACTGAAATCTGGCCTAACCTGTCCCTGACTTCACTCTTCTGCTTCTCGCTCCGTAGAACCAGGTCTGAACACGATTCCTTAGTTCGCAACCCACGGAATTCAAGAGCCGGGCGAACAGCACTGCTCCAGTCTGATACCTTACACCGATCGTTGGCGTGTCACCCCACGAGCGGGCGTGTGTAACAGTCTATGATGTTCACCAGATACACAGGCCTGAGGTCCGAACGCTGAAAGCTGGCCATATCGATCTGCCAGGCTTGGTTCGGACGAAGAGGCCACATACGCTCAACACGCTTGGGACAAAGAGGACGGCGACAGAGACGCCTGACACTCAGACCCGTTGATCGACGCAACTCGCACGCAGCCTTCAACGACTTCGTGTTTTTTTAGCGCATGAATAGCGAGGGCCTGCGCATCGGGCTTACCGGTCGGACGTCCCATTCCCGGACGAAGAAGATCGAGAGCCCGATCCTTCAATTTGTACGCATACGTCGGACTTATGTCCCACTTACGGCATATCTCTGAATGCGACAGCATTCCTGAAACGAGCTCTACCGCTATTTCATACTTCTGTTCTTCAGTGAACTTCGGATCTCGTGCCAAGGACACCCCCTTATGATTACAACACTATAGGAGGTCTCACTCATTCAGGGGGCCAATATGAACCCGTGCTATACGAACCAGCCTTTCCACCCCCCCACCCGGTCTTCTAGAGCCCCAACCCCCTAAACCACTCCACAAACGCCGGCATAATAGCCTCCGGCTCAGGCAATGTCGGATGCCACCGCTTTTCGTGCTCGAACATCACGTAGTCATCGTAACCACGATCCTTCAGCAGATTTAGCGCCCGCTCGAGAGGCAGCTGTCCGGTACCGGGTGGGACATACTTCCAGCCATCCTTCATCGCGTTTTCCTGATCCGGATCGTGGACGGCATCCTTCACGTGTGTGTAAAAGATGCGATCACCCAGGGCGGTCAGCGTATCTGCGGGATCCTCTTCCTCAACTCTCGTCGTGTGCCCCACATCCCAGAGCGCGCCGAAGATCGGAACCGTCACCTTGTCGAGAAGCAGCTTGCAGTCTTCCGATTTGATCCAGTGGTCGTGTGTCTCGAATACCCACTTGAACTGATCAGCACCATCGAGAGCCAGCACCTGCTCCATCATCCCTGCGCCGACGGCCGCAAGCGCTTCTTTCGTGTTTTCTTCGGGGTTCCCCATGCCAAAGACGCGGATGTTCGGTACACTGAGCTCTGCGGCAATCGGAATCGTGCGTTTCGCTTCCTCGAGATTGGCCTCCGTCACCGAGGCGTCACAGACCTTCAGACTCGAACTGATCCCACAAACTGCCAGATCTGCATCTGCCAGTTTCTGTTTTGTCTCCGCGATGCCCGAGTTGAACTCCGGCAGCTTGGTGACGTCGATTTCCTCCTGTATGCCCCGAAAATCAACACCGGCGTAACCAAAGGTGCTTCCCTTTTCTATGACCGTATCCAGATCCCACGCCGGGCACCCCAGCGTTGTAAATGCCATCTTCATCGTATAGCTCCTTATCTCACCGCATCCATTCAGGGCCTACGCTACGCGGAGTCGGCGGTGTATGCCGCACCGGCGTATCTGCCCCCACATCACTCCCAGCCACGCCACCTTTGCGTAGTTGTCCATCAATATCATTCATCACACTCGACTCACCCACAGGGATATTGAGCGAGGTATAGGTGTCGGGCGAGCTCAGCAAGCGGCCTTTCGTGAAGGCGAGCTCCCGCCTGAAGAATCCACCGATGCCCGGCTCGCCTTCACCTGCCCAGACATTCTCAGCCCACTCGACGTTTGCACTTGCGTCCCGCACGACGATCTCTTCTTTCCCTGTCGTCTTCACCAGGTTGGCGGCAATCCGCATACCAGTGGGTGGAAGCGTTCGACCTCGACCGCCGGCACCAAACCCGATATCGAACGGTGACGCGCAGTCGATCAATGTGTTGTGAGCGATCAATCCGCCCTTCACCTGCCAATAGCTGGTGAGCGGCGCATCCGGGACGCCGTTCATGATCGAAATCGCCGACCGGCCTCCCCTACCTGACAGATCCTCGAAGTGGTTGTTGATAACGATGTGGTCTTCCCCGATCACGCGCACGCCGCCCGACCTGGCCTTGCCATTCCCGACGAACCAGTTCCCCTCTACACGGTTCCGGTTTCCGTGCCTCAGGGTCAGGGCACCCGAGCACGCGACAAATGAATTCCGCCGCACTATATTCTCGCAAGACTTGATCGAAATGATCTCTGCCTCGCCGTCGCAATCCTGAAACAGATTGTCCTCGATGACTGTTCGGGAATTTTCCATCGATCGGGCACTGGTGCCGACCCGGACTGTTTCGCCACCGTTTTGACCCAGGCGGGGTCGCCCGGCGAAGAAGTTGTGATCGATGCGGTGATCGCTCGGCTCGCCATTCAACCATACCACGACGGACTGGCCAATGTGATCCTGCCCTTTGAAATAGCAGTGATCGACCCGGTTCCGTTTCCCGTAAACCGACACCCACTTATAGTTGACGTTGCGATCAGCCGGGTTGTAATCGATGACTGCGGTGTTCGTCAATTGGCAGTCCTGGGCCGACGCTCCCCTGCCTGAACCGATTGCTATAACGCTCCCGCCCAACAGCTCACCATCCCTGAAGACCAGCCCGTCAACGACAAGGTGTTTCCCCAGGATTCTCAACTTCGATTTACCAGTGAAGACCGTGCCTCCTGGCTGCTTTGCCGCCAGCACGATCGGCCGTCCCGGTTCACCCTCTCCCTCGAAGACCAGGTTCACATCGCGCCACTCCTCTTCACCAGAGTGCAGCTGCAACGTGTCTCCGGGGGCGAGACGATGCACATACTTTTCGAACTGACTGGCATCCCGCGCATACAGATTCGCAGCTTGCGAAGGCGCAGACACGTGAAACGATAGGGCGATAGCGATCCAGAAAGCGTTCATTTCTGAAACCTCGCGCGCTCCGGAATGAATGTATGTCCGGTCATTGGTTAGCTGGCGATGTCATCCGAATAGACCAACGGCACCAGGGCATCGTTATCAATAACGTCACCGACTGACAGGGTCTCCACATACGACAGGGGGAGGACGTTTTTGTTCCCGTTGTAGGTCTCCCCGTCGGGCATGTATGCGCAGGTCATGGCGCGGCGGAGTCCGCGGGTCATGTTTGCGCCCGCACCGTGCACGGTGAGTCCGTTATGGAAGGAGCAGCTTCCTGCCTTCATGGGCGCGGCGACGGGGTCGACGGACTTTAACCCGGGATTCTCCTCGAAGATATCCGACATCGGGCGCGATGTAGCCACATCTGCGTATCGCTTGTGATGCGAACCGGGAATGAAATAGAGACACCCGTTATGCAGCGTTGCGTCATCCAGGGCGATCCAGATCGAGGTGGAATGATCCGATGAAAACGACCACTTGGTGTTGTCCTGGTGCCAGGACGTTGGATTCCCCCACGGCATCTTGATCAGTGCCTGATCGTGCCAGATGCGAACCCCGTCGACGCCTTCCAGATCTGCTGCCATCTTTCCGATACGCTCATCCAGCATCAGAGTCTTGACCTTCTCATTGTCCATCCACAGCTGGATGCGTTGTTTGAAGACCGACGAATCTGAGCCGGTGAATGTCTTCCCTTGCTGACCGGGAAGCCTGGCCTCGCCGCGAGCCTCCACGGCCTCATCGACGGCGTTACGCCAGACATTCAGCTCGCTCTCCGTGAGAAAGTCATCGATCACAACGAAACCATTCTCTCGGTATGCAGTAACCTCCTCTTTCGAAACTTTGTGTCTCAACCTGTCTCCTCATCTTCTGTGGAGATCCTTGAGGGTCTACCACCAATAGTGATGTTGATGCCATAGTCTTCGTGAGCGGCTTCAGGAGACACCCGATCCTGTCGGACATCCTCGGCAACTCGTTGCGGATCGCGCTCATGCGCCTGCCCATACCCGCCGCCGCCGGGCAGCCTCAGTGTGACCGACATACCGGGCTCCAGATTGTAAGTTGCTTTTGGTGGGATGGCCGTTCCGTCCGACAGAAACAGCTCTCCGGGCATCCCGTCCCCGCCTCCCAGAAAACCACGCGGGGCGAATCGGGTCCGGTCATACATACAACTATGCTGCGCTGGGTGCTCGCTGTCGACCACCAGTTCCATCTCCTGGCTGAGGCCGCCACGGAATTTGCCAGGCCCACCAGAATCCCGGATGAGCGCACGCCTCAGCACACGAACGGGAGAAACCGATTCGATCGCCTCTGCCGGAACACCGCGTATGCCGCTCGGGAACGCCGTGGCTGAAAGACCGTCCGCGACCGCACTCGCCCCCATCCCGCCAGCAGAAAAAAAGATGTAGGCAAATCGACGCCCATCGCGACCGACGCCCTCGATCTGTGTGTTCCACAAACCTGCAGAGCCATCGGCCAACACGCGATCCGGCAGCGCTTGAGAGAGCCCTCCAAAAATGGCCTGTGACAGAAAATGGCCGACCAGATGCCGCGCCCCGACCGCGCACGGGAACTGTGCATTCAGGATGCATCCCTCGGGTGCCTTCACGGTCACGGGTCGGAAGCTGCCTTCGTTGTTCGGGATTTCCGGACTGATCGCGCATTTCAGCGGATAGGTCGTGTAAGCGTGCGTGTAGTTGTAGACGACGTTGATACCCCAGTTGACCTGGGGTGAACTGCCCGAGTAGTCGACAATCAGATCAC
Source organism: uncultured bacterium (assembly GCA_964471275.1). Taxonomy (GTDB): domain Bacteria; phylum Latescibacterota; class UBA2968; order UBA2968; family UBA2968; genus UBA2968. The sequence continues at coordinate 14,050 of CAYYGZ010000062.1, read as the reverse complement.
GATCCTGGATATCGATCGCAATCTTGATCAGCAGCGGATCGTCATATCCGTCGATCGAGACTTCATCGACATAGCGCCCGTTCGGAATCTCTGCGATCGCGTCCCGAGTCGCAGACTCCGATCGATCCAGGATCCCGCTGGACAAATCCCCCAGCGTATCGAGACCATACTCAATCATCGTCTCGATCAGCTTGTTCACCCCGACATCGTTTCCTGCCTGTTGTGCGTAGAGATCGCCGACAACCTGATCCGGTTCTCGAACATTCGCTCTCAGAATACCGATCAGATCCTCGTTCAGTTTCCCCTCCCTGAAGAGAAACATGATCGGTATGTTGACGCCCTCCTCGTACACCTGTCGCGCGCCGGCCCCGAGCGTTCGACCACCGATATCCATCGCGTGGCACGTGTTCGCGAACCATCCAACACCTCGCCCGTCCTTGAAGGCGGGGGTGACGACCGTTATATCGTGGAGATGCCCCGACCCCAACCACGGATCGTTCGTCAGCAGGCTGTCCCCCGGCTTCAGCGTTTCCAACGGATGCTTCTTCGCAAAATGTCGGACGCACGTTGCCATCGTGTTGATGTGCCCGGGCGTACCCGTTACCGCCTGGGCAAGCATCTTGCCCTCTGCGTCGAACACGCCGGCAGATAGATCCCCGGCCTCGCGTACAACGGTCGTGAAGGACGCGTGCATCAACGCTGCAGCTTGTTCGTTCACGATCGAGATCAGCCGACGCCAAAACACTTCGAAGGACACCGGATCTAGCGATCTTGTGTTCAAAGAGTGGGCCTCCTCGTAAGGAGAAGTGAACCGTCCTTCAGAACATCTGCATCCCAGTCCGGGGGGACAACGGCCGTCGACTCGGCTTCCTCGATGATTGCGGGTCCTGGAATCCTGCCCTCGATCAGGCCATACCGATCGTACACAGGGGTCTCCATGGCCCCGGAACGATCAAACGTCACGAGGCGAGCCGTTGACTCGCGACGCTTGCTTTGATCCCGGGACGATACGGCCGGATGCCCCGCGGGTCCGCTGACGGTGACTCGCCAGTGAATGATCTCGATTGGCACACCAGCACAGATCCGGCCGAACAGACGTGTGTACTCCGCCTCAAAAGACCGGACCAGCCTCTCCCCGAAAGCGTCGTCAAACCTTTGATCAGGCAGCCCGACTCGGATTTCGTGCCCCTGGCCGACATAACGCACATCCGCCGCGCAAGTGCGGTTCACATCTTCTTTGGGCACACCCGCCTTGCGCACGACATCTTCACCGGCAGCCGTCATTTCGGTCAGCATCCGCTCGAGTGCCACAAGGTCCAGATCCTCGACGCGTGTCACGTAGCTTCTCGCGTAATCAAAACTGATGGGTGCCAGCAGCAGACCGAAGGCAGAACCCACACCCGCGATCGGCGGAATCAAGACACTCAAAACACCCAGACGTGATGCCACGCCGCAGGCATGGACGGGACCAGCTCCGCCTGTGGCTACGAGGGCATAATCGCGCAGATCGATTCCTCGCTCCGCTGCGTGAACGCGAGCGGCATTTGCCATGTTTTCGTTTACCAGTTGATGGATGCCGAGGGCAGCTGCAGTGGCGTCCCCACCAAACTCCGCTGCCACGGAGGCAAGGGCACCCTCGGCAAGGTCGCAATGAAGCGTCATCTCGCCACCAAGGAAATAATCCGGATTGAGGTAGCCGAGCACCAAGCCCGCGTCCGTTACGGTCGGCTCCTTCCCGCCTTGGTCATAACAGGCAGGCCCTGGGGAGGATCCCGCACTTTCCGGACCTGCTGCCGGTAGGCCCATCGCGTTCAGGTGCGCGATGCTTCCCCCACCCGCGCCGATCTCGATCATATCCAGAACGGGAACCAGCAAGGGCAGACCGGATCCCTTCTTGAATCGATAGACGCGGGCCACCTCGGACTCGGTCGTGATCGGGAAGTCGCCATCTGCAGACAGAATCGCCTTCGCTGTCGTCCCCCCCATGTCGAAAGCCAGGATCTGCTCGAGCCCGGCTCGGCGTCCCCATTCCGCCGCAGCCAGCGCCCCCCCACACGGTCCGGATTCTACAAGACGAACGGGAAACCGGCTGGCCGTTTCGACAGAACAGCTGCCCCCGTTCGACAGCATCACGTGCAGCGGAGCTTGCAGGCCAATCTCCTGTAGCCCCTCCTCGAGCCTCGCCAGATACCGTCGGATCAGGGGCTGGACATATGCGTTCGCCACCGTAGTGGACGTGCGCTCGTATTCGCGAAGTTCCGGAGCGACCTCCGAACTTAGTGAGATCGTGCAACCTGGAAGCTTCTCTTCAAGGACAGATTTCGCCGACACTTCGTGATCTGGGTTCGCGTAGGCGTGCAGAAAGCACACCCCGACAGCCTCAACCTCTGCTTCAGCAAGCTTCTCGCACACCCGGCCCAGGCTGGTCAGATCAAGGGATTCCCTGACGCTGCCATCCGGGTTGAGCCGCTCGTCGGCCTCGAATCGCAACCTGCGCTCTACCAGCGGCTCTGGCAACTGCATCCTGAGATCGTAGATATCATATCGACCTTCTCGCCCGATTTCGAGCGCATCCCGAAATCCGCGGGTCGTGATCAACCCGGTTCTTGCTCCCTTCCGCTCGATCAGGGCATTCGTTACAAGGGTCGTGCCGTGAATGACGCGACGGATGTCACCTGGTTCGATTCGGGACCCGGCAAGCAAAGCTCGCATACCCGCAAGAACGCCTTCTGAAGGGTCCGAAGTTGTGGTCAGAATCTTCGCAACTTTCAGACCACCGGTCTGCGCATCCTGCAGCACGACATCCGTGAAGGTGCCTCCGATATCTATCCCAACCGCGTAGTCAGCCACAGGATCCCTTCATAGGCTACATAAGTAGAGGCACCCAATCTGTTGACGGAGGGCGCCTGCCAGGAGCGACTCGAGAGCCGCAGACCTTCTCCCGTTTCGTCGGCGCGAAGTATAATCGGCGCGGCGATGGCTGTCAACGGGACCGCCCTGCAGGGACTTACTCGGAATTGACAACAATGACCGACAACACTATACTTTCGACACTCCAAGTGCTGTCAATACAACGCCTTGTGTAGAAGTCAGTCGCTGCGGCATACTCGACATGAATCTCCTTGCAGTTGTAAATCAGATCCTAGATCAGACCGGCCAGACGGATGCCGGCGGAAAGCGCCTCCTCGGGTTGCCGAGTGCACTCGTGAAGGTCAATCTCGACGAGATCGCCGAGGCGCTGGCCAACCACAAGGCGGTAATGGAGTCCGATTTAGGACGTCCTGAACGGTGGCCAGATCGACCCCGCGGTAGAGACCCGCTAGCCTCCTCATCGCGGCCCAGAGGCCCTGTAAAACTTGACTTTCTCTTGACACCCATGCCTCACTTTTGTAGTTTCGTTCATCATTCTACGGCATAAAAGAGCGGGAATAGCTCAGCTGGTAGAGCACCACCTTGCCAAGGTGGATGTCGCGGGTTCGAGCCCCGTTTCCCGCTCCATAAAATCAGCAAGAGTCCGCTAGACAGTCGAGTTTAGCGGGCTTTGTTATTTCTGGAGCCTCACTCTTGAACGCCGATCTGTCAGAGCAGCTCAAGCGACTCGCTTTCCCGGACCTCCGCCTCTTTGCCCCCGGTCCGCACGAGCTCTCACCGGCGGTTCGCCAGGTCTTGTCCGACTACTGCGCAACCTACACCCACCGCGCGTCCGAGTTCAAGATCTGCTACGCAGAAACAGAATCGCTGCTCCGTTCCCTGTTCCAGATTCCCGACACATACCGTCCCCTGATATTCGGCCACACGGGAAGCTACAACTGGGAAATGGTCGCCAACAACACACCGCGGAACTTCCGAACGCTCGGCCTGGATATCGGGTCCTTCTCCAAACGTTGGGGTCAGGTCTTCTCCGATCTGGGGAGACAGATCGACATCCTCGGGGCCGACTGGGGAGACGGCATCTCTCCTGACTGTCTGCGGGCAGAATTGTCCAATGGGTATGATCTCGTTCTGCTGATCCACAACGAGACATCGACTGGTGTTTCGCTCGATGTCGAGGGTTTGTGCGATGTCATTCGATCGGAAAATTCGAACACACTGATCGCTATCGACGCCGTCAGCATCGCGGGTGCCGTGGATGTGCGTATCAAGACACTCAAACCTGACTATTACCTGTGGAGTTTGCAGAAGGATTTCTCGATACCGACGATCGGTTCCGTCATGGTCGTATCCGACCGGGCGATGCAGCTTTCCGAGACGGTCGAGGATCGCGGATATGTTCTTGACATGGTCGAGTGGGTGTCGCGTGCAGAAAAGCACCAGACGCCGATGACTGTAGCCGACCTGACACTCAAGTGTATAACCGCAAGACTGAAGGAGATGCAGAACGAAGGAAGTGCCCGATTCGAGCGGCACGCTGCGGTGACGGGATTACAGCACACGTGGGCTGCCCAGCGCAAACTGACGCTCCTATCCAAACCCGGCTTCGAGAGCCCCACCCTGAGCACCATTTCCGTGCCGGAGGGCGTGACCGGTCCCGGCCTGACCGCAGCGGCAGTGAAGCACCTCAATGCCCAGATCGCCCCGGGATACGGATCGACTGCTGACGGTTACATCCGCATCGCCGCCATGGGTATGACAACCGAAGCCGACATGACACGGCTTCTCGAAGGTCTGTCGCTCCTCCTCGACAACTGGGATCAGATCGCGAATTGAGCCAGGACCCAGGGGATCAGGCCTCTCCCCGACCTTGACCCGACAAAGCCTAACGAGTCCCAAGGCCAACTGAATTCCTTCTGGGTTTGCGCAGCAGGTTTCCCCAGGCCACAGCGTGTGAGGCGAGATTTCGGCCCTCCTCTGCCCTGTAACCTTTCTTTCCTCTGCGCTCTCAGCGTCCTCTGCCTTAAAGAGTTTGAAACTGAGGTTCTTGACCCAAACAGGATCAACTATGCAACGACCCACATCTATGGTCTGCCCGAGCTGCGGTAACCTGATCAGCACGGAAGAGAAAGCGTGCCCGATCTGTGGTGCAAAACATCCGAACCTGTTCGGTCTGGGACCTTACATCAGCAGGATATTCGGTCAGCAGATAGATATCCTATCTCTGATCCCGACAGCCTGTATCGCGCTCTACGTCCTGTCACTCGTCCTCGACCTTGGTGCCGCTCTGACCACACAGGGCGGCATCTTCGGTATGCTCAGTCCCGGGCGCCGTCCCCTGATCCTTCTCGGCATGACCGGCTATGGGGGTGGCTGGTGGACCAGCATCACGGCGATCTACCTCCACGGGAGCTTGCTCCACATCATCTTCAATTTCATGTGGATCCGCCAACTGGGACCCGAGGTCGGAAACCTGTATGGTCCCGCCCGATTCTTCATCATCTTTACCGTGGGCGGTGTCGTAGGTTTTATCCTGTCGAACCTCCTGTCAGGTGCACAGACAATAGGCGCATCGGGAGCGATATTCGGATTGCTGGCAGCGCTGATTGTGTATGGACGTAATCACCAGGGCAGCGTAGCCGCGATGATGACACGACAGCTCTGGCAGTGGGCAATCTTGATGTTCATCTTCGGGTTCATGATGAGCGGAGTAAACAACATCGCCCATCTCGGAGGATTCATCGGGGGCTGGATCGCATCACAGGCACTGGTAAGCGGGGCCGCCTACAAGGAAACACGCACCGTGACACTCTTTGCGCTGGGTCTGCTGGTTCTAACGGGCGGCGCCTTCGCACTCTCGCTCATGAATAATTGGCCCGTTCTCTTCATCCGCTAATCTCAGCAAGGCGTGACCTCACCGACATTGCACGTCATCGTTCATCCCGAGTGACCTCGTGACGAGTCGTCTTATGGTTCTGGAGACACCAGCGGATATGCAGGTCGTATCGAGGGACGATCGTTGATGACATAGCAAGTCGTTGAATCCGCGCCGACGAAATCTGACACAAGCGCAGTGCCTTCAGCCCCAGGCCACTCAAGGCTTTTCACTTGCTGCAAAGACACAGCATCAATCTCGCTTCCGCTGCCCACCCTCCCACCGCAATGCCTTCCCTGAACCCACGAGCCATTATAATTAAAACACAACCTGATAGATAGTGCGTCGCTTTTTAGTAAACCTCACCAGTAGTCGCCCCTACCCATACAGGGTCATCGCCGGGTAGTGAAACTGCCCCTCTCCCATCACAAAATCTCGTATCACCGGCCAGGATCGGCCCTCATCCTCACTGATGGCGATCGTGAGGGGGTTTCGCGCGCTCGGATTGCTGTTGTAGATCACGACAAAGCGTCCGTCACGCAGCCGAACCGCGTCCAGTCCGGCGAACGGTGACACAAGCACCGTCAGCGTGGCCGGTGACCAGCGACGTCCGCCATCAGCCGAAACGCTCTGCAGGATACGCCCTTGACCGCCGCAAGGCCGCAGCAGCGCTAGAACAGACCCGTCCGATCGCTCGACCAGTGCCGGATGCTGGTTCTGGCTCCCGAAAATGCACCCACACATCTCCCAGCTCGATCCGGAGTTCCCGCTCCGCCAGATCCGTGAGTTCCCATCGTCATACTCGACACCAAACAGCAGGTCACCATTGTGCAGCCGGATGGGTTTGCAGCGCGGCACATTTCCCCACCGCTCATCGATCACACGCACGTCTGACCACGTGAATCCACAATCATCGGATCGCTTCATCCGGAGGTCACAGGTCCGCCACCGAACACCCGGCCCCGCCTTCCCGATCAGTCGTCCGTGCATCGTCCCGTAAACACAGTAGAGCGTGCCATCGGCATTCTGGTGCAGAACCCCGTTCCCCTCGGGCTTCCCATCAGTATCCGCAACAACACTGAGCGGCCCGAACGTTCGCTCCCCGGGCCGACGACGAGTCATCACCCACGCCGCATCCGGACGCGCCTCACCACTGCCGGCGTAGTATCCCACCAGTATGTCACCCGTGTCCAGTTCCGTAATCACAGAGCAATGACACGCCGGATACCGCCCGGACGGCTCCGCAACAGATTGCCAACCCACAACACTCATTGAAATAACCTTACTGAAGCCAGGTTGCCCCCTCTCCCGCCAGCGGGAGAGGTCAGCGCCAGCCGGGCGAGGGCCGCCTTCCCCGTCTCACCCACCCCCTACACCCCATCCCCCTTCGCCCTTCCCCTGCCTTTCGCCGTCTCCCCTGATTCAACTCACGACCCCAAACAAACACTTCAGATACCGCCCCTCCGGGAACGACACCGGAGACGGATGATCTACCGCCTGCAGATGTGACTTCACGATCTGTACATTCCGCCCGGCCGCAGAGGCAGCGTGCTTGACGATTGTGAAGAATGACTCGTAGTCGATCTGCGTAGAGCAGGACGCCGTAACCAGAATGCCTCCAGGCCTCAGCAACTCGATCGCTTTACGATTCAGACTGAAGATCGGAAG